>NZ_JASATG010000009.1:0-189180 GCF_038440195.1 Pseudoduganella sp. OTU4001 | reverse complement strand
TGCTGTCGGTTTCGGCTGTCTCGTAACCGGCTTCGTCGGCTTCCTGTTCGCCGGCAGGCTGGTGCTTCGCCGCTAGCTTTTTCTGCGCTTTCTCTTCCGCCTTGCGTTTTTTCTCCAGTTCGCGCTGCCGCTTTTCATACTGGAAATTCGTCTTAGCCATTTGCTACCCTCCTGTTGATGGTCTGGAGCAATGGTGACTCCGGTGTGGGCATACGCATTTGATCCATGTCAAACTCCGACGCCTTCAGGTGACTAGTCTACCTGTTCCACTTCAAAGGAGGAGATATGCAAAACTTTGAGTACCTGAGCCATGTGCAGCGCATGTATTTGGACTCCTGGCGCCGCTGCAGTGATGCAAGCCTTGCCTGGGTGCGCGCGGTGATGGATGAATCCAAGCGCCTCAGTGAGGACATCCTGCAACTGTCGTCTCAAACGCAAGTGGCGCAAGCGCCTACCGGGGAAGAACCGGCCGAGCAAACAGAACAGCCGCCCCAGCATGGCTCGGAGAAGCGCCACCATGGCCACGGCAAGGGCGGCCATGAGGGCGCCTCCACCATGCATTAAGGAGCAGTTTCAGCCGCGCGGGTGATGCTGGGCGTGCAGCTGCTTCAGGCGCTCCCGCGCTACATGGGTGTAAATCTGGGTGGTGGAAATATCCGAGTGCCCAAGCAGTAGCTGGACCACACGCAAATCGGCGCCGTGGTTCAGCAGGTGGGTGGCGAAGGCGTGGCGCAAGGTGTGCGGTGAGAGCGGTGCGGTGATCCCGGCCTTCACGGCATGTTTCTTTACCACTACCCAGAACATTTGCCGCGTCATCGGCCCGCCGCGTCCGGTCACAAACAGGGCGTCGTCCTGCTGGCCATTGAGGATCTGGCCGCGTGCTTCACGCAGGTAGCGTTCGATCCATAAGCGCGCTTGCTCGCCGAACGGCACCAGGCGGGTCTTGGCGCCTTTGCCGGTGATGCGCAGCACGCCGTCGTTCATGCTCAGTTCGAGCGTTTTCAGCGCCACCAGCTCGGACACGCGCAGGCCGCTGGCATACATCAGTTCCAGCATGGTGCGGTCGCGGATGCCGAGCGGGGTGCGCAAGTCCGGCGCGGCCAGCAGCGCTTCCACCTGGGCTTCGCTCAGGGTGTGCACGAAGCGCAGCGGCTGCTTGGCCGAGTCCATGCGCAGGCAGGGATCTTCCGAGATATAGCGCTGGCGCAGCGCCAGCTGGTAGAAGCGTTTCAGCGCCGACAGGCGGCGGTTGGCCGAGCTGGCCTTGGTGTCTTCATGGCGGGCGGCGAAATAGGCTTGCAAGTCGGCGGTGCCGGCGGCGTGCAGGCCGGCCACGGCGGGGCGGGCGGTTTCCAGCCAGCGCGCGAAGGCGGTCAGGTCGCGCCGGTAGGCGTCGAGGGAATTCTTGGACAGCCCGTCTTCCAGCCACAAGCTGTCGCAGAACTCGTCGATCAGAGCAAGGTTGCCTGCTGCCATTGGTACTCTTTGTGTCCTTCGTGCGCCAGCAGCCAGCGTTTCACGCCAAGGGTGAAGCCGTTCTGGTCATCGCTGCCGGCAAAGCCGCCAATGCCGTCGGCCGCCATCACGCGGTGGCAAGGCACCAGCGGCGGGAAGGGGTTGCTGCGGCAGGCCTGGCCGACGGCGCGCGCCACCGAATCCAGGTGTTTGGCCAGCTCGCCGTAGGTGCGCACCTGGCCGCGCGGGATATCGCGCAGGGTTTGCCACACGCGGCGCTGGAATTCGCTGCCGCGCAGCGCCAGCGGCAGGTCGAAGCGGTAGTCGGCATCGGCGCAGTAGGCCAGCAGCTGCTGCGCCGCGAGTTCGGCCACGGCATTGGTGGGCGCCTTTTCCGGCGTATCGGCGGGCAGGTAGAACATTTCCGTCACCACGGCGCCGGCGGCGCCAATCCCCATCGCGCCGAACGGCAGGTGGATGATGGCGGCGAAATCGCGGCCGCCTTGTTGTATTTCCGTCACGGTTGCTCCATTCATACTGTGGCATTCATGCTACACCAGCGCGCCAGGATAGGGCAAAAAAAAACGCACCCGAAGGTGCGTCTTGAGTCTTTTTTTCGCCGCCCCGGCCGTTTAACCCCGCTTGTGGCGATGGCCAACTGCATACTGTCAGGCGTCGTGTCTCCTCTATCTATCGCAGCCGCGCTGCTAATTCTTCTTCTTCACTCCCCACTAAACTCGTGTCCTTTGCCACCTTGGTGCATGCTGCACCGTTCAGGGGCGTCGCCATAGTAACCGATCTCTTTTCAAATATCGTTATTTATTTTGAGCAACTTGACAGCGGGGAGTTTACTTGGCTGTTTCGCGGTTGATCGCCTGGATCAGGTCTTTGCCGATGCGGTCTTCCACCTGCTTCTGCACCGGCAAAAGGGCATTGCGCCACAGGGCTTGTTCCTGCGCGCTGAGGGTGGTGATCTGGGTCTTGCCGGATTTGCGGATCGCTTCCAGCGCCATATCGTTGTCGCGCTGGGCAATCGCTTTTTCGTAGGTGGTGGTTTCTTTCATCGCCGCTTCCAGCTGGCTGCGGATGTCGGCCGGCAGTCCATCCCAGAACTTCTTGTTGACGATGACGGCGTAGCCCAGGTAGCCGTGGTTGGAGATGGTCAGGTGCTTCTGCACCTCATGCATCTTCTGGGTGTACATATTGGATGGCGGGTTCTCGGTGCCATCCACCACGCCGGTCTGCAGCGCGACATAGGCTTCGGAGAAGGCCAGCGCCTGCGGCACCGCACCCAGGGCGCGCATCTGCGCGTCCAGCACCTTGGACGACTGGATCCGCATCTTCAGGCCGCGGAAGTCGGCCGGCACGCGCAGCTGCCGGTTGGCCGACATGATCTTGAATCCATTGTCCCAGTACGCCAGGCCGGTGATGCCTTTGCTCTCCAGCTTTTGCAGCAGGCTCTTGCCGATCGGCCCTTCGGTCACGTTGTACAGGGCGGTCTTGTTGGGGAAGACGTAGGGCAGGTCGAAGACTTCGAATTCCTTCACGCCGAGCGGGCCGAATTTGGCCAGCGAGGGCGCCAGCATCTGCACCGCACCGAGTTGCAGGGCCTCCAGTTCTTCCTTGTCCTTATACAGCTGGCTGTTCGGGAAGACCTGGACTTTCACGCGGCCGCGCGTGGCTTTTTCCGCCAGCTGCTTGAAGCGTTCCGCCGCCTGCCCCTTGGGCGTATCCGGCGCTACCACGTGGCTGAATTTGATGACGATGGGCGCCTGTGCCAACGCTTGGGACGTGACAAGGACGGCCGCGCCGAAGGCGGCCAGGAGGGTCTTCAGATGCATGGCGTCTCCCGGCGATATTTGTGCATTATTATTCTCAACATACATTGTGTGCAGTGAAATATTGGCACACAACTGTGGAAAACCACAATACAACCGGCAACAGGATTCGCTACCCTCGGCGCATGTCCAAACGTATCTTCCTCCCCTCCCCTGTGCGCTGGCTGTTGCCGGTCGTGCTGGTGCTGCTGTTCGTCGCCATCGTATTCTGGCTGCCATGGCAGGCGCGCCAGCTTGAAAGCACGGAGCGCCAGGAGCAGCTGATCGCCGATACCCTGTGGGTGGAGCAATCGATCCGCTTCCAGCTTGGACGGCATGAGGAAAGCCTGCGCGGCCTGGCCAACGACATCGCCGGCGGCCGCCTGCCCGCGGGCGAGGTGCAGCAGCGCATGGCGCGCATCCTGAAGAACGGGGCGGAACTGAAAAAGGTGGTGCTGCTGGCGCCCGACGGCCGCATTGTCGCCAGCAGCGACGCCGGCGCCGCGCCGTCGGGCGCCCCCGCTGGTCTCAGCCAGGCCGCGCTGGCCACCCAGGACCGCGCGCGCCGCTCGCGCAGCCCGATCTACGCCGAGCCCGAGGCGGGGCCGGCGCAGCTGATGATGGACTTGTACGTCCCGGTCTATCACGGCGACGAGTGGCAGGGCAGCCTGGTGGCGACCTTCCAGCTCAGTAGCCTGCTCGATGAAATGGTGCCGTGGTGGTTTGCGCAGGACAACCAGATCAGTCTTCTCGACCGCGACGACAAGGTGCTGGCCAGCCGCAGCGCCGCCGGCCAGGGCCACGGCGTGTACACCCACAAGCGTGCGCTCGACCTGCCGGGCGCCTCCATCACCCTGATGACCGACAGCGTGAAGGCGGAACCGAAGCTGCTGCCCAACCTGCTGGTCGGCTCGGTGGTGGCGCTGTCGCTTGCGCTGTTATGGAGCCTGTTCGCGCTGTGGAGCCACATCTCGCGGCGCCTGGCGGCAGAGGGCGAGCTGCGGCAGCAGATGGCCTTCCGCACGGCGATGGAAAATTCGCTGGTAACCGGCCTGCGCGCGCGCGACCTGGAGGGCCGCATCACCTACGTCAATCCCGCCTTTTGCCAGATGGTGGGCTATCCAGCGCAAGACTTGATCGGACGTTCGCCGCCCATGCCCTATTGGGCGCCGGACGTCATGGCGGAGTACCAGAACCGCCTGGCCAACGTGCTGGCCGGCTCCATCACGCCGGAATTCGAAACCGTGTTCCAGCGCCCGGACGGCACGCGCATCCCGGTGCTGGTGTTCGAGGCGCCGCTGGTGGACCAGGCCGGACACCATACGGGCTTCATGGGCTCCATCCTCGACATCTCGGACCGCAAGCGCATGGAGGAACTGAACCGCCAGCACCAGGAAAAGCTGCAGGCCAGCGCGCGCCTGGCCACCATGGGCGAAATTGCGTCCATGCTGGCGCATGAACTGAACCAGCCGCTGGCTGCCATTTCGAGCTACACCACCGGCGCGCTGAACGTGCTGGCGCGCGGCGGCGATGCGGCCACGCTCAAGCCGGCGCTGGAGCAGGCCGGCGCCCAGGCCCAGCGCGCCGGCCAGATCATCCGCAGCGTGCACGAATTCGTGAAGAACCGCGAAACGGAGCGGCAGGATGTGGCGCTGCTGGCGATGCTGGACAGCATCCTGGCCCTGATCGAAATGCAGGCGCGCCAGCACCATGTCTCGCTGCAGCTGGATATTCCCGAGTCGCTGCCGCAGGTGCGGGCCGACCGCATGCTGGTCGAGCAGGTACTGCTCAACCTGACCCGCAACGGCATTGAGGCCATGGCCGATGCGCATCCGCTGAAACGCGTACTGCGCGTGGTGGCCCACCACGATGCCGATGCGCGCATGGTGGTGGTGCAGGTCATCGACAACGGCCACGGCATCCCGCAGGACGTGGCCGAGCGCCTGTTCTCGCCCTTCTTCTCCACCAAGGCGGAAGGCATGGGCATGGGGCTCAATATCTGCCGCACGGCGATCGAATTCCACGGCGGCACACTCACGCACCGCGAAAACCCGCAAGGCGGTACCATATTCACATTCACGCTGCCGGTGGCCGGTGGCGGATAACGGAGACACCCAGAATGCTACATATCGTTGACGATGAAGCCGTGGTGCGCGACGCCCTGCTTTGGCTCGCCTCCTCGCGCGGCATCGCCGCCACTGCCTACGACGGCGCGGCGCCCTTCCTGGCCTTCGTGCAGGCGGGCAGCTTCGATGCGGAAGGCGACTGCGTGCTGCTGGATGTGCGTATGCCCGAGACCAGCGGCATCGCCGTGTTCGACCAGCTGGCGGCGCAGGCCCTGACGGCGCGCTTGCCCGTCATCTTCCTGACCGGCCACGGCGACGTGCCGATGGCGGTGGATAGCCTCAAGCGCGGGGCCTTCGACTTTTTCGAAAAACCGTTCAACGACAACCAGCTGATGGACCGCGTGCAGGAAGGCCTGGCCGCCTCGCGCCAGGCCGGCGGCAAAGCTGCCATCCAGGCGCGCCTGGCCACGCTGTCGACCCGCGAGCGCGAAGTGCTGGAGCTGATACTGGCGGGTAAAATGAACAAGGTGGTGGCCGATGAACTGGGCATCTCCATGCGTACCGTGGAGGTGCACCGCGCCCATATCTTCGACAAGATGCAGGTCAAGACCGCGGTGGAACTGGCCGGGCTCCTAAAATAATTACATAAGCACTTATACATGTGGTATTCTGGGTCCATGAAACAAGGACTCGGAACCCAATTGCGCCATTTGATCGAACTGCTGGACGGAGCGGTACAGGATGCCTACGTCGAAGCAGGCCTGGATTACCGCCCGCGCTTTACGCCCGTGATGCGCGCGCTGGCGGGCGGCAAGCCGCATACCGTCAGCCAGATCGCCGAAGTGGCCGGCATCACCCAGCCTGCCGCCACGCAGACCGTCAACCTGATGGTGAAGGAAGGCTGGCTGGTGGCCCAGTCCAGCCCCACCGACGCGCGCCAGAAGCTGCTGGTACTAAGCGCCCAGGGCAAGCGCCTGCTGCCCAAGCTGCAGGCCTGCTGGCGCGCCACCGCCGCCGCTGCCGACGACCTCGACACCGAACTGCCGCATCCCCTGTCCGACACGCTGGCGCGCGCCATTGAGGCATTGGAGCGCCGCCCTTTTGGTGAACGTATCCGCAAAGCGAAGGAGTAGAACCATGCAGCATGCCATCCCTGCCGCCACTGCCGCCGGGTCCACGCTGCCGCTGCGCACGCGCCTGGCCCGCAACCCGCTGGTGCGCATCGTCGCCGGCATCGCCTGCGTGCTGCTGCCGCTGCTGCTCACCATGGCGCTGGCGCAGGGCCTGGTCGCCAAAGAGTGGCGCCTGGGATGGCCTTACCTGCTGGCCGCCGCGCTGTGCCTGGGCGGCTACAACTTCTATGTGCGCCGCTTCGAGCAGCGCGCCGCGCAGGAAGCCGCACTGGCCGGCCGCATCCCTGACCTGCTGCGCGGCCTCGGCATCGGGGCCGCGCTGTCCATGGCGGTCACCGGCGTGCTGATGGCGGCCGGCGCCCTGGCGGTCAGCGGCAGTGCTTCCTTCGCGCTGGTGCTCAAACCGCTGCCGGAGCAGGCCATGGTCGCCATCATGGAAGAGCTGCTGTTCCGCGCCGTGCTGTTCCGCGTCACCGAGGAGCGCTGGGGCACCCGCACCGCGCTGGTGGCGAATGTACTGCTGTTCGCCCTGGCCCACCTGCCAAACGAGCACGTGACCGCGCTGGCGGTGCTGAACACCGGCATCGCGGGCCTCGGTTTCTGCGCCGCGTGGATGCTGACGCGCAGCCTGTGGCTGCCGGTTGGCATGCACTTCGCGTGGAATTATCTGTTCGACGGCGTGATCGGCGTTCCGGTCTCCGGCCACGCCGCGCGCGGCTGGCTGCAGGTGCAGATGTCCGGTCCGGAGTGGCTGAGCGGCGGCGCCTATGGCGTGGAAGCGTCGCTGGCGACCCTGCTGCTATGGGCCGTAGCCGCGGCATGGATGCTGCGTAACGCTAAACGCCCATGACGGCCTGGTTGCGGCCGCCCTGCTTGGCGCGGTATAGCGCCTGGTCGGCGCGCCGCACCCAGTGCTCAAAACTTGGCTCGTACTTGTCGCTGACCGCGACGCCCAGGCTGATGTGGCAGCGGAACACCTGGCCGTCATGGCAAATCTCGGCGGCCGCCACCCGTTCGCGCAGGCGTTCGGCGAACACGAAAGCGCCTTCGCGTCCGGTTTCCGGCAGCACGATCAGGAACTCCTCGCCGCCATAGCGCGCCGCCACATCGACTTCGCGCATGACGGAACGGATGCTGGCCGCCAGCGAACGCAGGGCCGCATCGCCACCCGGATGCCCATACCGGTCGTTGACCTGCTTGAAGTGGTCGATGTCAAGCAGCACCAGCGCCGAAGCATGGCCGGAGCGGCGCGCACGGTGCCATTCGATGTCAAGCTGGTGGTCGGCGGCGCGGCGGTTCAGCAGGCCGGTCAGCGCATCGGTGGTGGCCAGGCGCTCCAGGTCCAGGTTCATGCGCTGCAGTTCGGACAGCAGGCCGTCGGTCGACTCCTGCCAGTGCGAGAACAGCTGGTAGCCGAAGAAGGCAATCACCACGATGATGGCTGCGAACACCCAGTAGAAAATCCACACGGTCTGGCGGAACACTTCCGCCGTGCCGGCGGCGTCGGCCTCCGCCAGGCGGATCGTGACAAAGCCATACACCAGCACACCGGTCGCCACCGCCGCCAGCATGCGCAGCACCGAGCGGCGCGAACCGCCGCGCCGCTTGCGCATCAGTTCCTGGCGTTCCAGCTGCCAGCGCGCCACACGTGGCCACAGCAGCGCCATGGCGGGACCGCCAATGAATACGCTTTGCAGGAAGGAGCCCAGCCACCAGCCCTGCCAGATCGGCAGCTGCGCGCCCGGCGCCAGGTGGTTGGTATAGCTCCAGATCAGCGCACCGGCCGAACCGAAAATGCTGGCGATGAAACTGAGCTGGACATAGAACAGGATGGAGGTCAGGTTGCGCAAATCGCGCCGCATGACGATGGCGCGGTAGCCCACCGCCATCATGGTGAAGCCGAGCGGGTTGGCGCAGGCGAACAGCAAGGCCCACTGCAAAGGCATGCCGGCGTACAGCGCCAGCACCAGGGTTGAGCAATAGGCGGGAATCGCGCCCCACCACCAGCCCAGGGTCAGCGTCAGCAGCAGGCAGATTGGCAGTGGGGGATATACCGTGACATAGGCAGTCACGCCGCCGATGTCGACAGGCAGCCCGGACCAGCCCCATTTGACCGTCGCCAGGCCAAGTCCGACGCAGAGCACCAGCAACAGCAGCCAACCGCCCAAAATGGCGTGCTTTTCCGCCGCACTGCCATGACGCCAGACATGCAAAGGAGACAACTCGCGATAACTCTGTACAGCTTCCGCAAATGGTGACAATTTGTTACTCGGGCTTTTTGACCAGGACAGCTCATTATGCCCTAGCGGCATGCTAGTGGTGTTGGTGGATGGCCCACTCCACATGTTCGCGCACCAGTTCCGAGGGGTGCGCGCGCCGCGCTTCAAGCGCCGCCAGGATGGCGGCATCGCCCTTGGCGCCCATGCGCGCGGCGTTGCCCAGGCCGACCGCCAGGTTGCGCAGCCAGCGTTCATGGCCGATGCGGCGGATCGGGCTGCCCTCCATGCGCTGGTTGAACTGTTCCTCCGTCCAGGCGAACAGCTCGATCATGCCGGCGCTGCCCAGCGCGTGGCGCTCGTCGAAATCTGGCAGCGTGGCGCGCTGGGCGAACTTGTTCCAGGGGCAGGCGGTCTGGCAGTCGTCGCAGCCGTAGACGCGGTTGCCCAGCAGCGGGCGCAGGTCTTCGGGGATGGCGCCCTTCAGTTCAATGGTCAGGTAGGAGATGCAGCGCCGCGCATCCAGCTTGCCCGGGCCGAGGATGGCCTGGGTCGGGCACACGTCGATGCAGGCGCTGCACTGGCCGCAGTGGGCGCCGGTCGGCTCGTCCACCGGCAGCGGCAGGTCGACCAGGATTTCGCCCATGAAGAACATGGAGCCGGCGCTGCGGTTGATCAGCAAGGTGTGCTTGCCGCGCCAGCCCAGGCCGGATTTTTCCGCCAGCGGCAACTCCATCACCGGCGCGGAATCGGTGAACACGCGGTAGCCGAATTCGCCGACCGCCCCACGCACCTTGTCCGCCAGCTGCTGCAGGCGCGCGCGCAGCACCTTATGGTAATCGCGGCCACGCGCATAGACCGAAATCACCGCTTGCGTCGGGTCGGCCAGGCGCGCGGTTTCTCGCTCGCGCCAGTCCTCGTCGGCGGCGCCGGGCAGGTAGTTCATGCGGGCAGTGATCACGCGCACGGTGCCGGGCACCAGCTCCGCCGGGCGAGCGCGCTTCATGCCGTGGCTTGCCATATAGTCCATTTCCCCGTGCATGCCGGCGTCCAGCCAGGCCTGCAGGCCCGCCTCGGCGGCGGACAGGTCGATGTCGGCAATGCGCACTTCCGCGAAGCCGAGCTCCAGCCCCCATGCCTTGATGCGGCTGGCTAATTCGTCTAAATTGGCTTGGGAAAGGGACACGGCCTTACAATGCGGGGAAATCCAAACCACTATTCTATGCGATGCAGCACTTTAAATCCCACCTCCACGACGAAGCCGGTACCGCCGCCCTGGGCGTAGCGCTGTCGCGCGCCCTGTTGCCCGGCATGGCGATCTACCTGCACGGCGACCTGGGCGCCGGCAAGACCGCCCTCACCCGCGCGCTGCTGCATGCTGCTGGCCATGTGGGGCCGGTGAAGAGCCCGACCTACACCTTGTCCGAACCTTACCGCGTGAAGGTCGATGGCAAACCTGGCAACGTGGTGCATTTCGACCTGTACCGCATGGGCAGCCCGGAGGAATTCCTCGACGCCGGCTTCCGCGAAGATTTCAACGGCGATAACGTCTGCATCGTCGAGTGGCCGGAGAAGGCCGATGGCGTGTTGCCGCCGCCCGACCTTCATGTTTACCTCTCTGTGGCCGGCGCGGGACGTGATGTAGAATTGCAGCCGTCTTCCGCTCTTGGTACGTCATGCCTGCAACGCCTCCAATTCGCCCCAAACATGTAAGCCGCCGCACGGTGCTCAAGGCTGGCGGCACGCTGCTGCTGTCCGTATTGGCACCGAGCATGGCGCACGCCGCCCAGATCCTGGCCGTGCGCGTCTGGCCGGCGGAGGATTACACCCGCGTCACGCTGGAGAACGATTCCGATCTGAAAACCAGGCACTTCCTGGTGCCGGATCCGGACCGGCTGGTGGTCGACATCGAAGGCCTGGTATTGAACTCCACGCTGAAAAGCCTGATCGCCAAGATCGAGGCCAACGACCCGTATATCAAGGAAGTGCGCGTCGCCCAGAACCGCCCGAACGTGGTGCGGCTGGTGTTCGACCTGAAGGAAAAAGTGACGCCGCAAGTCTTCACGCTGGAACCGGTCGGCAACTACAAGCATCGCCTGATCTTCGACCTGTACCCGGTCAAACCAGTCGACCCGATTGCCGCACTGATCGAAAAGGGCGAGTGGTCGCAGGATGACAAGCCGGCCGATGCCGCCGCCGCGTCCAACGTCCCGCAGCCTGGCCAGCCAGCGCCCGGCGGCCGCCAGCCAGGCCAGGCCGGCACAGGCCTCGCGCAGGGCCAAGGCAGCACGGCTGCGCCAGGCGGCACCGTCGCGCAGGGCGGCACGGCCGCGCAAGGCCCCGCCAGCCAGCCCACCGCCCCCGCATCCGGCGGATCCGCGCCGGGCGGCGCCTCGTCCAGGCAGGGCGCTGCCGAGCCAGACCCGGCGCCAGCAGGCCACAAGCCAACGGCCAAACCCGCGCCGGACAAAATGGTCCGCATGCTCACCATCGCCCTCGACCCCGGCCACGGCGGCGAAGACCCCGGCGCCATGGGCGCACGCGGCAGCCGCGAGAAAGACATCGTGCTGGCCATCGCCAAGCGCCTGAAGGACAAGCTCGAAGACCACCCCAACATGCGCGTGATGCTGACCCGCGACGGCGACTACTTCGTCCCGCTCGGCAAGCGCGTGGAAAAAGCCCGCAAGGTCGACGCCGACCTGTTCGTCTCCATTCATGCAGACGCCTTCGTCAAGCCAAGCGCGCGCGGCTCCTCCGTCTTCGTACTGTCCGAAAAAGGCGCTACGTCGAGCGCCGCGCGCTGGCTGGCCGACAAGGAAAACCAGGCCGACCTGATCGGCGGCGCCAACTCGAAAGGTCACGACCCGCAACTGGCCAGCGTACTGTTCGACCTCTCCACCACCGCCCAGATCAACGACAGCATGAAAGTCGGCAAAGCGGTGCTGGGTGAAATCGGCGGCATCAACAAGCTGCACAAAGGTTCGGTCGAACAAGCCGGCTTCGCCGTGCTGAAAGCGCCCGACATCCCCTCGATCCTGATCGAGACCGCCTTCATCTCCAACCCGGAGGAAGAAGCGCGCCTGATGGATAATGAGTACCAGGACAAGATCGCCGACGCCATTGTCAAAGGCATCCGGCGCTACTTCGCCAAAAACCCGCCGCTCGCCAAGAACCGGCTCACCTGAGGAAAGCGTATGAACGAAGTCCGCATCTCCACCCCGCAAGGCGCCGCAGCCACCATCTCATTGTTCGGTGCTCACCTGATGTCGTGGAAAACTGCGGACGGCAAGGAGCGCCTGTTCCTCAGCCAGCGTTCAAAGCTCGACGGCAGCGCCGCGATCCGCGGCGGCGTGCCGGTCATCTTCCCCCAGTTCGCCACGCGCGGCGACGGCCTGCGCCACGGTTTCGCCCGCACCGCCACCTGGCGCCTGGCCGAGCAAGGCAACGACTGGGCCGAGCTGGTACTGGCCCAGACCGACCTGCCGCGCAACCACTTCCAATCCTGGCCGCGCGCCTTTGAACTGCGCCTGCGCTTCGAACTGAAAGGCGACGCGCTCACCATGCGCTACACCGTGCGCAATACCGGCCCGCAGGACTTCAGCTGGGCCGGCGCCCTGCACACCTACTTCGCCGTAAAGGAATTCGACCAGGCCGCGCTGGACGGCATGCCCTTCAGCGGCGCGCTGGACGACATCCGCCCCGCCACCCCGCAACTGCGCCTGCAGACGGGCGCCGGCACGCTGCAGCTGGAGCAGCAAGGCTTCTCGGAATGGGTGGTTTGGAATCCGGGCGCGGAAGGCGCAGCAGCCACCGCCGACATGGACGACAACGACTACCGCCGCTTCGTCTGCATTGAGCCTGCCCGCGTGGACAAGCAGGTGCTGGCGGCCGGCGCCGAATGGACCGGCCTTCACACCATCAGTTTGATTCCTTGATCATGCGGCCGCCGCCGGCCTGCACCGGGCGCGCATTGAATGGATAGAGGCGGCTGAACAAAGCCATTTGCGATGGGGAGGCCTGCACCGGCTCCTTCATCACCAGCCACAGCACGCCCTCGGTGCACGGCGGCGTGGTCAGCGACCCCATAAAGGTGTAGTAATCGCGGCGCTGCGGCAGCAGGTCGTTCGGGTCCAGTACGATGGACGGCGTGGCCGTATCGCCCTTCTCCAGCGGCAGGTTGTTCCACACGGTCTGGATGGTCGGCTGCGGCTTGCCGCGCTCCAGCAGCAGCGCCAGCACCGCCAGCTTGCCTTCCACATCCTTGTGCACCAGGTGCACCACCATCTCGAAACCCTTGCCGTTGATGCGCTCCTCGGCCGGGCGATGGAAGTGGAACTGCTGCAGCTCGAAAGTGCGGCCCGCCACGCTCAGGTAGTTGCCGGGGCCGACCGCCACCTGCACGGTGTGGCCGTTGTCGGTCACGCTGAAGCCGGAAGGACGGTAGTCGAAGGCGATCTGCTCCAGGTCCACCTTCATGCCATCGCGGATATCGATCGGCGACTGGCGGTTGCCGGTCGAGCACTTTGCCCAGTCGGAATTGATCTTGTGCCAGTTGGCCGGGCCGAATTCGCCCTCATAAGTCCAATGGGTGCCATACACGCGCGGCGGCGGCGCCTTGGCCGCAGCTGCCGCTGCGGCGGTCTTGGCAGCCTGCTGCTTGCGCGCCTTTTCGGCAGCGGCAATGCGGGCCGCCTGGTTGGCGCGCATTTCTGCCAGGCGCTGGGCGATTTTCTCGGACAGTTCGGCCTCGGCGCGCGCCTCTTCCTCACGCTGCGCGTTGGCGTTCTTGCGGACTGGCGGGACGTATTTAGGCTTTTCAGCCGGCTTGGCGCCCTGCTCCATATTCGCCTTGTCCGCGGCAGCAGCTGCCGCCAGGTTCGGGCGAATATTGGGCACGCCTTTGGAAGGCGGAGGATCGGCGGCGCCTGCCGTCCCTATAACGAGGCAGCAGGCCGACAAGGCGATCAAGTTACGCATGTTAATCCGGAGGAGAGAACTGTTTCTCCGGTTAACGGTTGCGCTGTGGGAAAACTTGAGTGCGGCTTAACGTTTCAACACTCGGCGCGTCAGCTTCCAGGCACCGCCCAGCGCCATCGGCACCAGGGCTGCGCTGATACCGGCCAGCACGATGGCGGTCAGGTGCTTCTGCACAAACGGATGGTTGCCAAAGATGTATCCAGCCACGCACAGCGACACGACCCAGGCCAGGGCCCCGATCACGTTGAACAGCTGGAAGCGCGCATGCGTCATGTCCGACACGCCCGCCACGAACGGCGCAAAGGTACGCACCACCGGCACGAAGCGCGCCAGGATGATGGTTTTGCCGCCGTGCTTCTCGAAGAATTCGTGGGTGCGGTTCAGTGCATCCTTGTTGATCCAGCGGTAGTTCTGCGTATAGACCCGCTGGCCGATGGCCTCGCCGATCCAGTAATTGGTGGTATTGCCCAAAATTGCGGCAGTCGAAAGCAGGAACATCAGCAGTCCCAGGTTCATCTCGCCGGTGGCGCAGAAGGCACCCGCGATGAACAGCAGCGTATCGCCGGGGAAGAAGAACAGCACGACCAGGCCGGTCTCGCAGAAGACGATGGCAAACAGCAGTGCATAGACATATACACCGTACTGCGCGATCAGGGTGCCCATCGCACGGTCTACGTGGACCAGCATGTCCAGCAATTGAACGAAATCCATTATTTATCCCAAAAGGTTGCGGCGGGAATCATACCAAACTGTCCATCTTACAGGCTAAAATTGCCCGGCAACTTAGAACCGGCTTAGAAACCCCACAAAGGAGACACTAGTGAAGTCCTGTTTGCCTGCCGTACTGGCTTTGGCCCTGCCCCTGGCAGCCGTGGCCGCCCCTACCAAGGAATTGCCACCCAAGCCGACCGTCGGCGACATCGTCAAAGCCTCCAAGCCGACCGAATGGCGCCAGCTGGACCCGGCCAACACCCTCTACATGGACCTGCCTTCGGGCCGCGTGATCATTGAACTGGCGCCGGCCTTTGCGCCGAACCACGCCGCCAATATCCGCACCATGGCCAAGGAAGGCTACTGGGACGGCCTGTGGATCTACCGCTCGCAGGATAACTGGGTGGTGCAGTGGGGCGACCCGCGCGACAACAAGCCGAAGGAGCTGGGCACTGCCAAGGCCAAGCTGGAGCAGGAATTCACGGTGCCGATGAAGAACGACACCCAGTTCACCCGCATCCCCGACAAGGACGGCTACGCGCCGCAGGTGGGCCACTCGAACGGCTTCCCGGCAGCGCGCGACCCGAAATCGGGCCAGACCTGGCTGGCGCACTGCTACGGCATGGTGGGCGTAGCGCGCGGCAATGAGTCCGACAGCGGCAACGGCGGCACCCTGTACGCGGTGATCGGCAACTCGCCGCGCCACCTGGACCGCAATATCACCGTAGTGGGACGCATTGTGAGCGGCATGCCGCTGTTGTCCGTGCTGCCGCGCGGCCCGGCGCCGATGGGCATGTATGAGAAAGAAGAACAGTACGTGCCGATCAAATCGGTCAAGCTGATGGCCGACGTGCCGGAAGCCGAGCGCACCAAGTTCGAAATCATGCGCACCGAATCGGCCAGCTTCAAGTCCGTGGTGGAAGCCCAGCGCAACCGCGGCGGCCCATGGACCAAATACGCCGCCGGCCACGTTGACCTGTGCAACGTCCCGATCCCGGTCCGCGAAGTGAAGTAACGCAATTTTTGTCCACTTTGGGGTCAGGAACGAATGTGGACAATTAATGCACATTACCAATAATTGTCCACATTCGTTCCTGACCCCGAAGTGGACATTTATTATAATGTGGCAATGAACGCCCCAACCCCACCTCGCCCGATCCGGGCCCTCCCAGACCAGTTGATTTCCCAGATCGCCGCCGGCGAGGTGGTGGAACGTCCTTCCGCCGTCGTCAAGGAGCTGCTGGAAAACGCGCTGGATGCCGGTTCGACCCAGATCACGGTGCGGCTGGAGGAAGGCGGCGTCAAACGCATTTGCATTACTGACAACGGCAAGGGCATCCCGCCCGACCAGATGCCGCTGGCCCTGGCGCGCCATGCGACCTCGAAAATCGCCTCGCTGGACGACCTGGAAAACGTCGGCACCCTCGGTTTCCGCGGCGAGGCGCTGGCCTCGATCGCCTCCGTGGCCGCCGTCACCCTGACTTCCCGTACCGCCGACGGCGCCCATGCCTGGGAGCTGCAAGGCTCGCATGAAGGCACCGTGGTGCCCTCCTCCGGCGCCCCCGGCACCACCATCGATGTGCGCGACCTGTACTTCAACACCCCGGCGCGCCGCAAGTTCCTGAAATCCGAGCAGACCGAATTCGGCCACTGCGCGGAGGTGGTACGCCGCATCGCCCTGGCCCGCCCGGACGTGTCCTTCACCCTGAGCCACAACGGCAAGACCGTCGACCATTGGATGGTCAGCGATATGGCCAAGCGCAGCGCGCAGATCCTGGGCAGCAATTTCGAGGAAGCGCGCCTGGCATTGGACGAAGGCTCCGGCGTACTGCGCATCCACGGCTTCGCCGGCCTGCCGACCGCCTCCAAAGGCCGCGCCGACAGCCAGTACTTCTACGTCAACGGCCGCTTCGTGCGCGACAAGCTGCTGGTGCATGCGGTGCGCGCGGCGTATGAAGACGTGCTGCACGGCGACCGCTATCCGTCCTACGTGCTGGCGCTCGACCTCGACCCGGCGCTGGTGGACGTGAACGTGCACCCGTCCAAGATCGAAGTGCGCTTCCGCGATGGCCGCGCAGTGCACCAGTTTGTGTTCCATGCAGTGCAGCGCGCGCTGGCCGCCACCTCGGCCACCTCGCACGGCAGCGTGCCGTCGCCGCTGCCGGCAGCCGACAACCTGAATGCCACCGGCCCCGTATGGCGCCCGCAGCAGCAGACCAGCTTCGGCTCCATCCTGAATCCTGAATATCGCCCGACGTTCTCGCCATCGCCATTCGGCGCCGGCAGTGCGGGCGGCGGCGTGGCGCAAAGCACCGAACGCTATGGCGCGCTGTGGGCGCCCGATGCACGCGATAGCTCGGCCGGCAACGGCGCCTCCGCAGCCGACGGCGGCAACGGCTTCCGCGCTTCTTCCGACTACGCGCTGCCGCAAGCCGCGCCGATCGCCGCCAGCTCGGCGCAATTGGCCGGCGAAGAATTCCCCCTCGGCTTCGCCCTGGCGCAGCTGCACGGTATCTACATCCTGGCCCAGAACAGCAAAGGCCTGGTGCTGGTCGACATGCACGCAGCGCACGAACGCATCCTGTACGAGCAGCTGAAAAACGCGCTCGACGCCCAGATCGACGGTACCGAGATGTCGGTGCAAAACCTGCTGATCCCCGTCACCTTCTACGCCGATGCGGTGGAAGTCGGCACCGTGCAGGAACACGGCGACACCCTGAAAACGCTCGGCTTTGACATTGCCGTGATGTCGCCGACCACGCTGGCCGTGCGCGCCGTCCCGGCCCTGCTGAAAAACGCCGACGCCCAGACCCTGGCGCGCGACGTGATCCGCGACGTGCGCGAATACGGCGGCTCGCGCGTGCTGATCGAGCGCCGCAACGAGCTGCTGGGCACCCTGGCCTGCCACACCGCCGTGCGCGCCAACCGCATCCTGGCGGTGCCGGAAATGAACGCCCTGCTGCGCCACATGGAAGCGACCGAACGCGCCGACCAGTGCAACCACGGCCGCCCGACCTGGGTGCAGATCGACATCAGCGCGCTGGATAAACTCTTCCTGCGCGGCCAGTAAGTGATGAAGCAGTCCACCAAGCGCCCGCTGGCGGTCGCCATCATGGGGCCGACCGCCTCCGGCAAAACCGCCTCCGCGCTGGCCATCGCCCAGCATGTGCCGTGCGAGATCATCTCCGTCGATTCGGCCCTGGTGTATCGCGGCATGGATATCGGCACCGCCAAGCCGACCCGCGAAGAGCTGGACGCCGTCCCGCACCACCTGATCGACATCATCGACCCGCTGGACTCCTACTCGGTGGCCCAGTTCCGCACCGATACCCTGCGCCTGGTCGAAGAAATCAGCGCGCGCGGCAAAGTGCCTTTGCTGGTGGGCGGCACCATGCTGTACTACAAAGGCCTGGCCGACGGCCTGGACGACCTGCCCGGCGCCGATGCCGCCCTGCGCGCGCAGCTGGACGAGGAAGCCGCCCGTATCGGCTGGCCCGCCATGCATAAGCGCCTGGCTGCCGTCGATCCGGAAACCGCCGCCCGCCTCAAGCCCAACGACTCCCAGCGCATCCAGCGCGCACTGGAAATCCACGCCCTGTCCGGCAAGCCGATGTCCGAGCTGCTGGCCCAGCGCGAGAAGGAAGAACTGCCGTTCGAGCTGGTGTCCTACGCGCTCGAACCATCCGACCGCGCCTGGCTGCACGAACGCATCGCACGCCGTTTCGACATCATGCTGGATTCCGGCTTCCTGGAAGAAGTGAAAGCCTTGCGCGCCCGTGGCGACCTGCATCTTGGCCTGCCGTCGATCCGCTGCGTGGGCTACCGCCAGGCCTGGGAGTACCTGGACGGCAGCATCGATTACGCCGCCATGCGCGAAACCGGCATCATCGCCACCCGCCAGCTATGTAAGCGCCAGCTAACCTGGCTGCGCTCGATGCCGGAGCGGATCGTGGTCGATTGCTGCGCCCCGGACGCGGCGCAAAAGCTGCAGCAACTGGTGCTTGCAAAAATAGCCACGGCCTAAACAATTCTTGACAGATGCCCCACCAGCACCGATAATGCTGGCCTTGCGGTGATATAGCTCAGTTGGTTAGAGCATAGCATTCATAATGCTAGGGTCGGTGGTTCAAGTCCACCTATCACCACCAAATTAAGCTACAATGTACGACCGCGGTGATATAGCTCAGTTGGTTAGAGCATAGCATTCATAATGCTAGGGTCGGTGGTTCAAGTCCACCTATCACCACCAAGATTCTCAAGAAAGCCTGATCCGGAAACGGTTCAGGCTTTTTTGTTTTCCAGCCGGATTTTAGCGCGGGCGGCGGCGCAGGCTGGCGAAGCAGCCAACCAGGCCGAGGGCGAACAGCGCGACGGTTGCGGGTTCGGGGACGCTGGTACTTGCCAGCGGTTCCGCGTACAGGAAATCGTCCATCACCACCACGTCGTCATTTGGGTTGCCGAGCACACCGTTGGCGAGGATGGTGTTCAGGCCAGCTGTTATCCGGACCCGCCCTATCCTCTCGCCGGCATCGGCGACCCCGCCCAAGAAGCTTAAGCCCTGGTTTCCTCCGACCAGCACATTGCGGGCATAGAGCAACGCTCCGAACTCGTCGAAAAATTCAAGCTTGGTCAGGGAGGCGACTTCCACGTCGACGAAGACCGCGGCGAAGGCGGAGGTCGTGGCGGCTGTCGCCGTGCCGGGGTCAAAGAAGGTCACGTCCGTGATATTGCTATTGATCGCGGTGAACAGGCGCTGCGGGCTGAATGTCTGGAAGTCGTTGGGGAAGCCGAATAGGGGTGGCGCCACACCGCCCGCATTGGCGCTGACAAGGAATCCAGTGCCCGGGGTGCTGAACACCACGCCGCGTGGCGAATTGACGTTGAAGAAGTTGCCCGGCAAAAGATTGGGGTCGGCAAAGATGTCCGGCACGCCGTCCCAATTGATTTCGCGGCGCAGTCCGCCGAACGAGCCGTTGGCGCCGGCCACTGCTCCGCCTCCTACGGCAACCCGGAAGGCATCGCGTGTCGGGGTAATCGCTGCGGCATTGCTGCCTGCGGCCTCAAACGTGATGATGCCCGCCCCGGCAGAAGTGGCAGTCAACAATGCCGCCAGGAATGCGGAAGCAATTGGCAGTTTCATGGGACCTCCTCGCATGAACAGGACGATTTCCTGCCCAAACGTTCACAGCATCAACTGTGCCAGCATTGAATTCATTGAGGTTTTTCTGCCACCACGGGGGGAATGTAAATTTTTTCGACAAGCAGTTTGAGATTGCTCAGTACCCGCACTATGTGCCGCGCCTACACTGGCCTTCCACACCGAGGAGGCAGGCATGGCAGACCTGATGAGCCCAATGGCCCGCATCGTGGCCGAGCATCGCGAAACGATAGTCAGCAAGCTGGGTGGCGAGGCCGCCCTGGCGGCGGCACTGCGCAATGAGCGCGCCATCGAGTCGGTGGCGGATGTTTGTTATACCTTGCTGCCAGGCGTGGTCAGGCTGGCGGTGAAGGAGCCGCAGTTCCGCGCCTTTGTGCTGGCGAACCGGGACCAGGTGGTGGCGCTGCTGCTGCCGGCTTAGGCGCCGGCGATCTGGGCGAAGCCTTCACGCAGTTCGTCGGCGTCTTCCGGGCGCACGACGCGGGCGACTTCCTTGCCGTCTTTCAGGAAGACCACGGTCGGCCACAGTTTGATGCGGAAGGCGCGGCCCAGCAGGCGGCCGGGCCCGTCCTCGACTTTGAAGTGCGGGATGTTGGCGTACTCGCGGTACGCCTCCGCAATGGCCGGCTGGGCGCCGCGGCAGTAGCCGCACCAGTTGGTGCCGAATTCCAGCACCGCCGGCCCGGTGAGCGCATCGATGTCAGCCCGGGTGGGCTGCTCTGCTTTGTAGACAGTTTCCATCATGCGGCTCACCTTATCACGATCGACCGGGCTTACGCGCCCGGCTGGATCTTGCCATCCACTACGCGCGGCACGTTCTGCGGGTTGCCGTTGGCCAGGGTCGAAGGCAGCGCCCATTCCGGCGCGTCCTGGTAGCACACCGGACGCAGGAAGCGGTCGATGGCGGTGGCGCCGACCGAGGTCGAACGCGGGTCGGAGGTGGACGGGAACGGGCCGCCGTGCACCATGGCGTGCGCCACCTCTACACCGGTCGGGAAGCCGTTGAACAGGATGCGGCCGGCCTTGCGCTCCAGGGTAGGCAGCAGGCCGGCAGCGATCTCGCGGTCATCGGCGGTGGCGTGCACGGTGGAGGTCAGCTGGCCTTCCACATGCTCGGCGATGCGGCGCAGGTCAGCGGCATCGCGGCAGCGTACCAATACCGAGCTGGGGCCGAAGTTCTCGTCTTCCAGCGCTGGCGTGGAGAGGAAGGTGTCGACGTCCGTGCTGTACAGGTGCGGCTGCGCGGCGCATGCGGTGCTGCCTGCGCCGCCTTGCGCCAGCAGTTCCACCTTATCGAGCGCGGACAGCTTGCCGACGCCCGCTTCGTACGATTTATGGATGCCAGGGGTCAGCATGGTGGTCGAAGGCTTGGCCTGCACGGCTGCGGCAGCGGCGGCGGCGAATTCGTTCAGCTCAGGACCTTCAATACCGATCAGCAGGCCCGGGTTGGTGCAGAACTGGCCGGAGCCCATGGTCAGGGAATCGGCGAAGCCTTGCGCGATGCGGGCGGCGCCGGTCTTCAGTGCGCCCGGCAGCAGGAATACCGGATTGATCGAGGCCATCTCGGCATACACAGGGATCGGTTCCTTGCGCGCCTGGGCGATGCGCACCAGGGCCAGGCCGCCGCCGCGCGAGCCGGTGAAGCCCACCGCCTTGATGGCGGGATGCGCCACCAGGTCGCCGCCGATCTGCACATCGCCAATCACCAGCGAGAACACGCCTTCGTGCAGGCCGCAGTCTTTCACCGCTTTCTGGATCGCCTTGCCCACCAGTTCGGAGGTGCCGAGGTGCGCAGGGTGCGCCTTCACCACCACCGGGCAGCCGGCAGCCAGTGCGGAGGCGGTATCACCGCCAGCCACCGAGAACGCCAGCGGGAAGTTGGAGGCGCCGAAGACGGCTACCGGGCCGACGCCGATCTTGCGCATGCGCAGGTCGGCGCGCGGCGGCACGCGCTCTGGCAGCGCGGAGTCCAGGGTGGCACCCAGGAACAGGCCGTCGCGCACCACGCCGGCGAACAGGCGCAGCTGGTTGACGGTGCGGCCGCGCTCACCTTCCAGGCGGGCTTGCGGCAGGCCGGACTCCTGCATGGCGCGCTCGATCAGCTGCGGGCCGATGTCGATGATGTTCTGCGCCACTTGCTCCAGGAATTGCGCGCGCTTTTCCAGCGTGGTTTCGCGGTAGGAGTCGAATGCTTGCGCGGCCAGTTCGCAGGCGCGCTGCAGGTCGGCGGCGGTGGCCATGCCGAATGCCGGCTCGATCTCGATATTGCGGGCCGGGTCGGTCGCCTTCATCTGGCCGGCGCTGCCTTTGAAGGCGGTTTGTCCAATCAGCATTTCACCTGCGATCTGCATTCTTTGCTCCTGTTTGTATTGGGGGTCGGCAGGGCCGATAGTTTACTTGAATTTTGCGCAAGGGTCTGTGCGCTTTTGCACGGGGATCTTGCGGATTTCGTCATAGCTGCCTTGCAGGCCATCCGGCTCGACAAAGCCTATGGTGCGGACAGTCAGCTTGGGTTCAATAGCATTCAGCCAACGCGGCACGCCAATGTCTTTGCGCACGTGCCCATTGCCGGCGATAAGCACCACGTCGCGCGGCTGCTGGGCGCGGATCAGCTTGGCCATCCAGATGTCGCGCGCCACCTGGGCATCGACCATCCCGGGCAGCATCATCTCGGACACCATATTGCAGTGGCCTTCCTGAATCGCCTTCTCCTGGCCGCGGCGCAGGTCTGCGGGCAGCGGGTCTTTCAGCTTGTAGGCAGCGACAGTGGCGGCATCGAAGCTGGAGGCGACGCCGTCGCGCACCACCTTGGAGGCGTCGTTGCGCGACAGGTTGGCGGCAATCAGCGGCAGCTGGTGGGTCAGCGCCAGCTGGATCACCGGGTGGTAGTACTGCCATTCCCAGCGCTTGCCGTTCATCACCTTGATCACGCAGGAGGCGTCCAGGCAGCCTTTTTGCGCGTCGTCCAGCAGGCCCTGCGTTTCGCGGTCGAACTGCTCCATCGCGATGGCTGGGCGCCAACCCGCTTCCACCCGGCGCTGCAGGTCTTCGAAGCGCAGCTTGTGGCCGTCCTTATTGTCATGGACTTCGCCCAGTAACAGCACTTGCGGGTTGGAGGCGGTGGCCGGGCCGGTGTATTCCACGGTTTTCTTGCTGCTACTGCAGGCGGCCAGCGCCAGGCAGGCCAGCATCAGTGCGACTTTGTTTGCTTTCATCGATTACAATCCTCGAAAACGCCTAGTCTAACAGGGCGTCGACGAAGCTGCGTACGCGCAGCGGCAGGTGGCGGGCGTGCGGGTAGATCAGGTAGAACGGGCGCGTGCAGCCGCTGTATTGCGGCAGCACTTCCACCAGCGCGCCGCTGGCCAGTTCGCGTTCCACGGTAAAGCGGTAGGTGTGCGCGATGCCGCCGCCATGCAAGGCCATGGTGTTCAGGCCCAGGAAATCGTCGGCGCACACCACGGCCTCGCTGGTCGCCAGCTCGCGTATATCGCCGTCGATGCGGAAGGTCCACGGCACCAGCCGCCCCGTGCTGGGAAGTTCGAAGTAGATGCAGTCATGCTGCGCCAGTTCGTCGATGGCCTTGGGCGTGCCGCGCCGTTTCAGGTAGGCGGGCGAGGCCACCAGCACCAGCGCCGCGTCTTCCAGCTTGCGCGCGATCAGGCTTGAATCCTGCGGCAGGCGCCCGCGCACGGCCAGGTCATAGCCCTCTTCGGCGAAATCGATATTGCGGTTGCTGATATGGACTTCGACCTGCACCTCGGGGTAGCGCTGGCGGAACGCCGCCACCTGCTCCAGCAGGCGGTAATGCGCATAGGGCGTGGGCGCGCTGATGCGCAGCTTGCCGGCCGGCGCCGACTGCTGGCCGGTCACCTCGCGTTCCGCTTCCACCAGCTGCGACAAGGCCTGGCGGCATTGCTCGAAATACGCCCGGCCGCTGTCGGTCAGGCGGATCTGGCGCGTGGTGCGCACGAACAGGCGTACGCCCAGCCGCTCCTCCAGGCGCGATATCGAGCGGCTCACGGCCGCCGGCGTGACGCCCGCCATATTGGCCGCTGCGGTAAAACTGCCCTGCTCCCCCGCCAGCACGAACAACTCGATGCTGCCCAGCTGCATATCGTCAAAATGCCGCTGCATTCATTACCCCATGTATCAAGTTATTTGCTCAAAACCCAATTTATCAACTTCTACGTCATAAGTATAGTGGACTCACCTTAACTGAACCATGGAGTTCGAAATGACTAAAACTGTGATCGTCACCGGCGCCTCGAGCGGCCTGGGCTTCGCCATCGCCAAAGCCTACCTGGCACGCGGCTACAACGTGGTCGGCAATGCCCGCACCATGGACCGCCTGCAAACCGCCGCCGCCCAGTTGGGCAATCCGGCCAACTTCCTGCCGGTGGCCGGCGATATCGCGGCCCCGGACACCGCCAAGGCGCTGTTCGCGCAAGCCAAGGCGCGCTTCGGCAAGGTCGATGTGCTGGTCAATAACGCCGGCATTTTCATCGCCAAGCCTGCCGTCGATTACACCGAGGCCGACACGGATGCCCTGGTGTCGACCAACCTGAAGGGATTCCTGTTCCCGGCGCAGGAAGCGGTGCGCCATATGGAAGCAAACGGCGGCGGCCATATCGTCAACATCACCGCCAGCCTCGGCGTGACGCCGCCGAAAGCCACCGCCCTGCTGCCGGTGCTGATCAAGGGCGGCCTGAATATGGCCACCCAGGCGTTGGCGCTGGAAGTCGCCAGCAAGAACATCAAGGTCAATGCAGTGGCGCCGGGCATCATCAGCACGCCGATGCACAGCAAGGATGACGGGACTCAGGAATTCCTGAAGGGCCTGGTGCCGACCCATCGCCTGGGTTCGGCGGAGGATATCGCCGATGCGGTGCTATACCTGACCGAATCGAAATTCATCTCTGGCCACGTGCTGACGGTCGACGACGGCGCTGCCGCCGGCAACTGGTAAGGAGGCTGCCATGCCCTACGTGAACATCAAGGTAACCCGCGAACGCGGCGGCCCGACCACGCAGCAGAAGAAGGAGCTGATCGCCCGCACCACGCGCATGCTGCAGGAGGTGCTGGACAAAGACCCGGCCACCACCTTCGTCATCATCGACGAGGTGGAAACCGACAACTGGGGAGTAGGTCTGGAGTCAGTGACCGAGCGGCGCGCCCGGGGCGGCTGAATTAAAAGCCGCAGACACTGTGGATACTGGTGAGCGACACACCACCGACAATGGCGCGGCCAACGCAGCTGACTTTCTGCCAGCCATTGTCGGACACGGCGAAACCGCCAATCACCAGGGCTACAACCACGGCGCCAAGAATCAGGGCGCCGCGTAGCGTATCACTCATTTTCATTGCTTCTCTGACAAAATTGCGAACAACCGATTCTAGACGCTCAAGGCGCGCCGCGCCAAGGGCGGCGAGGCAATAGTCGCGAATTTCCAACTATGTACACGCCAGGGCGTGCAGTTTGCTGATCGTACTCCAGTTGCGCGAGGTGACGCCATCGCCCAGCGCCCTGCCCATCGCGGCTGCCGCGTGGCTGGCCAGCACCCCGTTCGGACACCAGATATAGGCAGCGTGGCGGCCCAACGCAAAAGCCTCCGGCTGCCAGCTCTGGCTGGCGAGCGGCTCCAGTTTGCTGCGGTCTTCATCCGGATTATTGAGAACGGCCACCACCAGGCGCGAATGGTCGCTGGCTACCGCCTCCAGGCTGTTTTGCTCGACGATTTCGGCCAACCGGGCCGCATCCAGCACGGTCACCTTGGCCGGCACACCCAGCTTCAGCACCAGGGCATCCTCGATGCGCGCCGCACTGCTGGCCGCATCGGCCGAGTTGCAATCGAACACCACATTACCGCTGTTGAGCAGCGTACGCACGCCGCTGTACCCCATCTCACTCAGCACCTTGCGCAAATCGGCCATCGCGACGCGCTTGGCGCGTCCGACATTGATGCCGCGCAGCAAAGCGATCAGACGCCGCTTACCCATAAAATCTTCTCCCTGCATGGCGCCAGTATGCTGCAGAAGCAGGGGTGGCGGCGCTCAGCTCGCAGCTGGGGTATGCAGGGGGGCGTCCGGATGCTTGTCGTCGCCGTGCTCGGACGGCGTTTCACGCGGGATACGCAGCACGAAGCTGGCGCCTTTCCCCTGCGTGCTGGTGACGGAAATGGTGCCGCCGAACTGCTTGACGATCAGGTTGAAGACAATGTTCAGGCCCAGTCCGGTGCCGCCCTGGCCGCGGCGGGTGGTGACGAAGGGGTCGAACACCTTGTCCAGCATATCGGGCGCAATGCCCTTGCCGTTGTCGACCACCTGCATCTCGATCATCTCGCCATCGGGGATCACATTGATATTGATATTGCCCGCACCATCCGGTTCGAAGGCGTGCTCCACGCAGTTCAGCGTGAGGTTGGTGATGACCTGCGCCAGCGCGCCCGGATAGCTGTCGAGCATGATGTCGTCGGGGCAGTTGATCTCCACCACGATGCGGGTCTTCTTCAGCTTGGGCTGCAGGCTGGACACCACCTCGCCGATGTACTCTTTCAGCTCGAAGCGGCGGCGCGCTTCGCTGACCTGGTCGACCGCGATCTGCTTGAAACTGTGGATCAGGTGCGCGGCGCGGTAGGCATTGTTCATGATCAGGCGCGCGCTTTCGCCCGCCGTCTCGATGTATTTCTGGATTTCCGATTTCTTGACCTGGCCCGACTTCATCGACTCATCGACCGCCGTGGTGGCATCCATCAGCACCGAGGCGCTGGTCAGGGCAATGCCGACCGGCGTATTGATTTCGTGCGCGACACCCGCCACCAGCGAGCCCAGCGACGCCAGCCGTTCCGCCTGCAGCAGCGATTCCTGGGTGCGCTGCAAGTCGTCCAGCGCTTGCGCGGTTTCCTGCGCCGAGCGGCGCGCCTGGTCCTCCGCCTCGCGGGTGCGTTTGAGAATCGACTTAACCTTGCGCTGGATGGCATTGAAGCCGCGGATCACATCGCCCAGTTCATCGCTGCGTTTTTCCGGCAGCTCTTCCACTTCCTCCGTGCCGCGCGTCGCCAGTTCAAACAGACCGTCGCGCAGTTTCTTGAGCGGGTCGAACACGATGCGCAGCGATAGCGCCAACGCCACCACCAGGATCAGGTCCAGGGTCAGTACTTCCACCACTTTGCGGCGCACCTCGGCAGCCAGGGTGGCGTCGATCTGGGCGCGGCTGAAATTGACCACCACGCGGCCCACGATGACCGGCTTGAGCGCGCTGCCGGCGGCGCCCGCGTCGCGGTAGGCCAGGTCGGCCACCACCGGCGCACCGGTCACTGTCGTTTCGGATTCGATGGGGACGATGGAGCCGTCTTCCTTGCGGCGCTTGCCGGAGAACAGGCCGACCGAGGTATCGTAGACGCGGATCGCCACCAGCTCAGGTGGCAGCATTTCAGCCGCGACGATATTGTCGACCTTGGCCTTGTCCAGGTCCCACAGGGCGGACGGCAGGCTGGTTTGCAAACGCGTCAGCACGCCCTCGCGCAGGCGCTGGTTTGCCACTTCCAATTCATGACCCAGGCTGTACTGCGCATAAGTACCGGAAATTCCCAGCACCACGGTGACGATCACCACGAACAGTGCAGTCAGCCGGCCTTGGATACCAAACATTAAGTCCCTCCCCCAATTCATAGCAATGTACGGGAACCAGTGTCGCTTGGCAAGATTTTAAGAGGTGATGCCTCCGCTGCACTTTGGTAAGATCTGACTTGCTTACCAGGGAGAAGAAAAGAATGACGGCCACCTACCGCCACCTGCCGCTGGCTGAAGTCCAAGCCGGCATGGTGCTATCCGACGAACTGCTCGACAAGCAAGGCCAGGTCCTGCTGCCGGCCGGCACCGTGCTGACCGACAAGATGCTGGAACGTATGCCCGGCCATGGCGTCGAATCGCTGGCCGTGGTCGACGACACCCCGGCCGATCCGGTCCAGACCGCCGCCCAGCGCGAGGCCCAGCTGGAACGCATTGCCGTACTGTTCCGCCGCCACGACCCGGACAATGGCGAAGACTGGGCAGCCAATTCCCTGCGTAAGCTGATCACCGATTTCCGCGTCGGCAAGGAGGCTGCATGAGCGCAACGCTCACTTATGACGACGTGGTGAAAAACCTGGACGACCTGCCTTCGCTGCCGGCCGTCGTGATGGAACTGCTCAACAGCATCGATCAGGAAGAGATCGATATCGCCGTGCTGGCCAAGAAGGTGTCACACGACCAGGCCCTGACCGCCAAGACGCTGCGCCTGGCCAATTCATCGCTGTTCGGCTTGCAGGTCAAAGTTACTACTATTCAGCAAGCGATCACCTTTCTCGGTTTCCAGAGCACGCGCAACCTGATTACCGCCGCCGCGGTCACCGGCTGCTTTGCCGACAAGCAATGCCCGGGCTTTGACCACCGCACGTTCTGGCGCCATTCGATCGCCACGGCTGCCTGCGCCAAAGTGCTGGCGCGCCATGTGCGCTTCAACCAGGACTATGCGTTCACCGCCGGGCTGCTGCACGATATCGGCCGCCTGGTGCTGGTGTCCAGCTTCCCTGAGCTGTATGCGGAAGTGATTGTCTACCAGAAGGATAAGGACTGCTACACGCTGGAGGCTGAGCGCGCGGTGATCGGCATCGACCATGTCGAAGCCGGGCTGGCGCTCGCCGAGCATTGGAATTTTTCAGATACGATGCGGCTGGCGATTGCCGGCCACCATGAGCCGGAGAAGCCGGGCGCCGGCTTCCTGGCCACCATCATCCACGTGGCGGATGCGGTCGTGCATGGGCTCGACCTGGTGCAGAAACCGGACGACCTGGTGCCGCCCGTTTCCACCGTCGCCTGGCAGGCGCTCAACCTGAGCGAAGAGACCTGCCTGCACCTGTTCCGCGAGACCGAACTGCAATACGAAGAAATCGCGATGGTGCTGCTGGCTTAAGCGCGCCGTCAGTGGGCGCTGGCTTGCATGCCGCCCTGCGTGCTGGCGCCGGCCGGCTTGTCTTCTGGTTTCGGGCGGCCCTGGGCGTCCGACAGGCGGTACTTGGTGCGGCGGTCGCCCATCAGGTCGCGCAGTTCGCGGATGCTCATGCCGGTTACCTCGTGCATGCGGATCAGCAGGGATGCACCGACCGGCAAGCGGTGGTGGCGGATCTTGCTGATGACGGGCGGCGCAACTTCCAGCATGCGCGACAGCGCAGCATCGTTCTTCAATTGCATTTTGCCCAGCAGAATGTCCAGCAGGTGATTCGGGTTGTAGCTTTCCTGGGAAGCGAGAGCGTGGTGTGCCATGATGATCCTCTCTTGACAGTGGGGTGTTGAGGAAGGGCCCTGCAGCGTTAGCAAATTTTCATGCTGCACTGCGAGGCGAGCCTTGTTCAACATCAAGACTTAGCGATGATTCCGCGAAAATCTTGACAACAATGCCATTTCAACACAGTCATTATTCCTGTGTCGCACGAAAGAACCTCACGGAAATTGTTACTTCGTTGCCTTAGGCGGTAACGGAAATGATGCTGCCCGGCGCTGGGGTGCCCGGCGTCGGGCGGTTGGCCTGGGCATTTTGCGCCAACAGGTCCTGGCGGGTCAGAAAGTCTTGCTGCTGGGCGGCGCGCTCCGCCTCCAGCGCCTGAGTTTCTTGACGGCGGGTGTTAGTTTGCTCGGTGCGCTCGGCCTGCTGTTCGCGGATACGCTGCTCTTCCTGCCGCAGCTGGCGTTGCTCAGCCAGGCGGCGTTCGTTGGCGGCGTTGTCGACCTGCTGGAAATTCGGGGTGGTCGGTCCTACTCCATTGACAGCCATGGCAGTCTCTCCGGCAATAGTTGCTCTTTTTACTCTAGGCCTCGCGCGCCCTGATTTCAAGGGGTGGGCGCCGATTTACGGTAAACTTGCGGGTATGCAGAAAAAAGTATTTATCAAAACCTTCGGTTGCCAGATGAACGAGTACGACTCGGACAAGATGGCAGACCTGCTCGGCGCGTCCGAGGGACTGGTGCGCACCGACACCCCGGAAGACGCGGACGTTATCCTCCTCAACACTTGCTCCGTGCGCGAAAAGGCGCAGGAGAAGGTGTTTTCGGACCTGGGCACCTTCAAGAAACTCAAGCAAGCCAAGCCTGAACTGGTGATCGGCGTGGGCGGCTGCGTTGCCTCGCAAGAGGGCGAAGCCATCGTCAAGCGCGCGCCGCTGGTGGACGTGGTGTTCGGCCCGCAGACCCTGCACCGCCTGCCGAAAATGATCGAATTGCGCCGCCAGTCCGGCAAGCCGCAGATCGACATCAGCTTCCCCGAGATCGAGAAGTTCGACCACCTGCCGCCGGCACGCGTGGAAGGCGCTTTCGCCTACGTCTCCATCATGGAAGGCTGCTCCAAATACTGTTCCTATTGCGTGGTGCCTTACACCCGCGGCGAGGAAGTGTCGCGCCGCTTCGAGGACGTGCTGACCGAAGTCGCCGGCCTGGCCGCGCAGGGCGTGAAGGAAGTCATGCTGCTGGGCCAGAACGTGAATGCCTTCCGTGGCGAGACCGCTGACGGCAGCATCGCCGATTTCGCCATGCTGATCGAATACGTGGCCGAGATCCCTGGCATTGAGCGGATCCGCTTCGTCACCAGCCACCCGAAAGAATTCACGCAGCGCCTGATCGACTGCTACGCGCGCATTCCCAAGCTGGCCGACCAGCTCTACCTGCCGGCCCAGCATGGTTCGGACAAGATCCTGGGCGCCATGAAGCGCGGCTACACGGCGCTGGAATACAAGTCCATCATCCGCAAGGTGCGCGCGGTGCGCCCGAACGTGGTGATTTCATCGGACTTCATCGTCGGCTTCCCCGGCGAGACCGACGAGGATTTCGACGCGATGTATAAGCTGGTGCAGGACGTCGACTTCGACAACAGCTTCAGCTTCATCTTCAGCAAGCGCCCCGGCACGCCGGCCGCCAACCTGGCCGACGACACGCCGGCAGAAGTGAAATCGGCCCGCCTGCAGCGCCTGCAAGCGCTGTTCGACGAGAACACCAGGCGCCACAGCGCCGCCATGGTCGGCATGACCATGCAGGTGCTGGTGGAAGGCCCGTCCAAGCGCGGCGGCAACGAAATGCAGGGCCGCGCCAGCAATACCCGCACCGTCCACTTCGACGGTGGCGCCAACGCACAAGCCCTGATCGGCCAGATGGTCAATGTGCGCATCACTGAAAGCCTGGATTACTCCCTGCGCGGAGAAGCAAACCTTTGAAAACAAAAACACCGGTGCAACCGCACTACTTCGTCCCGGAACCCCTGGACAACACGCGCCTGGCCCATTTGTGCGGCCCGCTCGATGAAAACCTGCGCCAGATTTCCGCCGCGCTGGACGTGACCATTTTCCGCCGCGGCGAGAAGTTTATCGTCAGCGGCACCAATGCCGAACGCGCGGTCGCCATCCTGGAACGCTTCTACGACGTGGCCGACAAGGTGGTGCCGGTGGAGGAAGTGCAGCTGGCCCTGGTCGAGCAGCGCGCCAGCGAAGCGACCGACGATTTCGGCCCTGGCGAAGAAGAGCCGCCGTTCCACGAGCCGGACATCACCAGCCCGCAGCTGAAGACGCGCCGCCACGACCTGCGCGGCCGTACGCCGCACCAGATCCGCTACCTGCGCAATATCCTGGAGCACGACATCAGCTTCGGCATCGGCCCGGCCGGTACCGGCAAGACCTACCTGGCGGTGGCCTGCGCGGTCGATGCGCTGGAGCGCGACGCGGTCAAGCGCATCATCCTGACCCGCCCTGCGGTGGAAGCGGGCGAGCGCCTGGGCTTCCTGCCGGGCGACCTGACGCAGAAAGTTGACCCGTACCTGCGCCCGCTGTACGACGCGCTGTACGACCTGCTCGGCTTCGACCGCACGCAGAAGATGTTCGAGAAGCAGGTGATCGAGATCGCCCCGCTGGCCTATATGCGCGGCCGTACGCTGAACCACGCCTTCGTCATCCTGGACGAGGCGCAGAACACCACCGTCGAACAGATGAAGATGTTCCTGACCCGTATCGGCTTTGGCAGCAAGGCCGTGGTGACGGGCGACGTGACCCAGGTCGACCTGCAGAAGCACCAGAAGTCCGGCCTGGTCGACGCCATGCACGTGCTGCGCAATGTGCGCGGTATCGCCTTCAGCCAGTTCTCCAGCGCCGACGTGGTGCGCCATCCGCTGGTGGCGCGCATTGTCGACGCCTATGAAAAATCGCAGGAAGCGGCGGCCGAAGTCGCGCCCCTGCTGCAAACCGTCAAACCTGCCGCCGTGAAGGCCGTTCGCAATGTCCGAAAAAAATAAGCTGACCCTTTCCGTCCAATACGCCGACCCGCGCCTGCAGGAAGAAATCACCCGCCCCATGATCCGCAAATGGGTCAAGGCGGCGCTGTTCGCACCAGCCGAATTCACCATCCGCTTTGTGGATGCGGAAGAAGGCCAGGAGCTGAACCGCGACTACCGCGGCAAGGACTACGCCACCAATGTGCTGACCTTCGCCTACAACGAAGGCGAGGAAATCGCCGAGGACGAACCGACCCGCGCCGACATCATCCTGTGCACCGACGTGCTGCAGCGCGAAGCGGCCGAGCAAAAGAAAACCGTGGAAGAACATACCGCCCACCTGGTGATCCACGGCGTGCTGCACGCCCAGGGCTACGACCACGAAGACGACGAGGAAGCGGCCGAAATGGAAGCGCTGGAAACCGAAATCGTTACCGGCCTCGGTTACGCAGACCCCTACGCATGACCAGCCGTGCGCCCGCCCTGGACGGCCTGCGCGGCTTTGCCGCCGCCGCAGTCGCCATCTACCACGCCATCCTGCACAATGACCTGTCGCTGATCGACCGCGTGCTGTACCAGCCGATCCAGGCGGCGGCTGACAGCCAGAACCTGTGGGCCAAAATCGCCCTCACCATTTTCCATGGCGAGACGGCGGTGCTGATCTTCTTCGTGCTGTCCGGCACGGTGCTCAGCATGTCGCTGCAACGGCGCGATGGCGGAAATTTCTTCGTCACTGCCTGGACCTTCGCGCGCAACCGCGTGCTGCGCCTGTACCCGCCGCTGGTGGTATGCCTGCTGCTGATGTTCGCCCTGTGCCAGTTCAATATTCCCGGCCTGCCGCATTGGGATGCGCGCGCCCTGCTCGATAACGCCCTGCTGCTCTCGACGCCGATCCACGGCCCCAGCGCGACGCTGCAGGCGGAAATGCTGGCGGTGCCGCTGATCCTGGCCGCCTGGCTGCTGCGCGGTGTGTTTGGCGTGGCGGGGCTGTTGCTGGCCTTTGTGTATTCCGTGCAGGCGCTGCAGAACATGCCGCTGATGTTCGGCATGCCATCGATGCACGTCTACGCCATGTTCTTCATGGGCGGCATGCTGGTGGCCGAGCCGTCGCTGCGCGGCATGTTGCAGCAGGTGCCGGCGCGCGCCTGGTGGCTGGTGCTGTTCCTGGCGGTCTTTGGCCGCGTGCTGTCCGGCCACCACGGTGCGATTGCACCGGTGATTACCGCCGCAATCTGCTGCTCCTTCCTGGTGGGCGGCCTGCTGCACGGCCAGCGCAGCGGCCTGCACCGCTTCCTGGAGGGCCGTTTCGCCCAGGCGCTGGGCCGGGTCAGCTTCAGCCATTACCTGTATACCGTGCCGGTGCAGTTCATCCTGTGGGGCGCCTGGACCAATCACCTGGAAGCGAGCCGGGCCTACCCGGTAACGACCGGCATCCTGGTCGGCCTGCTGTCGCTGCTGATCGCCTACCCGCTGGCCTGGGCCAGCGAGCGCTGGATCGAGCGTCCCTTTGCTTCCTTCGGGCGCGGCCGCGCCCGAGGTTGGCAAACAGACAAAAACGGACCGGCTGCGGCGGTTTAGTGTATGCTATAGCACTTCGAAACAACGGCTTTCATGCCAATTATGCAAGAGCACTCTAGTAGCGTCAGGAATGACGCTAAACCACACCGGTCGCTGTTCGAGCGACTCACCGCCCTGATTTCCCCTGAGCCCGAGAGCCGCTCGGAGCTGCTTGAAGTCCTGCACGACGCCCATGAACGCAACCTGATCGACGCCGATGCGCTGTCGATGATCGAAGGCGTGTTCCAGGTGTCGGACCTGTCGGCGCGCGACATCATGATCCCGCGCTCGCAGATGGATGTCATCGACATTACCAAACCGATCGAGGAATGGATTCCGCTGGTGCTGGAAACGGCCCACTCGCGCTTCCCTGCCATCGAAGGTGAGCGCGACAAGGTAGTCGGCATCCTGCTGGCCAAGGACCTGCTGCGCTACTACGCGGAAGAAGAATTCGACGTGCGCGATATGCTGCGCCCGGCCATCTTCATCCCGGAATCGAAACGCCTGAACGTGCTGCTGCGCGACTTCCGCGCCAACCATAACCATATGGCCATCGTGGTCGATGAGTATTCCGGCGTGGCCGGCCTCATTACCATCGAGGACGTGCTGGAGCAGATCGTCGGCGATATCGAGGACGAATACGATTTCGACGAAGAAGAAGACAATATCCTCTCCATCAAGGAAGGCCGTATCGGCCCGCGCTGGCGTATCAAGGCGCTGACCGAGCTGGAACAGTTCAACGAAGAGCTGGATGCCGACCTGGCCGACGAGGATGTCGACACCATCGGCGGCCTGGTGGCCAAGCACCTGGGCCGTATGCCACACAAGGGCGATACCTTCGACATCGCCAACTTCCGCTTCGAAGTGCTGCGCGCCGATGCGCGCCAGGTCCATGTGCTGACGGTTGAAAAACTGCCGGCCTCCGTGGACGAGCAGGACTGATGCGCTGGCGTAAGACCAAGGCAGGCGAAGCGCCTGCCGCGCCCCGTTCCACCCGTAGCCGCATGCTGATCGCCGCCGTCACCGGCGCGATCGGCGTATTTGCGTTTGCGCCGTTCGGCTGGTGGCCGCTGCAGATTATCGCGCTGGCCCTGCTGACCTATCAGGCTTTGCGTGCGGATTCGGTGCGCGCGGCGGCGCTGGTGGGCTGGGCGTTCGGCTTTGGCTGGTGCGCGGCTGGTTTCCATTGGCTTTACGTCGCGATCCACCGCTTTGGCGGCATGCCGGCGCCATTGGCTGCGGTTTCCATCGCGCTGCTGGCCGCCGCCATGGCACTGTACGCCGCTGGCGCCATGGGCGCTACGGCCTGGCTGCGCAAGCGCTGGCCGTTGCCGCTGCCGGCTGCCACGCTGCTGGTGCTGCCGGCTTGCTGGGCGGCTTTCGAAATGCTGCGCGGCTGGCTGTTCACTGGTTTCCCCTGGGTGACGGCGGGCTATGCCCACAATACTTCGCCGCTGGCGGGCTATGCGCCGCTACTCGGCGTGTACGGCATCAGCTGGCTGGCCGCAGTCACCGCCGGCGCCTTGCCGCTGCTGATGCATCCCTTCCGCTACAAGGCGATTGCGCTGGTTGCCGCCATCTGGGTGGGCGGCTTTGGGCTTGGCCGCGTGGAGTGGACTGCGCCATCCGGCCAGCCGCTGTCGGTGCGCCTGGTGCAGGGCAATGTCGCGCTGGAGAATAAATTCGATATCCAGCATATCGGCAATACCTTGCGCATGTACCAGCAGGTGGTGACCTCCGCTCCGGCGGACCTGATTGCGATTCCGGAGACCGGCGTGCCGCTGTTCCCATCGCAGCTGCCGCCTGGCTACCTGGACACCTACGGGCAGTTCGCGCGCCGTACCGGCAGCCATATCGTGCTGGGCATGCCGATGACCAATGGCCCCGAATATTCGAATAGCGTGCTGGGTCTGCCGCCATCGCTGGCCGCCCATACCTACCGCTATGACAAGCACCACCTGGTGCCGTTCGGCGAATTCATCCCGACCGGCTTCCGCTGGTTCACCAACCTGATGCAGATCCCGCTCGGCGACCAGACCCGCGGCGCGACGATCCAGGCGCCGTTCCCGGTCAAGGACCAGAAGGTACTGCCGAATATCTGCTACGAGAACGTGTTTGGCGAAGAGATCGCGGAACAGATCTCGCTGACCGGCGCCACCGTGATGCTGAACGTGTCGGAGCTGGCCTGGTATGGTGAATCGATCGCCATCCCGCAGCATTTGCAGATGTCGCAAATGCGCGCGCTGGAGACTGGGCGTCCGATGCTGAGCGCTACCAATACCGGCGCCACAGTGGTGATCTCGCCGCGCGGCGAAGTTGTGCACTCGCTGCCTCTCCGCCAAGCCGGCGTGCTGAGCGCAACGGTGCAAGGCATGTCGGGCGACACGCCGTACATCAAGCTGCAGAACAAGCTGTTCCTCGCCCTCGCCGCGCTGGCCATCGCCGGCGCCTGGCTCTGGTCGCGCAAGCCACGCGGCTAAAACACCTCCTCAATGGACCTGGCGGTCACCACCGCCAGGCACCAGCGCTGCAGATCTTCCGGCGTCCCCGCCTCCACTCGTCCCCGCACCGCATCGCTGACCTGCCCGAACCGCTGCGCCAGCTGCGCGCAAAGCAAGGCCCGCATCCCCGCCAGCCTCCCCTCCTCACGCCCCTCTTCTCGGCCCGCTTCCAGACCCTCTTCCAGGCCCAGCTTCCGCCCACGTTCTGCGGCAGCGACTTCAAACATATATCTCCATGCCATTTTTTGCCCTCCCTTATCGACCTCGTCCTGCAACGCTTTCGGCAGCGCCATCATCCAGTTGATCAGATCAAACGCATCCCGAAACTTTTGCTCTTCCCAGCCGCATGCGCGCAATCCCGTTAACAAACTGCTTTTGACAAGCATGCGGTCACCAAGTTCCCGGCGCGTGCTCAAAGTAAGCAGATGCGCCACGACCAGCCAGGCGCAGATGTTGTCGGTGAGAAGCAATTCAGCTAGCTGGTCTTCAAAATCACGCAATTTGAAGGACTCGAACGCCAGCGAAAACGTCGTGTGCCCCGCAGCCAGCTGAATGCGCTCTGGGCGCCAGGTCGGGCTCGGGTCGCCCAGGATGGCGATGCTGCGCACCGGGAGCCGGAATTGGTCGTGCAGGCGATAGTGGCAAACCAGCATGTGCTCCGCAAAGTCGCGCTGCCTGGCCGCCTGGACTTCGATATGCCAGAGGCAATCCCCGCCATCCGGGCCAACGGCGCGCAGCAGCTTGTCGACCCTGCGCACGCCGACCCGGCCGTCGCGGCTGCATTTGGCGAGCTCGGCATCAAGACTGTCTGGCATGGGCGCACCTTCCCACGCTTCGCCAAGGAAAAACGATGAAAAATCAACGATATAGCGCGCGATGACCTGCTTCCACACGGCATCGTAATCGGCATTGATGGTGTCCATGGAGCTTGGACGATGCTGCGGCGCGGCAGTTCCGGCCCGGCGCACCGGCTTTGATATGGATCAAACCCGCGCCAGAGCGGGCGAAACTCTACAGGTTCGCGGCAAAACCCGCTAAAATGAGCCGTTTTAGCGAACCGATAACGCTCGCGCCCAGGCGCTACCAACTCTACACGATGCTGACATTTCAACAAATCATCCTGACCCTGCAAACCTACTGGGACAAGCAGGGCTGCGCATTGCTCCAGCCGTACGACATGGAAGTCGGCGCGGGCACCTTCCACACCGGCACCTTCCTGCGCGCAATCGGCCCTGAGCCATGGCGCGCTGCCTATGTGCAGCCATCGCGCCGCCCGAAAGACGGCCGCTACGGCGAAAACCCGAACCGCCTGCAGCACTACTACCAGTACCAGGTGGTCCTGAAGCCAGCCCCGGAAAATATCCTGGACCTGTACCTGGGTTCCCTGGCCGCGCTCGGCCTGGACCTCAAACAGAACGACGTGCGCTTCGTGGAAGACGACTGGGAAAGCCCAACCCTGGGCGCCTGGGGCCTGGGCTGGGAAGTCTGGCTGAACGGCATGGAAGTCACCCAGTTCACCTACTTCCAGCAAGTCGGCGGCCTCGATTGCAAGCCGGTGCTGGGCGAGATCACCTACGGCGTCGAACGCCTGGCGATGTACCTGCAAGGCGTGGAAAACGTCTACGACCTGGTCTGGACCGAGTGGGAAGAGAACGGCGTTAAAAAACAACTCAAGTACGGCGACGTATTCCACCAGAACGAAGTGGAGCAGTCGACCTACAACTTCGAGCACGCCAACACCGAACTGCTGTTCGCCCAATTCGCCAACCACGAATCCGAAGCCAAGCGCCTGATCGAGCTGCAACTGACCCTGCCGGCCTACGAGCAGATCATGAAAGCCTCGCACAGCTTCAACATGCTGGACGCCCGTGGCGCCATCTCCGTGACCGAGCGCGCCGCCTACATCGGCCGCGTGCGCAACCTGTCGCGCATGGTCGCCCAGGCCTACTACGAGTCCCGCGAACGCCTCGGCTTCCCGATGGTCGCCAAATAAAAGAATACCGAACATGAATCAGACCCTGCTCATCGAACTGCTGACCGAAGAACTGCCGCCGAAAGCCCTGTCCAAGCTGGGCGCCGCTTTCGCCACCGGCATCGTCAACGGCCTGAAAGCGCGCGACTTCCTGGAAGAAGACAGCGTCGCCACCACCTACGCCACCCCGCGCCGCCTGGCCGTGTCCATCACCAAGGTGCGCGCCACCTCGCCGGACAAGCAGGTACGCGAAAAGATCCTGCCGGTTTCCATCGCACTGGACGCCGACGGCAACGCCACCGCGCCGCTGACCAAGAAGCTGGCCGCCATGGGCCTGTCGCACATCGGCGTGGCCGATATGGAGCGCGCCCAGGACGGCAAGGCCGAAAGCTTCTTCTACACCAAACTGGCCGCCGGCTCCGCCCTGCAAGCGGGCGCCCAGGCCGCGCTGGAAGAAACCATCGCCAAGCTGCCGATCCCTAAGGTCATGAGCTACCAGCGCCCGGACGGCGAGACCGTGCAGTTCGTGCGTCCAGCCCACGCGCTGATCGCCCTGCATGGCGCCACCGTGCTGCCACTGACCCTGCTGGGCCTGACCGCCGCCAACAAGACCGAAGGCCATCGCTTCCTGACCGCACCAGGCAAGCGCGAAGTCACCATCGCCGACGCCGAGTCCTACGCCGCCACCCTGGCCGAAGCGGGCAAGGTCGTCGCAGGCTTCGACGCGCGCAAGGACGCCATCCGCTCCGCGCTGCTGGCCAGGGCCGGCGCCGACCAGGTGCTGATGCCGGAAGCGCTGCTGGAAGAAGTGGCCTCCCTGGTCGAATGGCCCGTGGTGTACGAATGCCACTTCGAGGAAGAGTTCCTGGCCGTGCCGCAGGAATGCCTGATCCTCACCATGCAGACCAACCAGAAATACTTCGCCCTGACCGACGCCAACGGCAAGCTGCGCTCGCGCTTCCTGATCGTGTCGAACATCGCGACTGACACCCCGGCCGCCATCATCGGCGGCAACGAGCGCGTGGTGCGCCCGCGCCTGTCCGACGCCAAGTTCTTCTTCGAGCAGGACAAGAAGAAGTCGCTGGAATCGCGCCTGCCGCTGCTGAAGAACGTGGTCTACCACAACAAGCTGGGCACCCAGGCCGAGCGCTCCGAGCGCGTCACCTCGCTGGCAGCCGCCATCGCGGGCCGCATCGGCGGCGACAAGGCGCTGGCCGAGCGCGCCGCACGCCTGTCCAAGGCCGACCTGCTGACCGATATGGTGGGCGAGTTCCCTGAGCTGCAAGGCATCATGGGCACCTACTATGCGCGCCACGACGGCGAGCATGAAGAAGTCGCGCTGGCCGCTTCCGAGCATTACCAGCCGCGCTTCGCCGGCGACAACCTCCCGTCCACCACCACCGGCACCGCCGTGGCGCTGGCGGACAAGGTGGAAACACTGGTCGGCATCTGGGCCATCGGCCTGCAGCCGACCGGCGACAAGGACCCGTTCGCACTGCGCCGCCACGCCCTGGGCGTGCTGCGCATGCTGGTCGAAAAGCGCCTGCCGCTGGCCATCTCGGCGCTGCTGGGCGACGCCGTCGCGCAGTTCGTGGCCGTGCCGAACTTCAAGGACCCGACCGCCGAAGTCACCGCCTTCATGATGGACCGCTTGCGCGGCATGCTGCGCGAGCGCGGCTTCAGCGTGAACGAGATCGAAGCGGTGGTGGCGCAGAACCCTGACCGCCTGGACGACATCGTGCAGCGCCTGGAGGCCGTGCAAGCCTTCGCCGCCCTGCCGGAATCGGTCTCGCTGGCCGGCGCCAACAAGCGCATCACCAACATCCTGAAGAAGAACGAAGAAGCGCTGGCGCAAGCCACCACCGTCAAGGCCGAACTGCTGCAGGACGCAGCCGAGAAGGCCCTGCACGCCGCCATGGGCCGCGTAGCGCCGGAAGTGGATGCGGCATGGGCCAAGGGCGACTTCACTGCCACCCTGAAGACCCTGGCGCAGCTGAAGGAAGAAGTCGACGCCTTCTTCAACGACGTGATGGTGATGGCCGAAGATATCGCGCTGCGCAACAACCGCCTGGCGCTGCTGTCTTCCCTGCACGGCATGATGAACCGCGTCGCGGACATCTCCAAGCTGGCCGCCTGATATGCCGCAAGCACTGCAAAAGCTGATCATCCTCGACCGCGATGGGGTCATCAACCACGACTCGCCGGACTTCATCAAGTCCCCCGAGGAATGGATCCCCATCCCCGGTTCGCTGGAAGCGATCGCCCGCCTGAACCAGGCGGGGTATCGCGTGGTGATTGCGTCGAACCAGTCGGGCATCGCCCGCCAGTACTTCGACATCAATACCCTGAACGCGATCCACCAGAAGATGCACCGCCTGGCGCAGCAGGTTGGCGCCGACATCGACGCCATCTTCTTCTGCCCGCACGCGGCGGCCGACAATTGCGACTGCCGCAAGCCGAAGCCCGGCATGTTCACGGAAATTTCGAAACGCTTCGAAATCAGCCTGAAAGGCGTGCCGACCGTGGGCGACTCGCTGCGCGACCTGCAAGCGGGCTTCAACAGCGGCTGCGTGCCCTTCCTGGTGTTGACCGGCAAAGGCGAGAAGACCAATGCCACCGGCGGCCTGCCGCCCGGTACGCGGGTCTTCCCCGACCTGGCGGCCACCGTCGATCATATTTTGAAATCCGAATAATCCTGGAGACTGTCGTTGCGTAATATCGTTCCGTTCCTGCGTTCCCTCGTGTTCATGTTGCTGATGGTGGTCGCCACCGTCATTTGGTCGGGAGTCTGCATGCTGGCAGCGCCGCTGCCATACAACAAACGCTATTACGTCACTTCGCGCTGGAATGTCTTCATGATCTGGTGCGCCAAGTGGATCTGCGGCATTAACTACCAGTTCAAGGGCTACGAGAACTTCCCGGACAGCCCTGCCATCATCCTGTCCAAACACCAGTCGGCGTGGGAAACCATCTTCCTGCTGGCGAATCTGCCACGCCCGCTGGTGTTTGTATTTAAAAAAGAAATTCTGTACATCCCCTTCTTCGGCTGGGGCATCGCACTGCTGCGCATGATCCCGATCGACCGCAAGCAAGGCAAGAATGCATTCAAATCTGTTGTTGCGCACGGCAAGCGCCGCCTGAAAGACGGCCAATGGATTATCATGTTCCCGGAAGGGACGCGTACGCGCGTCGGTTCGCAGGGTAAGTACAAGAGCGGCGGCACGCGCCTGGCGGTGGAAACCAATACGCCCGTCGTACCGATCGCGCTGAACTCCGGCGAATGCTGGCCAAAGAATTCCTTTATCAAGCGACCTGGCACCATCACGGTGTCGGTGGGCAAACCGATTTCGGCTGAGGGCAGGACCCCGGACGAACTCATGGAACAGGTGGAACAGTGGATCGAATCAGAAATGCGCGTCATTTCGCCCCACGCCTACAGCGCTGGCTAGCCGAAAAGGCTGAAGCGCAACAGGAGGCGCCGCCGCCAGCGGCCGCGCCTTCGTCCCCGTTTCCCGTTCCCGCTCCCGCGGCAGTGAACCTGCTGCGCCCTCCGGTGCAACTGCGCCGCCCCGATCCCGTCTCCCCGCCCGTCACCGGCGACCAGGACAAGCGACAACTACTTGTCGGCGAATACATCCTCGAATATGTGCTGAAGCGCTCCACCCGCCGTTCGATCGGCTTTACAGTGGACGATACCGGCCTGTATGTCACCGCGCCCAAGCGCTGCACCCTGGCCGATATCGACAACGCCATCCGCGCCAAGCAGCACTGGATCCTGTCCAAGCTCGATGAGCGCCGCCAGCGCCGCGCCGCGCGGCTGGAGAAGCCTCCCATCGTGTGGGACGACGGCGCCAAGCTGCCCTACCTGGGTGGCGAAATCACCCTGCGCCTGTACCATGCGCCGCGCAACCGCACCGAGTTCGATCCGGTCTCGATGGAGCTTTCCATGGGCTTGGTGCAGGGCGCGACCGAACAGCTGCTCAAGGAGCGCGTGAAGAACTGGTATAAGGCACAGGCCGAAGGCCTGTTCCAGCAGCGCCTGGACCTGTACGCGGCGCGCCTGGGCGTGCAGTACGCCGGCTTCTCGCTGTCGTCCGCCGACACACGCTGGGGCTCCTGCACGGCGCAGCGCACCATCCGCCTGAACTGGAAGCTGATCCACTTCTCGCTGCCGCTGATCGACTACGTCGCCGCGCACGAGCTGGCGCACATCCTCGAAATGAACCACAGCCCGCGCTTCTGGGCCAACGTCGGCCGCATCTACCCGCAATACGAGGAAGCCAAGCAGCTCCTGCGCAAACGCGCCGCCGAACTGCCGCCGCTATTTACTTAAAGCCAGCCGGCTTCGCGGGCGAGGCGGAAGGCTTCCACCCGGTTGCCGGCGTTGAGCTTGCTGATTGCTTCGGACAGGTAATTGCGCACGGTACCTTCGGACAGGCTCAGTTGCCTGGCGATTTCGGCGCCGCTGCGGCCTTCGCCGGCCAGGCGCAGCACCTGGCGTTCGCGTTCGCTCAATGGATCTTCGCCGCCGCTCCAGCTTTCCAGCGCCAGCTCGGGGGCGATAGCGCGGCCGCCGGCGTGTACGCTGCGGATGGCGGCGGCCAGCGATTCGGACGGGGCGTCCTTCAGCAGGTAGCCGCGCACGCCGGCCGCCATGGCGCGGCGCAGGTAGCCGGAGCGGGCAAAGGTGGTGACGATCACCACGCGCGTCGCGGCGCCGCGCTCACCCAGCGCTGCGGCCAGCTCAAGGCCGGTCATCAGCGGCATTTCAATGTCGGTCAGCAGGATGTCGGGGCGCAGCTCTTCGCACCGGGCCAGCGCTTCCTGGCCGTTGCGGGCCTGGCCGACGACGTCGAGGTCGGGTTCCAGCTTGAGCAGCGCGGCCAGCGCACCCAGCACCATCGACTGGTCTTCTGCGATCAATACGCGGATCATGCAACAGCTCCCATCGGCAAATACAGTTCCAGCGACAACCCGCTGCCGGCGTTCAGGGTCAGGCGCCCGCCGGCAGCAGCCACACGCTCGCGCATCCCACGCAGGCCATTGCCGCGCGCCAGGGCTTCGCGGTCGACCGGAGCGCGGCCGTCGTCGCTGATATGGCAGACGATCTGGCCGCCCTCCTGCCGCACGCTGACCTGGCACCGTGTGGCGCTGGCGTGGCGCAGGATATTGGTGACCGCTTCGCGCAGTGCCAGCGCCAGCACGTTCTCCGCCGTGGCGGGCATGGCGAAGGACTGCACATCTGCCTCCAGCTGCACGTCGGCAGCGGCCAGGGCGGCACGTGCCTGCGCCAGCTCCTGCACAAAGCCGGTCTGGCGATAGCCGCTGACGGCGCTGCGCACTTCGGCCAGCGCGTGGCGGGCGGTGGTTTCGATATCCTTGATCTCCCTGGCGGTGGCGGCGGTGTCGCGCTCCAGCAGGCGCCCCGCCAGTTCGGCCTTGATGGCGATCAGCGACAGCGTGTGGCCCAGCAGGTCGTGCAGGTCGCGCGAAATGCGTTCGCGTTCTGCGATGCGGGCCATATGCTCGACTTCCTCCTGCTTGCGCAGCAGCTGCATATTGAAACGGCGCAGCCGGCCATCCATGATGCTGGCGATACCGACTGGGACGCCCACCGCCATGATGGACACGATGAACCCGCGCGGCAGGCCGGTGGCCCCGGCAAAGCCCAGCGCCGCCGCCAGCACCAGCGCCAGCATCAGGTAGCCGTGGCGTGACTTTTCGAACGCAGCGCAGGCCGCGCAGCCAAAGATGATGAAGGTGCCGGCGCCGAAATTGTACGGCGCCCATGCAGCACCCAGGCAGAACATGCCGGCGATCAGCAGCACCACGCGGCGGTCGTACAGCCAGAACGTTGCGAAATACAGGGGCAGGAACACCAACAGCGACAGCGCCAGCATGGCCGCCTCGAACGGCGACGGCAATCCGCCCAGGTACTTCCAGAACAGGAAGTTCAGCGACAGCAGCCAGAGATAAGGTCCCTTGCCCATGAAGGGCGGCACCAACGGTCCTGCCAGCAGTCGCTTGAACTTCTCCAACATGGCTTCCTTATTGCGGCATCAGGCGCACGTCGGCGAGCTGGAACTTGTACTCGCCCGTCTGCGGCCCTGCATTAAAAGCAATCATTGTAATCGCGCTGGCATCGACGCCCTTGAAACCGGCCAGCGGCAGGCTGACTTCCGCCCACTCGGCGCCAGCTTCGAACGGCACGTTGACCGGGATCTGCCCCGCCTTCGACATGATGGCCACCACATAGCGTTTGCCATCGCCTTTGACGCGGAAGCGCAGCACCTTGGCGTTGCTCAGGTCTGCGGCGCCCATCTGACCGTGGCCGGGAATGAAAGCCAGGCCGGCCCACGGGTAGGCGAAGCCTGCCTGCACGTTGGCGCTCACGGTCACCGCCGCCTCTTCGGCGTATTCGACCTTCACCGTCGATTTACCACCCAGGAAGGAGTCGTTGGCAGGCATCCAGCCGGTGCCGAACGGGCTGGCCAATTTTTCTTTGGTGAACAGGCTGATACGGCCATCGGCCGGCAGCACCAGCGGCACGCTCTTGCGGCTCAATTCTTGCGCCACCAGTTCCTGCTGTTTGGCGCGCGCCGGCGAAACCAGCTCGCCATCCTTCCACACTTCCACGATGCGGCGCGTGGCCAGGATATCGGTGGTCGGGTCGCCTTCCACCAGCACCAAGTCGGCCTTGAAGCCGTTGGCCACCTGGCCGCGCTGGCCCAGTTTGAATGCCTTGGCCGGCACCGAGGTGGCCGACGCCAGCACCGCCAGCGGCGTCATGCCGGCCTTGGTCATGGACAGCATTTCGTGGTGCATGCTCACGCCGTACTGGGTACCCGCATTGCCCGCGTCGGTACCGGCCAGCAGCGGTACGCCAGCCTTGTGCAGCGCCGCCACGATCGCGTTGGGCGCCGTCATGCGCTGCGGAGCCGGCTCGGCACCGTAGGTGTTGTTCAGGGGGGCCATCATGGCTTTGTCCAGCAGGGCATTCAGCGACTTGTCCTCGATGATGTCCCTGGCGCGCAGGCCCGCCAGGCTTTCCATCACGCTGAAGGTCGGGATGATGAAGGCTTTGCGCTCGCGTGCCAGCTTGGTGAAGGCTTTCAGGTCGGCGTCGCTGATGGCATCGGCATTGAACAGGTGCACCAGGCCATCGGCGCCCATTTGCAGCGCGGCGCGCGCGTCTGCAAGCGTGGAGATGTGCACCACCGCCAGCTTGCCGCGCTTGTGCGCGGCGTCAATCAGCGATTTGACGGTGGCCGCATCGAGCGAATTGAACTTGCGCTTACCGATATTGCTGCCATCCTCCATGATGATCTTGATGAAGTTGGAACCTTCGGCGATACGCGCATCGACCCAGGCTTGCGCCTCGGCCGGCGAAGTCAGGGTCGACACCGCCACGGCATATTCGGCGCCATGGCCGCCCGGCGCGGTGGCCAGCATGCCGGCCGTGAAGATGTCGGTGGAGGCCTGGTTCTCGCCCTTTGCCATGCGGCGCTGGACGTTCTGCATTTCCGTCACCGGCATGAACATGTCGATCTGGGTCGTTACGCCGAACAGCAGCGGCAGCTCCTGCAGGCGGTAGGCGTGGACGTGGGAATCGATCATGCCGGGCATCAGGGTGCGGCCGGTGCCGTCAATCAACTTGGCGCCGGCGGGCACCGCACCTTTGAAATCGGCACTGGCGATCTTGCCGCCTTCCAGCAGCACGCTGCGCTTGGCATGCACCTTCTGTCCGTCGAATACGCGGACGTCCTTGATCAAGGTGGTTTCGGCAGCCATTGCCGGCAGGGCGCAGGACAGGCTGGCGGCGACGATCAGCTTGTGGAACGTTTGCATTGCGGTCTCCTTGTGGTCAGTAACCGCAGTATCCGGTGCGCGGGCCCCGCGCACCAGAATGAATTGCCATGACTTGCGCATGACATTTGTCACTTCAAGTCTGGAAGTAGTGCAATCGTGCGTGCGGTCGCGCCGCGGTGGGTGTTGGCAAAGGTCAGCGCGTGGGCACCCATCTCGGCGCGCGATTTGCTGTCGGCCAGCAGGATCGCAGCCTGCCGGATCAAGCCGTCGCTGTTGTGGATGCGTACCGCGCCGCCCTGCTGCAAGCAGTCTTCGGTCGCCTGGGCGAAATTGAAAGTATGCTCGCCGACGATGACCGGCTTGCCCAAGGCCGCCGGTTCGATCAGGTTCTGGCCGCCCAGCGGCTGCAGGCTGCCGCCGATGAAGGCCACGTCGCAGGCCGAGTAATAGGCGAACATCTCGCCCATCGAATCGCCCAGCAGCACTTCGGTTTCCGGCGCCACCACGGCGCCCGGCGCGGCCAGCGCCGAACGGCGCTGCAGCGACAGGCCGCGTTCGGCCACCATGGCGGCCACTTCGTCGAAGCGCTGCGGGTGGCGCGGCACGATCAGCAGCAGGACGTCCGCAGGCAAGGCGGCGCGCGATGCCTGGAAAGCCTCCAGGATCATGCCCTCCTCGCCTTCGCGCGTGCTGGCGCACAGGAATACCGGACGCATGCCGATCTGCTGGCGCAGCAGCGCGCCGGTCGCCAGCGCCGCCTGCGGGATCACCACGTCGAATTTGATGCTGCCGGTGACGCTGACATTGGCCACGCCCAGTTCGCGGATGCGCAGCGCGTCGGCGTCGGTCTGCGCCGCCACCAGGGTGATGCCTTGCGCGGCGTCGCGGATCATCTTGCCCAGGCGCTGCGCCTTGCCCAGCGAACGCTCGCTCAGGCGCGCATTGGCCAGCACCACCGGCACGCTATCGCGCTGGCATTGCTGGATCAGGTTGGGCCACACTTCCGTCTCCATCAAGATGCAGACGCGCGGCTCGAAATGGCGGATGAAACGCCCCACCAGCAGCGGCATGTCGTATGGCAGGTAGGACTGCACCACGCGCGCGCCATGCTTGCTGAACAGGCTCTTGCCGGTGGCGCGGCCGGTCGGCGTCATGCAGGTCAGCACGATGCGCGACTGCGGGTACTTCGCCAGCAGCGCATCGACCAGCGGTTCGGCGGCGCGCGTTTCGCCAACCGATACCGCATGCACCCACAGGGTCATCGGTTCGTCGTTGGCGGCGCGCGGGCCGTAGAAGCCCAGACGCTCGCCCCAGTGCTCGCGGTAGCCCGGCTCCTTGCGGCCGCGCCACCACAGGCGGCCCAGCACCAGCGGCAAGGCCAGCCACCACATGAAGGTATAGAAGTGGCGCATGGTCAGAGCAGGCTCCTGGCGGCGGCCAGTACTTCGGCCACGCCGGGCGGCGTGCCTTTATCGCCCAGGTTGATGATGCGCGGCGACCAGTTGCCCTCGGTCTTCCAGCGGGGCGAATCGGCGTAGATTTCCACCACCGGGCGCGAGAAGGCTGCCGCGATATGGGTCAGGCCCGTATCGACGCCCACCGCCAGGTCGGCGCGGCGCGCCAGCATGACGGCGTCGGCCATCGACAGCTTGGGCAGCACGCGCGCGTTCGGGATGCCGGCGGCCAGTGCTTCGGCTTCGGCCTTTTCCTTGTCCGAGCCCCATGGCAGCAGCACCGGCATCGGCGCCAGCGCCTTGCCGAGCTCGATCCAGTTGGCCGGCGACCACTTCTTGGCGTCGCGCGCGGTGCCGTGGAAGAACACGGCATACGGCGCCGCGCCCATCCACTCCGGACGCGGCTCGCCGGCCGGCACTTCCGGCAGGCCGAAATTGGCCGGGTAATCCACATTGAAGCCGAGCGCTGCGCCAACCACCAGGCGGCCGCGCGCCACCGCGTGCGTGCGGGGATCCAGCGGAATGCTCTTGGTGTGAAAGATGCGCGAGATGCCTTCGTAGCCCGAGCCTTCGCTGCCGTTGGCCAGACCGATCTTGTGCTTGCCGCGCGCGGCGCCCATGATGATGCCGGTCTTCAGCAGGCCCTGGGTGTCGAACACATAGTCGTATTCCACTTCGCGCAGCTTGCTGAAGAACGCGCCGATTTCGGCGCGCGTCTCTTTCTTGCCCAGGCTCTTGCGCCAGCGGCGCAGGCCCCACGGCAGGATATTGCGCACCATCGGGTTCAGGCGCACCAGGCTGACATAGCCCTCCTCCACCACCCAGTCGATATTCGCATGCGGGAAGTGGCGCTTGATGTCAGCCACGATGGGCATATTGTGCAGCACATCTCCCAGCGAGGAGACGCGCACCAGCAGGATATTCATCAGAACGGCAGCTGTGCGTCAGGCTTGGCAGCCAGGATCACGTCGCGGAACTGGCCCTGGATGCGTGCCAGCGCGGCCGGCGACTCGGCTTCGAAACGCATCACGATCACCGGGGTGGTGTTGGACGAACGCGCCAGGCCGAAGCCATCCGCGTACTCCACGCGCAGGCCGTCGATATCGATGATGCGCTCATTGCCAGGGAATTTGGCGTCGGCCACCAGCTTGGCCATCAGCGCGAAATTCTCGCCTTCATGCAGGTGCAGGTGCAGTTCCGGAGTGCTGTCCGACTTCGGCAGTGCGTTCAGCAGCGCGGACGGGTCGGCGTGCCTGGTCAGGATCTCCAGCATGCGCGCGCCGGCATACAGGCCGTCGTCGAAGCCGTACCAGCGGTCCTTGAAGAAGATATGGCCGCTCATCTCGCCGCCCAGCGGTGCGCCGGTTTCTTTGAGCTTGGCCTTCACCAGCGAGTGGCCGGTCTTGTACATCAGCGGCTTGCCGCCGGCCTTCTCGATGTAAGGCGCCAGGTGGCGGGTGCACTTCACGTCGTACAGGATTTCCGCGCCGGGATTACGCGACAGCACATCCTCCGCGAACAGCATCATCTGGCGGTCCGGGAAGATGATCTGGCCGTCCTTGGTGACGATGCCCAGACGGTCGCCGTCGCCGTCGAAGGCCAGGCCGATTTCCGCATCGGTATCCTGCAGCGCCTTGATCAGGTCTTGCAGGTTCTCAGGATGGGCCGGGTCCGGGTGGTGGTTCGGGAAAGTGCCGTCCACTTCGCAGAACAGCTCGACCACTTCGCAGCCCATGCCGCGATACAGGTCGCCCGCGAAGGCGCCGGCCACGCCGTTGCCGCAGTCGACCGCGATCTTGATCGGGCGCGCAATCTTCACGTCGCCGATGATGCGCTGCAGGTACTGGGCGCGGATATCGTGGGTGCCGTACTTGCCCGGCGTCGCGGCCGGCAGCAAACCTGCCTCAATCGCGTTATACAGGCCGGTAATCGCTTCGCCGTGGATGGCCTCGCCCTTCAGCACCATCTTGAAGCCGTTGTAATCCGGTGGGTTATGGCTGCCGGTGACCATGATGCCGGAACGGGTGTCCAGCACCTGGGTGCCGAAGTACACCATCGGCGTGGCCACCACGCCCAGGTCGATCACGTCCATGCCGGCGGCCTGCAGGCCCTGCGCCAGGGCGGCGATCAGTTCCGGGCCGGACAGGCGGCCGTCGCGGCCGATCACGACACTGCGCTCCCCCTTGGCGGCGGCAGCCGTGCCAAAAGCATGGCCGATCGAACGGGCAACGCCAGCGTCCAGCGTTTTACCGATGATGCCGCGGATATCGTAGGCTTTGAAGATGGATTTAGAAAGAGCAACCATAAAAATACGTAAAGTGAAGATTAGAAACGATCAGATGCGCAGCCCGTCCATCGACTTGCCTGCGTCCACCCAATCCTTGACCCATTTCGGCTGGCGGCCACGGCCGGTCCACTGCTCAGCAGCATTGGCCGGGTTGCGGTAGCGCGCCTCGACCTTGCCGCCCTTGTTGCGGGTGCCCGGGAAGCCGATCAGCAATTCCTTGAGCGGCACGCCCACCTGCTGCGAGATGGCAAAAATCTGTTCGCGCGCCTTTTGCTTATCCTGGCCTTCGCGCTGCTTTAATTCGCGCTTAATCTGTTCCTGCAGATTGCGCAATTCCGGAGACGACAAATTCGACAGATCCATATTCTCTATCCTTTATTGTGTTCGACGTATGGAAATATACACGAAATTGCGTCAATGGCTTTTCTTGTGGCGAATCATCCAGCGCGGCGCTTTAAATCGCACGATGCGCACATAAAGCCAAACATAACTTGCAATAAATAAGAGGCAGAACAGCATCAGCACCCAGGTGTAGCGCCAGAATACCGTGGCGGGAATCACCGCCATCAGTGAAAACATCCACAAATAAGGCGACGTCAGGGAATTGCGGCGCACCAGGGCGCGCGCATCCTTGCGGCCCACGGCCCATTGCACCACGCGGCGGAAAATCAGGCTGTGCAAATGGATACCATCCGGCATGGCTGGCGATTTCCCGCGGATAAACAGGCGGCGATAAACGCTGAACAGGGTTTCAAACGCGGGGTATATTAATAGCAATACTGCGTACCAAGTAGAAACTTGGGGATTACGCATTACCAGCAGCAGCGCCAATTCGCCTAACATAAAGCCGATAAAGTACGCGCCGCCATCGCCCAGGAAAATCAGGCCGACCGGGTAATTCCAAATCAGGAAACCGGCCGTGGCCCCCGCCACCATCAGCGCCGCCACCAGCACGAACATATCATTGACCTGCAGCGCGACATAACCGAGCGACAGCAGCATGCAAATCGTGACCACGCTGGCCAGGCCATTGAATCCGTCGATGATATTAATGGCGTTGGCGATGCCCGCCACCGCCAGCACGGTCAGTGGCAAGGTCAGCCATAAATAGGGCAGCGGCCAGGCCGACACCACCCAGTCGATGCGGTCGATGCGGGCGTCCAGCAGGAAATAGCCGAGCAAGGCGGCAAACATGGTCAACAGCAGGCGCCGCGCGGCGCTGACCTTGCCGGTATAGTCTTCGACAATGCCGCCGACAAAGGCGAACACGGCGCACACCATCAGCCACAGCATCCAGCTGGTCATGGCGGGCACACGCCACACCGAAATGCAGGCGCTCAGCGCCACCGCCAGGAAAATCGACAGGCCGCCAATGCGGGCCACGTGATGCACGTGCACTTTTTGCACGCCATTGAAATCGGTGTCCAGCGCCGGGCCATGCAGCCGCACTTCCTTGATGACCCACAAGGTCAACAGTGCAGACGCGACAAAGCTCACGAGGAAGGAAAACATTAGTTCTTATCAGTATAGGGAGCCAGCCGCTTGTATTTATCGCAGCGCAGCAAGAAAGATTGCCCACGCGCTAACCGGGCGATTGTACCGGATTCGCGCAGGCCGACGGGAAATTCTAGCCGAGGGCGTTGCGCCCTCGGCAATTACTTACCAATTGATACGTTTCTGAACTAATTAACCCGCCATGCACAGACGCAGGGCTTCTTGCCAGGAGGGCAAGTTGCAGAATTGTGACATCAGCTTGCCGGAGTCCAGCACCGAAAATTCCGGGCGCTTGGCGGGCACCGGGTACTCGGCGCTGGTGATCGGCAGCACGCGGCAGTCGATCCCGGCTTGCGCCAGGATGGCTTGGGTGAAGCCATGCCAGGTGGTTTCGCCCTGGCTGGCCAGGTGGTAGATGCCGCCGTGGTCCTGCCACCAGCCCTCGCCCGGCCCGCGCGCCTGCGCCAGCACCAGGGCCGTGGTGTCGGCAATGGTACGGCTCCAGGTCGGCGCGCCGTGCTGGTCGGCCACCACGCGCAGTTCGTCGCGCTCTTGCGCCAGGCGCAGCATGGTCAGCAGGAAGTTCTTGCCGCGCATGCCGTACACCCAGCTGGTGCGGAAAATCAGGTGCGGCACGCCGCTGGCGGCAATCGCCTGCTCGCCCGCCAGCTTGCTGGCGCCGTAGACATTGGCCGGTCCGGTGGCGTCGCCCTCGCGCCGTGCGCCGGGCTGGTTGCCGGGGAAAACGTAGTCGGTCGAATAGTGCACCAGGGCCGCGCCCAGGCGCTTGGCCTCTTCCGCCATCACGCCCGGCGCTTCGGCGTTGATGCGGTGCGCCAGTTGCGGCTCGCTCTCGGCCTTGTCGACCGCCGTGTAGGCGGCCGGGTTGACGATCAGCTGCGGCTTCACCTCGCGGATCACGCTGCGCACCTGGTCCAGGTTGTCGAGCGCCATGCGGCTGCGGTCCACCGCCACCACTTCGCCCAGCCCTTGCAGGCTGCGCTCCAGCTCATAGCCGACCTGGCCGCTGGCGCCCGTCAGCAGGATCTTCATGGGAACACTTCCGCTTGCGCCAGCGGCAGGCCGGCCTTGTCCTTGGCCGACAGCAGCGGCTCGCCGTCCAGCGGCCACGCGATGCCGATGGTGGGATCGTTCCAGATCACGCAGCGCTCATGGGCCGGTGCGTAGTAATCGGTGGTCTTGTACAGGAATTCCGCCACCTCGCTGGTGACCACGAAACCGTGGCCAAAGCCGGCCGGAATCCACAACTGGCGCTTGTTCTCGGCCGACAGTTCCAGGCCGTACCACTGGCCGAAGGTGGGCGAGGACTGGCGCAAGTCGACCGCCACATCGAACACGGCGCCGGTGGTGACGCGCACCAGCTTGCCTTGCGCCTGCTCGACCTGGTAATGCAGGCCGCGCAGCACGCCCTTAGCCGAGCGCGAATGGTTATCCTGCACGAATTCGGTGCGCACGCCGGTCAATTCCTCGAAGCGGCGCGCATTGAAGCTCTCGTAGAAGAAACCGCGGTCGTCGCCGAACACGGTCGGCTCGATCACCAGCAGGCCTTCGATCGGAGTCGGGAGTACTTTCATCGGTTGATCACTTTGTCTTCAAGGATGCGCAGCAGGTATTGGCCGTAGCCATTCTTCTTCAGCGGCTCGGCCAGCTGGCGCAATTGCGCGGCGTCGATATAGCCCTTGCGGTAGGCGATCTCCTCCGGGCAGGCCACTTTCAGGCCCTGGCGGCGTTCGATGGTGGCGATGAATTGCGAGGCGTCCAGCAGCGAATCGTGGGTACCGGTGTCGAGCCAGGCCATGCCGCGTCCCATCAGCTCCACCTTCAGCTTGCCCGCTTCCAGGTAGGCGCGGTTGACGTCGGTGATTTCCAGCTCGCCGCGCGCGGACGGCTTGATGCTGGCGGCGATATCGCACACGCCGGTGTCGTAGAAATACAGGCCGGTGACGGCGTAGTTCGATTTCGGCACTGGCGGTTTTTCCTCGATAGTCAGCGCGCGGCGCTCATCGTCGAATTCCACCACGCCGTAACGTTCGGGGTCGGTCACGTGGTAGGCGAACACCGTGGCGCCTTCAACGCGTTCGGCGGCGCTGCGCAGCATGGCGTCAAGGTCGTTACCGTAGAAGATGTTATCGCCCAGGATCAGGGCCGACGGGTTGTCGCCGACGAACTCCTTGCCGATGATGAAGGCTTGCGCCAGGCCGTCAGGCGATGGCTGCACCGCGTACGACAGGTTGATGCCCCACTGGCTGCCGTCGCCCAGCAGCTCCTGGAAGCGCGGCGTATCCTGCGGCGTGGAGATGATCAGGATGTCGCGCATGCCGGCCAGCATCAGCACCGTCAGCGGATGGTAGATCATCGGCTTGTCGTGGATCGGCAGCAGCTGCTTCGATACCGCCTTGGTGATCGGATACAGGCGGGTGCCGGAGCCGCCGGCCAGAATAATGCCTTTGCGGTCGCTGACTGGATTCATTATTGCCCCCGGTTGTTATAGTTGGTCTCGACCCATTTGGAGTAGGCGCCGGACTGCACGTCGGCCACCCACTGCGGATTATCCAGGTACCACTGGATGGTCTTGCGGATGCCGGTTTCAAAGGTTTCGGCCGGTTTCCAGCCCAGCTCACGCTCCAGCTTGCGCGCGTCGATCGCGTAGCGGCGGTCGTGGCCGGGACGGTCCTTCACATAGGTGATCTGGCTGCGGTAGCTGCTGCCGTCGGCTTTTGGTTTCAGCGTATCCAGGATATCGCACAGCGTGTGCACCACGTCCAGGTTGGCCTTCTCGTTCCAGCCGCCGACGTTATAGGTTTCGCCCAGGCGGCCGTCCGCCAGCACGCGGCGGATCGCGGTGCAATGGTCGCTCACGTACAGCCAGTCACGGATCTGCTGGCCGTCGCCGTAGATCGGCAGGGCCTTGCCGGCTTGCGCATTGGCGATCATCAGCGGGATCAGCTTTTCCGGGAAGTGGTAAGGACCGTAGTTATTCGAACAATTAGTTGTCAGCGTCGGGAAGCCGTAAGTGTGGTGGTAGGAACGCACCAGGTGGTCGGAAGCGGCTTTCGATGCGCTGTACGGGCTGTTGGGCGCATACGGCGTGGTTTCGCTGAACGGCGCATCGTCCGGGCCGAGGGTGCCGTACACCTCATCAGTCGAAACGTGCAGGAAGCGGAAGGCCGCCTTGTCGGTTTCCGCCAGTTCGCTCCAGTAGGCGCGCGCCGCTTCCAGCAGGCTGAAAGTGCCGTTGATATTGGTCTGGATGAATTCACCCGGACCGTGGATCGAGCGGTCCACGTGGGACTCGGCCGCAAAATGCACCACCGCGCGCGGCTTGTGCTGGCGGAACAGCGCCAGCACCTGCGCCTGGTCGCAGATATCGCCGCGCACAAAAATGTGGCGCGCGTCGCCCTGCAGGGACGCCAGGTTCTGCAGGTTGCCTGCGTAAGTCAGCTTATCGAAGTTCAGGACGGGTTCGTCCGACTGCGCCAGCCAGTCCAGTACAAAATTCGAACCGATAAAACCTGCACCGCCAGTGACGAATATCATGCGTTATCCTTACGTGTAAATGTCACCATGATTGTATTTGATAATCCCAAATGAAAACATATGTAGTGGGCGACCTGCAGGGTTGTCACGGCGAGACTGTAACACTAGTTGAAAAAATCCTGGAAACAGAGCATGCCGCCGGGAACCAGCCGCCGTCCATCCTGTTTTGCGGCGATTTGATCAACCGCGGCCCGGATTCGCTGTCCACCCTGCGCTATGTGCAGGCCCTGAGCCAGGGCAGCGACGGCCGCATCGACGCCGTGCTGGGCAACCACGACCTGCACCTACTGGCCGTGGCCAACGGCATCCGGCCCGAGTCCAGTTCGGACACCTTTGAGCACATCCTGGCCGCCGCCGACCGCGAGGCGCTGCTGCACTGGCTGCGCCTGCGCCCCATGGCCATCCTGCGCCGGGAACACCTGCTGGTGCATGGCGGCGTGCTGCCGCAATGGACGGCGCAGCAGACCGTGGCGCTGGCCTGCGAGGTGGAAGCCGCGCTGCGCGGCGAGCAATGGGTGGATTTCCTGCGCGATATGTACGGCAACCAGCCGGACCGCTGGGATGACGGCCTGGCCGGCACGGCGCGCCTGCGCTGCATCGTCAATGCACTGACCCGCATGCGCTTTTGCACGGCGGACGGGGTGATGGATTTCAAACTGAAGGAGTCGGCCAGCGCCGATCCGGCCTCGGGCCTGATGCCCTGGTTCGAGGCGCCTGGGCGCCGTACCGCCGATACCACGGTGGTTTTCGGCCACTGGTCGGCGCTCGGCTTGCAGATCAAGCCAAAGCTGATCGCGCTCGACAGCGGCTGCGTGTGGGGCGGCAAGCTGTCGGCCGTCTGCCTCGACGACCGCAGCCTGCTGCAGGTGGATTGCCCGGAATACCGGGCGGTTTAATGCTTGGGCGCGACTTCGCTTGAGGCTTGCGCCGGCGCCGTGCCCGGGGCTGCGGCGCCTTCCGCTGCCGGTGCGGCGCCATCCGCTGCCGGCGCCGCGGCCGGCGGGAAGGTGGCCGCCATCAGCTCCTTGTAAGCTTCCGCATTGCGCAAGGGCGCCAGGTTGGCGTTGCCCTTGATCGCCTCTTCATCGGTGAAGCCGTTGGCGATCGCGGTCTCGAGCGACGCCATGGCGGCATTCTTGCGGCCCAGTTGCGCCTGCGCTTGCGCCAGCAGGTAGAAGCCTTCCGCGTCCTTCGGCGCCTTGATGGTGGCGGCGTAGGCCTTCTCCGCGGCGATGCCGTAGTTCTTCTGCACCAGGCCTTCCGTGGCCTGGGTGCGCAGCGTTTTGGCGTTGGCGAAGATATCGCCGCTGCAGGCTGCCAACAACAGGCTAGCCGCCAGCACACTGATCCTGGTCATACCGATTGCTCCTGTAATGTATTGGTCTCGGGCAGCACGCCCAGCGCCGTGCCGATGGCATGATGCGCCGCTTCCGCCAGTTCGCGCCGGTGCGCGCCGGCGCCTTCCATCGGCTCCAGCACCGCCAGGCGTGCACGCACCGGCTTGCCGTCGAGGATATTGACCACGCTTTGCACAAAGCTCATATCGCCGATGAAGTCCACCGATGGATGCGGCTGGCCGGCCGGGTCCACATAGGATAGCGCGAAAGGCTGCACCTTGACCTTGCCGTCCACCGCCGCCTCGAACAGGTTGGCGTGGAACGGCAGGATGCTGCCTTGCGCGGCCGTGGTGCCTTCCGGGAAGAAGGCTACGCGCTGGCCGTCCTGCAAGGCATGCACCAGGCCTTTGAAGATGTTGCGCAGCTCGCGCTTGTTGCCGCGTGCGATGAACACGGTACCTGCCTGCGCCACCAGCCAGCCGGCCAGCGGCCAGTCGCGGATCTCCGCCTTGGCCACGAAGCGGCAGGGATAGAGCGCGTTGATGACGAAGATGTCCAGCCAGGAGACGTGGTTGCAGACCACCATGCCCTGCTCCAGCGGCACCGCGCTGCCCTGCGCCACCTGCACGCTGACGTTGCAGATGGCCAGCAGCTGGCGCGACCAGCGGCGCACGTGGACGTTGCGCTGGTCCGGCCCGATGAAGGGGAAGACAAAGGCGCAGATCGCCATGCCGGCCAGCAGGTGCACCACCATGCGCCCGATACGCAGCATCAGGCGCCAGTCCAGGTTTTTCTTAGCTGGCGTTCCGTTCATATGCCACATGCCCTGCTACGATGGTTGCTTCTACCTGACCTGCCAGCTCGTAGCCGAGGAATGGGGTGTGCTTGCCCTGGCTGGCCAGGGCGCTGCCGGTAACGGTCCAGCGCGCGGCCGGGTCGAATACCACCACGTCGGCCACGCTACCGACGCCCAGCTGGCCGGCTTGCCCCAAGCCGGCCACGCGTGCGGCGTCGCTGGTGACGCGCGCAATGGCGCGCGACAGCGCTTCGTCCTTGCCCTGCGCCGCGGCGTAGTCGTCGGCCCACTTGATGGCCAGCGACAGCAGCAGTTCCAGGCCGGTGGCGCCCGGCGAAGCCTCGCCGAACGGCAGCAGCTTTTCATCGTCGTCGCACGGGGTGTGGTCGGAGCACATGGCGTCGATGGTGCCGTCCAGCAGGCCGGCGCGGATCGCATCGCGGTCGCGCTGGGTGCGGAATGGCGGGTCGACGCGCGAATTCGAGTCGAAGAAGTTGATGTCGGTGTCGGTCAGGTGCACGTGGTGCACGCCCACGTCGCAGGTGATCGGCAGGCCTTCTGCCTTGGCGGCGCGCACCAGTTCCAGGCCGGCGGCGGACGACATGCGGCACAGGTGGACCTTGGCGCCGGTGGAGCGCATCAGTTCAAAGATGGTATGCAGGGCGATGGTCTCGGCCATCACCGGCACGCCGGACAGGCCCAGGCGCGAAGCCAGGGGGCCGCTGTGGGCCACGCCGCCGCGGCCGATCCAGGCGTCCTGCGGACGCAGCCAGATGGTGAAGCCGAAGGTGGCGGCGTACTGCATGCAGCGCTGCAGCACGGTGGTGTCCTTGATCGGGGTCTCGGCCTGCGAGAAGCCGATGCAGCCGGCGCCGGTCAGTTCCACCAGCTCGGTCAGCGCTTCGCCTTTCAGGCCGTGGGTCAGTGCGCCCAGCGGGTGCACGTGGGCCTGGTTCAGGGCGCTGGCGCGGTGCTTCAGCATTTCGATCAGGCCCGGCTCGTCCAGCACCGGGTCGGTGTCGGGCGGGCATACCAGGGAGGTCACGCCGCCCTGCACCGCCGCCTGCATTTCCGATTTCAGCGTGGCCTTGTATTCGAAGCCCGGCTCGCGCAGGCGCGCCGACAGGTCGACCAGGCCCGGCGCCACCACCTTGCCGGCGGCGTCGATGGTGCGGTCGGCTTTGAAGCCGGCCGGTGCGCTGCCGATGGCGGCAACCTTGCCGTCCACGATGTACAGGTCTTGCTTGGAGTCGATCTTGTTGGCCGGATCGATCAGTCGGCCGTTCTTGATATATACGTTGCTCATGCCTGGGTACCTGCGAGGATGCTCATTACCGCCATGCGGACTGCGATGCCGAAGGTGACCTGCGACAGGATCACCGCTTGCGGGCCGTCGGCCACGGCGGAATCGATTTCGACGCCGCGGTTCATCGGGCCCGGGTGCATCACGATGGCGTCCGGCTTGGCCAACGCCAGGCGCTCCGGCGTCAGGCCGTAGGCGCGGAAGTATTCGCCGGCGGACGGCAGCAGCGCGCCGCTCATGCGCTCGTTCTGCAGGCGCAGCATGATGATCACGTCCACATCCTTCAGGCCTTCATCCATATTGGTGAAGGTGCGCACGCCCAGTTGCTCCAGGCCGCCCGGCAGCAGGGTGTGCGGGCCGATGGCGCGGATTTCAGGCACGCCCAGCGTGGTCAGGGCGTGGATGTCGGAACGCGCCACGCGGCTGTGCAGGATGTCGCCCACGATCGCCACGCGCAGGTTGGTGAAGTCCTTCTTGTAGTGGCGGATGGTGTACATGTCCAGCAGGCCCTGGGTCGGGTGCGCGTGGCGGCCGTCGCCCGCGTTCACCACGTGCACGTGGTTCTGTTTGGTATCCTGCAGGTGCTTGGCGATCAGGTAGGGCGCGCCCGATTGCGAGTGGCGCACCACGAACATATCGGCGTGCATCGCGGACAGGTTGTCGATTGTGTCCAGCAGCGACTCGCCCTTGCTGGCGGAAGACGCGGCGATATTCAGGTTGATCACGTCGGCCGACAGGCGCTTGGCCGCGATCTCGAAGGTGGTGCGGGTGCGGGTGGAATTCTCGAAAAACAGGTTGAAAACGCTTTTGCCGCGCATCAGCGGGACCTTCTTCACTTCGCGGTCCGAGACGGACACGAAAGAGGAGGCGGTATCGAGGATCTGGTTGATGATGGCCTTGGGCAGGCCCTCGGTCGACAGCAAGTGCTGTAGCTCGCCGTTTTTGTTGAGTTGCGGATTAAGCATGGTTCTGTTCAATAGTCAGGGAAAACTTTCCGTCGCCGGTTTGCGTCAGGCGCAGCGCCTGGCCCGGCGCGCAACGGGTGTGCGCGGCGACAAAGTCGGCGGCCACCGGCAGCTGGCGTTCGCCGCGGTCCACCAGCGCGGCGAGCATGATGCGCGCCGGGCGGCCGTAGTCGAACAATTCGTTGATGGCGGCACGCGTGGTGCGGCCGGTGTAGAGCACATCGTCCACCAGCACGATGCTGGCGCCGTTGACGTCGAAGCCGATATGGGTCGGCTTCACTTCCGCCGGCAGGCCCTTCTTCGCGTAGTCGTCGCGGTAGAAGGAGACGTCCAGCACGCCCAGGCGCGCGGTAAGGTTCAGGTCCTTGGCCAGGCGCTCGGCGATCCAGGCGCCGCCGGAGTGGATGCCGACAATGGCCGGATCGTTCGCGCCTTCAATGCCGGCGCGCACTTGCTGCAGCAGGTTGGCGTAGAGCGCTTCCGCGTCGAGCAGTTGGGGATCAATGTGGGACATATTCGTCAAAGTATTGTTGCAGGATGATGGCGGCGGCGCGGTCGTCGATGATTTCGCCGCGCTTGGCTGCGATCATCGCCGAAGAGTAGCGCTCGTCGACCAGCACCACGGGAAGGTTGAAACGGCCGTTCAGCTGATTGGCGAACTTGCGGCAGCGCGCCGTCATTTCGTGCTCTGCCCCGTCCGGGTGGAAAGGCAGGCCCACAATCAGCCTGGTCGGCCCCCATTTGTCGATCAGGGCCTTGATTTCGGCGAAGCGTACATCGTTGACGGCGGATTGAATGACGGCCAGGGGAGAGGCCTGGCCGATCATTGTGTTTCCCATTGCGACACCGATGCGTTTAATGCCGAAGTCGAAGCCTAAAACAGTTTCCGGACTATGCATGACCCGCTTCAGAGTTGAGCATCAGCGGATCGAAGCCCAGGAGTTTCATGGCGGCGTTGTAGCGGTCCTCGATCGGCACATCGAACACGATGCGCGGGTCGGCGGCGACGGTCAGCCAGCCGTTGCGGGCCAGCTCGTCCTCCAGCTGGCCAGGGCTCCAGCCCGCGTAGCCGATCGACACCATCATGCGTTCCGGGCCATGGCCGCGGGCCACTGCTTCCAGCACGTCGATGGAGGTGGTGAAGGCGACGTCGTTGGTCACCGTCAGCGAAGACGAGTAATGCGCACCGGGGGTGTGCAGCACGAAACCACGGTCATCCTGCACCGGGCCGCCAAACATGATCGGCTCGGATTCCAGGTGGCGCTCGGCGGCGGACGACACTTCCAGGTCGATCCGGTCGAACAGCACTTCCATGGTCATATCGGTAGGCTTGTTGATCACGACGCCCAGCACGCCGTTTTCATTGTGTTCGCATACATACACGACCGTGCCGCCAAAAATCGGGTCTTGCATGGATGGCATGGCGATCAGGAAGTGATTCGCCAGGTTGAGCGCAGGGGCAGTCATATGTGCCTTTAGCTCCTTCAGTTCACTAGTTTCCGGCAACAATCCCGGCACAGGCATGCTTCTGGTCAATTTGACTTTTTTCATGATTGCTCTCTATGCAGGACTGTTAAGAGTTCTTTACTGTAATATCCGCGCTGCAACTGTCGGATATAACGACAGTTTACTATGAATTGCCGATCCAGCCATGAAAAACGCCCTCGTCTGGTTGCGCAGAGACCTAAGGTTGTTCGATCACGCTGCCTTGCACCATGCACTTGCCTCTAGTGCAACAGTCTACTGCGCCTTTATTTTTGACCGCGCCATCCTGGATTCCCTGCCGGCCGCCGACCGCCGGGTTGAGTTTATCCATGACACGCTGACCGCACTTGCTGCCGAGCTCGAAGCAGCCGGCGGGCACCTCATCGTACGCCATGATGTTGCCGAGACGGCAATTCCAGCCCTTGCCGCCGAGCTGGGCGCGGAGGTGGTGTTCGCCAACCACGATTACGAACCGGCCGCCATCGCGCGCGATGCGTCGGTCGCCGCGAGCCTGCGCGCTGCGGGCCGTGAGCTGCGCACCTACAAGGACCAGGTGGTGTTCGAGCGCGATGAGGTGCTGACGCAGGGCGGCAAGCCGTTTACCGTCTTCACGCCGTACAAGAACGCCTGGCTGCGCAAGCTGGAGGCCGACCCGTCGGTGCTGGCGCCGTGGACCGTGGAGCCGGGGCGGCGCGGACGCTTCGCGGCGGGGCGCAGCGTATTGCCGTCGCTGGCCGACCTTGGCTTCGAACGCACCAACCTGCACGAACTGGGCATCGGCAACGGGCCGCAGCTGTTTGACGGCTTCCTGGAACGCATCGCCGGCTACGGCGTGGCGCGCGACTATCCGGCCATCAAGGGGCCGTCGTATTTATCGATGCACCTGCGCTTCGGCACCGTATCGGTCCGCCACCTGGTGCGCACGGTGATGACCATGTCGGCACGCGGCGCGGCAGGCGAAGGCGGTGCGGTGTGGCTGTCGGAACTGGTCTGGCGCGAGTTCTACATGCAGATCCTGTTCCACAACCCGCATGTGGTGGGCGGCTCGTTCAAGCCGGCTTACGACAAGATCGAATGGGAAAGCGGGCCGGAGGCGGAGCAGCTGTTCGCCGCCTGGTGCGAGGGCCGCACCGGCTACGCCCTGGTGGATGCGGCCATGCTGCAGCTGAACCGCACCGGCTATATGCACAACCGCCTGCGCATGGTGACGGCGTCCTTCCTGTGCAAGGACCTGGGCATCGACTGGCGCTGGGGCGAGGCCTACTTCGCGCTGCACCTGAACGACTTCGAGCTGTCGTCGAATAACGGCGGCTGGCAGTGGGCCTCCTCGTCCGGCTGCGACGCCCAGCCCTACTTCCGCATCTTCAACCCGATCACCCAGTCGCAGAAATTCGACCCTGAAGGGAAGTTCATCAAGCGCTACCTGCCGCAGCTGGCAGGCCTGTCGGCCAAGGAAATCCACCTGCCGCGCGCGCCCATCGTCGACCACGACGAGGCCCGCAAACGTACCCTGGAACGCTATGCTGTCGTGAAAACAACATCTGCATAATTCATCCACAATTCCCACGGATAATGGAAGAAAAAACATCCAGTGGGGATCAACTATGCCGATAAAATTGAATCCGGCCGCCAGCGCCGTCCTGGCGCTGTGCGCGGGCGCCGCCTTATTGAGCGGCTGCGGGGGAGCCGACAACGCCGATAGCGCAACGGCTGCGGCACGCAAGGTAATGGGCGGTGCCGTAAAACAGGCAGCGCCCACCAGCAGCACGGCCAGCAACGGCGTTTCGACGGTCGCATTCAGCGGCATTGCCAGCCGCTACACGATTACCGCCAGCGGCGACAAGTACACCGTGACCGATACGGAAGGCAGCGACGGCGCCACCACCGTCACGCGCACGCAGCGCCTGCAATTTGCCGATACCAATATCAGCCTCGATGTCGACGGCATTCCCGGCAAGGCATTCCGCCTCTACCAGGCGGCGCTGAACCGCACGCCGGATGCGGGCGGTCTGGGATTCTGGATCAGCATGCTGGATAACGGCGTCGCCATGAGCGCGGTGTCGGCAGCGTTCATCTCGTCGACGGAATTCAAGGATTTGTTCGGCGCCAATCTCAGCAACAGCCAGTATGTGACGGCGTTCTACCTGAACGTCCTGCACCGCGCTCCGGAACAGGGCGGCTTCGATTTCTGGCTCAGCGTGTTGAACCAGAAACTGGCGCCGCTCGAAGACGTGCTGGCGGCTTTTGCCTCGAGCCAGGAAAATTACGATGCGGTGCTGCCGACGATTGTGAACGGCATCCGGTATACGCCAATGACCCGCGTCGCGATCGATACCGTGCCCGGCGCGCCGACAGCTGCGACGGCGACGGCGGGCAATGGCGCTGCCACCATCGCCTTCACGGCGCCGGCTTCCAATGGCGGCAAGGCCATCACCGCCTACACCGCCACCTGCAGCGGCAATGGCGCCAGCAAGAGCGCGACTGGCGCGGACAGTCCGCTGCTGGTGTCGGGGCTGACCAATAATGTGCTGTACACCTGCAGCGTCTCCGCCACCAATGCGCTGGGACGCGGCGCGGCATCGGCCAGCGTTACCGTGACGCCGGTCGAACCCAATCTTCCACCGGCAACCGTGCCGGGCGCGCCCACCATCGGCGCGGCGACGGCTGGCAACGGCAGCGCCAGCATCGCGTTTACCGCGCCGGCCTCGAACGGCGGCGCCGCCATCACCGGCTATACCGCGAGCTGCACCGGCGGCGGCGGCACCAGGACCGGCAGCGGTGCGGCCAGCCCGATCTCCGTCACAGGCCTGAGCAATGGCACGGCTTACAGCTGCAGTGTGACGGCGGCCAATGCGGCCGGCACCAGCGCCGCCTCGGCGGCGGTCAGCGTCACACCGTCTTCCGGATCGTCGGGCGACAGCACCAGCACCGCAAGCCTGTTCTGCAACTACAGCAACAGCACCACCAACCCGACCACCGGCATGGCCAGCACCGTGGCCACCACCTGCACCGGCACCCAGCGCAAGCTGACCGGCAACGGCGTGCCCGACCACGAGGTGGGCGCCTTCCCCAACTCGGGCAACCCGAACACCATCGGCGCAGTCAGCGTCAACTTCACCGGCAGCACCGCGCCGGCCGTGGTCAGCACCACCGGCACGGCGGTCGCCCACATCCTGGGCTTTGCGCTGAACGGCGTGAAGTTCGATCCATCGACGGCGGAGAGCTACCAGAACGCAGGCGTATGGAAGATCGAAGCGCTGAACCAGACGTATTTCAAGTTCGGCACCGACGTCAATAACGCCCATGTGCAGCCGGACGGCGCCTACCACTACCACGGCATGCCGGAGAAATACATCACCAAGCTGGGCAAAGGGACCGGCATGGTGCTGGTGGGCTTTGCGGTGGATGGCTTCCCGATGTACGCGCGCTACGGCTATACCGTCGCCACCGATGCCACCAGCGGCACCAAGGTCATGACCTCCAGCTACCGCCTGAAGACCACGGCGTCGGCGGGCCGGCCATCGACCTCCATCGCCGCCATGGGCACCTTCACGCAGGACTACGAGTATGTGGCCGGCCTGGGCGACCTGGACGAGTGCAATGGCCGCACCGGCGTCACGCCGGAGTTCCCGAACGGGATTTACCACTACTACATCACGGATACCTACCCGTTCATCCAGCGCTGCGTCAAAGGCACGGCGGCATCGACCACGGGCGCGCGCTAAATGGTTCTTCTGAAGGCCTGGCGGTGGCTGGCGGCCTTGCTGCTGCTTGCCCTGCCGGCCGCACATGCGCACCTGATGCCAGGCGGCCAGGGCGGCCTGCGGCTGGTCGGCGATTCGGCCTACCTGACGGTGTCGATTCCGGTCGCCGCACTGGCCGGCTTCGACGACAACGGCAACGGTTTGATCGACGCGGCGGAAATCAACGCGCACCGCAGCATGATCAGCGCGCAGCTGAGCGCCATGTTCGAAGTGCGCAGCAATGGCCAGCCGGGCCGCGTGCTGTTCGAGGATATGCTGCTATCGCACCCGGAACAGGGCGAGCGCGAATTCGTCCTGCTGCGCCGCTACCAATGGGGCGCACCCGTCACCGCACCCCACGTCACCGTCCATCTATTTCATGCGGATGCCACGGCGGGCCAGCGGCTCGCGCTGCAGGTGGTGCGGGGCGCAGAAACGCAGGTGGCCGTGCTGACGCGCGAACGCAATGCACACCAGTTTTTCGCCGGACCATGGGCGGTTTTCCAGGACTACTTCGCGCTGGGCGCCGAGCATATCCTGCTGGGGCCCGACCACCTGCTATTCCTGCTGACGGTACTGGTGGCCGGCGCCAGCTGGCGCTATTGGCTGCTGGTGGTGACCAGCTTCACGGTGGCGCATGCCATCACGCTGGCGCTGTCCGCGCTTGGCTATTTCCGCGCGCCGCCGGCGCTGGTGGAACCGCTGATCGCGGCCTCCATCGTGCTGCTGGCGCTCGATAACCTGTGGCGCGGCGCGGCCGCCACCAGGCACCGCAGCTGGCTGGTGTTCGGCTGCGGCTTGCTGCACGGGCTGGGCATCTCCACCGTGCTGGTGGAGATGGGCCTGTCCGATGGCAACCGGACGCTGAGCTTATTGGCTTTCAACCTCGGTGTGGAGGCAGGCCAGGTGGCCTTCGTGGCGGGCGCGTTATTGCTGCTCGCCCTGGCCGGACGGACGCTGGACCCGCACTGGCGGGCGCGCCTGGTGACGGCGGCCTCGATGGTGGCCGCCGCCGTTGGCGCGCTCTGGCTGGTGCAGCGTTTGGTTTAACGCTGCGGCAGCAGGCCGGCGATAGCGCCGAGCAGGATATCTTCCTGGAACGGCTTGCCGAAGTAGGCGTTCACGCCCAGCTGCAAGGCGTAGTTGCGGTGCTTGTCCGCCGAGCGCGAGGTGATCATGATGATCGGGATCTCGCGCGTGGCTTCGTCGCCGCGCACGTTGCGGGTCAGGTCGAAGCCGTCCATGCGCGGCATTTCGATATCGACCAGCATCAGCTCGGGCAGGCGGTCCTGCATCTGCTCCAGCGCATCCACGCCGTCTTTCGCCAGCATGACGTGGTAGCCTTCGCGCTCCAGCAGGCGCTGGGTCACCTTGCGCACGGTGAGCGAATCGTCGACCACCATGATGGTGCCGTGGGCGCGGGTCGGCACGGCCGCTTCGGCGGCGCCGGCGGCGGCAGCCGGCGCGGGCGCCGGCGTGGCGGCAGTGCGCGGCGCCAGTTCCGGATGCTGCGCCACGTGCAGCTGCAAGGCCACCGGATTCAGGATCAGCACGATCTCGCCCGAACCGAGCACGGTGGCGCCGGCGATGCCGGGCATGCGCGACAGCTGCGGGCCAATGTTCTTGATCACCACCTCGCGGTTGCCGACGATCTCGTCGACGTGCAGCGCCACGCGGTCGGAACCGCTGCGCAGCATCATCACCGGCGAGGAACGTTGCAGCAATGGACGTGCTTCGGCGTCGCCCAGCAGCGTGGCCAGGTAGCGCAGCGCGATGTGCTGGCCGTGATGCACCACGGCGCCCTTGGCGGTGGCTTCGGCCAGTGCGCCTTCCTTCATCTGCAGCACCTGCTCCACCATCAGCGCTGGCACCGCGAAGGTGCGGCCGCCGGCGGCGATCAGCACCACCTGGGTGACGGCCAGCGTCAACGGCAGGCGGATCGTGAAGCGGGTGCCTTTGCCTTGTTCGGTGAAGGTTTCCACGCGGCCGCCGAGCGCTTGCGCTTCGGACAGCACGATGTCCATGCCGACGCCGCGGCCGGCCAGTTCGGTCAGCGTATCGGCGGTCGAGAAGCCGGGCTGGAAGATCAGGTTGGACGCTTCGGCATCGCTGACTTCCTGGCCTTCGGCCAGCAGGCCGACGCTGCGCGCCTTGGCGCGGATACGTTCGAGGTCAAGGCCGGCGCCGTCGTCGCTGAATTCCAGCACCACTTCGTTGCCCTGCTGGCTGACTTGCACCAGCAGTTCGCCGGTCTCGCCTTTGCCATGTTCGACGCGGCGCTCGCGCTGTTCGATGCCGTGCACGATGGAGTTGCGCAGCAGGTGTTCGAACGGGGCGGCCATGCGTTCCAGGACGCTGCGGTCCATTTCGACCGCGCCGCCACGGATGTCGAGGTTGACGCGTTTGTCGGTTTCCTTGGCGCCCTGGCGTGCCACGCGGAACAGACGCTCGGAGATGCTGTTGAATGGCACCATGCGCACGCGCATCAGGTCGCGCTGCAGGTCGCGCGTCATTCGGGCTTGCTGGCCGAGGTCGCCGGAGGCGCTGTCGATGGAGCGGATCAGGCCTTCGTGGAAGGAGGCCACGTCGTTCACCGATTCGGCCATCATGCGGGTCAGTTCCTGCAGGCGGGTGAAGCGGTCGAACTCCAGCGGGTCGAATTCGCGTTCGCCGGCGATCGACATGCGGGAGGCGATCTGCGATTCGGCTTGCATTTCGACTTCGCGCAGCTGGCGGCGCAGGCGGTTCAAGTTTTCGTTGAAGTCGGAGACCGCGGTGCGCAGGGAGCCGACTTCGTTTTCCAGGCGCGAGCGGGTGATCGACACTTCACCGGCCTGGTTCACCAGGCGGTCGAGGATGTCGGCGCGCACGCGCACCAGTGGCGAGGCTTTGGCGCTGCCTTCCGCTTCGTCGGCCTTCGCGGCCGGGGCGTGGGCGGCGGCCAGGCGTGCCGCCAGGGCGGTGACCGATGACGCGGCGGCTGCAGCGCCGTCCTGTGCTGCCGGCGCGCCTGGTGCTGGCTGCGCTGGCTGGCCGGCTTCCTCGGCCGCAGCGGCGGCTTGGGCGGCGGCCATGGCGGCGGCGTAGGCTTCGGGGTTTTGCAGTTGTTCGAACAGCAGCAGGGCGTGGTCGTAGTGCGCCATCAGCTCGTCGAACGAGTGCGGGGACGCGCTGCCGGCGTGCACCATGTTTTCGATGTGCGTTTCGATTTCGTGGGCGTGCTGGCCGAGGCGCATTGCGCCGGCCATCCTGGCGCTGCCTTTCACGGTGTGCAGCACGCGCTGCAGGCTGTGGGCGTGGCTGAAGTCGGTTGGCTTGGCGTGCCAGGCGCGCAGGGTTTCGCCGATTTGCGGCAGCAGGTCGGCGCCCTCTTCCAGGAACACTGGCAGCAGGTCGGGGTCGAGCTCGTCGTGGATGTCGGTTTGGCTGGCACCTAGCAGGTGCGGGCTTTCTTCCAGTTCTACGACTTGTACTTCGCCTGGGGAGGCGTGGTCGAGGTCTACGGCGTCGTCGATGCTTTCGCCTGCCGCGAGGGCGGTGGCGTCGATGGCGTCGATTTCGATCGCTGCTTCGGCGGAGGCGGAATCCTGCTCTGCGCGCAGGGCGGCTGCTTCGATGTCCGCTGCCTCGCTGGAGGTGGTGGATTCGCTGGCGAAGGCGTCTGCAGGGAATGGTTCGGCGATGGTGGGCGCGGTGGCGTCGGTGACGGTCGCTGCATCGGCGTCGCCGGACGCGGGGATGGCGTCGGCGTCGGATGCTGCGACGGCATCGGCGGCGTCAGCTTCGTTGGCGGTGGCAGGCGCTGCGGCGGAAGCAGCGGCGTCGGCGCTGGACGCGGCGGCGTCAGCATCATTGGCGGCGGCGGGCGCGGCGTCGGATGCGGTGGCGTCTGCATTGGACGCGGCGTCGGCGTCGAGCTCAGTGTTGGCGGCTGCAGCGGCGTCGGGCTCGGTGGCGTCGGCGGCGGCAGCGGCGTCGGGCCCGGTGGCGTCGGTGGGCGGCACGAGGTGCAGCGGTTCGGCGGCGGGGGCGATCTGCTTGAGGGCCGGGGCGTCGAAGGCGTCGTCGAAGGCGGAATCGAACAGGTTGTCGATGTTCTCGTCCTGGGTGACGACTTGCTGCTTCGGCTTGGCCGCGCGCTCAGGCGCCGGCGGTGGGTCGGCGATCAGGCTGTGGTAAGTGTCGGTGAAGAGGTGGTCAAGGCGCTCTTCCAGCACCTCGGTCTCCGGTTCGCCGACGATATTCTCCAGGCGCGCGTCGAGCGCGTCGCCCACTTCCGGCGGGTGCGCCAGTTTGTCGCGCAGCTTGTGCAGCGCTTCGATCAGCTCCGGCTGCTCCGGCGGCAGTTCGCCGGTGGCGAAGCTTTGCAACATCTGCCGTACGCGTTCGATGGTGAAGTCGAACAGGTCGTGCTGGGCGTGGTCCAGGTGCGGGGCTGGGGCCTGCAGCTGCTGCAGCGTGGTTTCCAGCGCGTAGGACAGTTCGCGCAGCGGTTTGAAGCCTACCGTGCCGGAGGTGCCGGTCAGGGTGTGGACGGCATGCAAAGCGTCCGGGTTGACCGGGCGCTGTTCATGGCGCCATTCGCCGAAATCGCGCGACAGCAGGCGGACCAGTTCGTCCGTCTCGGCCATGTAGATGTTGTACAGGGGCAGCGGGATCGCCAGGCGGCCGACGAATTTCATGTTGTCGTCAGCCGGCGGGGCTGGCGGAGTCGGCGCGGTGGCGCTTGGGAATTCGATGACGTTGGTCGGGCGCGATGCGGGCGGTTCTGCGCTGTCGTCGGCCGGCAGGACGTCGAGTGTCAGTTCTTCCAGCACGAATGGGGCGTCGGCGGATGGCGCGTCCGGCACGGCGGCGTCCTCGGCGGCATCCTCGACGGCGGCAGCGGCAGCAGCATCGGCATCGGCATCGGCATCGGCCGGCGGCTCGGCGGATCCGGGCGCGGCGGGTGCTCCGGCGGCGGTGGAGCCAGGGTGCTCGAACGCCCCTCCATCCAGCACGCGGGTGGCGGCCGCGACGATCGGCGCTTCGCTGCGGGCCGAATGGCCGGTGGCCACCAGCTCCTCAACCCATGCCGACATTTCCTCGCTCGCATAATCGAGCAGGCCAAACAGCGTCTCATTGGCGGCGCGTTCCTCGGCCAGCCACAGGTTCATCACCTTCTCGATCGCATGCGCGCCGTCGCCGAAGCGGTTCAGCCCCACCATGCGGCTGCTGCCCTTCAGCGTGTGGAAGGAGCGGCGCAGCATGGTCAGGGTATCGAGATTGGAGATCTCATCATGCGGACGCGCCAGCGTCTCGCGCACAAAGGACAGCACTTCCTGCGCCTCGCCGATGAAGATCTCCAGCAATTCGGCTTCCACCGCCTCGTCGCCGGCGGCGCCGGCTTCGGGCACGGGCGCGGTCAGCACCGGCTCAGGCGCCGCTTCCGGCTCCGGCAGCGCTTCTTCCAGCACCGGGATCGACTCGGGGCCGGAAATCTTCTTGAACGGCACGGCGCGGAAAGTTCCATGCTCGGGATCGAAGGAGAAGCGCTCGCGCGCACCTGCCGGGTTCTGCCCCAGCATATCGACAAAGAAGCCCAGCGCGCCAACGTTCTGCGCAATCTCGTCCAGCGCTTTGGCTTCGTGCGCGGGGTCGGCATTGCCGGCCGCCAGGCGGCCGATCTCCAGCCGCACATGGGCTGCCGCATTCATCGCATCATCCTGGTCCAGGATGGCGCAGGCGCCGTGCAGCTGGTGCAGCACCTTATCCAGTTCGCCCAGCGCCGCGCGGTGCGCAGGGTCGGTGTAGTACTCGTCCAGCACCTTTTCGACCTGGCGCAGGCCGGTCTTCATTTCCTGCGCCAGCGCGACGACGGTATCGTCCTCATGCAGCTGGCGCGCCAGGCTGCCCTGCCACTGCGCCGGCTCCGGCGCCGCAGCGCCGGCCTGCAAGGCTTGCAGGCGCGCCGCGATGGTATCGGCATGCGCGTTGAAATCGTCAGGCAGGTGGCGGATCTGGGCGATGCCGTGTTCGGCGAACAGCAGCGAAGTCGCCATCTCCAGGCCCAGCGCTTCGCTGCGGCCGGCGGCGCCGGCATTGCGCGCCACTTCCGCCAGCTGGCGCATCAGCGCCGCCAGCGCGCCCAGGCCAAGCTTGTCGCTGGCCACCGCCACCTTGGCCAGGGACTGGCCGAATTCGTTATCCAGCTCGGGATTGCTCTCGTTCTGCTCCATGCGCTGCCAGGCCGAACGGGCCTGGGCGATACCCTCGCGCGCGGCCTCCAGCGACTCGTCGTCGATGCGGCCATAGCGGCGCGATTCGAAATCGTGCGGCACCATGCCATCCAGCGCATAGCCGGCGCGCAGCTGGCGCGCCAGCGGCGGCAAGGTGGCGGGATCGGCGGCGGCCACGAAGAACAGCGCCTCGCGCAGCACATGGTCCGGCAGGTCCGGCTCGCCGGCCGACAGGCGGCGCAGCTGCAGGTTGATCAGGCCGAACAGCTGTTTGACGTAACGATTGCTTTCCAGCTGGCCGCCCACCACCAGCTCGGAGAAGGCCTGCATGGCGCGCCAGAACACGCGCGGCTTGTGCTCGCGCTGCTGGTCCGCCACATCGGTAATGGCCGCCTGCAAGGCCGCCGCATGGATCGCCTGGCTGGCGTTATCGCCGGCTTTCAGGTACGGCAGCAGCGCGCGCTCGAAGCGGCCGCGCAGGGCTTTGTAATCGGGTGCTGCGGTCGGGGCGCCGGCCGCCGGCAAGGCGGAAGGAAGCTCCGGCACGTGCGACACGTCCGGGAAGAACAGGTCGGCCGGGTGCACGCGGTCGATGCCCAGCAAATCCTGCACGTCGCGGAAGAACGGGAACAGGCGCACCGGCTGGAACGGCGCACCGGCCAGCAGCTCCTCCAGGAATTCCACCAGCGCCTGGTACATATTGGCCAGCAGCTGCGCATGGTCCGGCGTGCATTTCAGGCTGCCGTCGCGCATGCGGTCCAGCACCACTTCGGCCAGTTGCGTGAGCAGCGCCACGCCGTCCACGTCCACCATCTGCAAGGCGCCGTGCGCCTGGTGCAGGTGGGACTTGGCGTGCATCAGCGCCGTGGTCTGATCTTCCGGTTCACGTCCGCCGGCCTCGAACAGCGCGGTGCGGGAGCGGGCCAGCGCCTCGCGGATTTCCCCCATGACCCAGGACAGCGGCCCGGTGTCGTATTGCGGCAAGGCGGTGAAGGAAAGATCAGTTTTGCTCATAGAATCAATAAATTATGCGGAGATGCGGAAACGCGACACGGAGTTCTTCAGCTCCTGCGCCAGCACGGTCAGCTTACGCACCGACGACGCGGTCTGCTGCGTACCATCCTGGGTCTGCTGCGTTACCTGCAGAATGTGCTGCATATTATGCGCAACGCCGTTGGCGGATGTCGCCTGCATGCCGGTTGCGTAGGAAATGCCCTGGATCAGCTCCGCCAGGCGGTCCGAAACCTGCGAAATGTCGTTCAGTGCAGTACCCGCAGCGTCGGACAGCTTGGCACCCTCCACCACACCCTGCGTGGATTTTTCCATTGCCGCCACCGCGTCGTGGGTGTCGGTCTGAATGGTTTTCACCAGCGCGCCGATCTGCTTGGCCGCTTCGGCCGAACGTTCCGCCAGGCGCTGGACCTCTTCCGCAACCACCGAGAAGCCGCGCCCAGCTTCACCCGCCGATGCCGCCTGGATCGCCGCATTCAGCGCCAGCACGTTGGTCTGCTCGGTAATGTCGGAAATCAGCTCGGTAATCTCGCCGATCTCCTGCGAGGATTCACCCAGGCGCTTGATGCGCTTCGAGGTTTCCTGGATCTGCTCGCGGATTTCGTCCATGCCCTTGATGGCGTTCTGCACCGCGGTCGAACCCTGGCGTGCCGCCGCAACCGACTGGCGCGCCACGTCCGCCGATTCGGCCGCGCTGCGCGACACGTCGGTAATTTCGTTGGCCATCTTCACAACGGTATTGGATGCCTCCTGGATCTCCTTCGACTGCGCCTGCGATGCATTCAGCAGGTCGGTCGAAATACCCTGCGCGTGGGTCGATGCCGCGGTAACCTGCTCCGCCGTCACCGTCACGCGGCCCACCAGGCCGCGCAGTTCTTCCACCGTGTAGTTAACCGAGTCCGCAATCGCGCCGGTAATGTCTTCCGACACGGTTGCCTGCACGGTCAAGTCACCGTCCGCCACTTCCTGCAGTTCGTTCATCAGGCGCAGAATCGCGGCCTGGTTCTGCTCGTTCATGGCCTTGGCTTCTTCTTCCTGCTGCTGCGCTTTCTGGCGCATGGCTTCCGCTTCCTGGCGGCGGCGCTCGGAAGCGCGGCCACGGTTCTGGGAATCGAGCAGCAGCACGCGGCCGATCGCCGCCGCGGAGATCAGGGTCATCAGCAGGCCGGCCACCATCAACCAGAACGCGACACCCAACGAGTCCTGTTCGTCACGCAGCTTGCCCTGCAGCGCGGCAAAGCTGGCGCGCACTTGTTCGTTTTCCGCGAACAGCAGGCGTTCGCCGGCCTTCGCCGCCGAGAATTTTTCCAGACGGTCGAGAATGAACTTGATCTGCTTGTCGTAGTCTTCGAAACCTTTTTTCAGCGCCAGCAGGTTTTCGCGGGTTTCGCCGTCCGTGACGGCCGGCAAGCCCGCGCCGCCGCTCAGGAAACCGTCCACGGTCTGGCGGAACACGGTGGCGTCGCGGCCCAGCTGGAACGCGGTTTCGGAGGACGACACGCCGCCCTCGGTCAGGAAGTTGGAGGCGCTGCGGCTCATGCGCTGGGTCAGCATGCCCAGCTTGCCGAGCGCGGCCAGTTCTTTCGCGCTGCCGCCCTGCTTCAGGCGCGCCGCCGTCACTTCCTCGGTCAGCGACAGCAGGTCCGGCGACATGGCGTTCAGTTTCTGCAGCACTTCGTCCAGACCGGCCAGGTCCCACTTGTACTTGGCGATGGTGGCGGCCGCCTTGTCGGAGGCCGACCACTTCTTGCGCGCCTCGTTCAGCACCGGCAGCACCGAGCCCGGCGCCGAAATGATGGAACGGCCCGCATAGCGGCCGCCGTCGGCCAGCACCAGCAAGGCGCGGTTCAGTTCACTGCGCGAATCTTCCAGCTGGGCGGTAGCGTCCTTATTGCCTTTAATCGCGTTGGGCGCCGCCTTACCGATACGCTGCGAGTGCATCAGCACGTCGGACGCGATCTGGGTACGGGTCGAGGCCACCCCGCTGTTGTAGGCGTTCCAGGCTACGAACAGCACCGACAGCATGATCGACACGCCGAGGGTGGTGGTCAGCAGGCTCAGTTGGCGCTGGCTGGGCAGGTGGCCGATCAGGGGCAGCTTGACGTTGGCAGCGCTCTCGCCCACCGCACCGCTGCGCATGCGCTGCAGCAGGCCGCGCACACCGCCGGCCGCTTCGGCCGTGGCAGCGTCGGTTTCCGGCTCGACAGCCGGTTCAGCCACCGTAGTGTTGCCGTATTGCGAGTGGCTGAAACTGGAAAACTCCGAATTGGAACCCAGCTCTGCGCTGGACTCCGGTGCGGAGCGCGAGAACAATTTAAATGCCATTACTACGTCCCCCAATAGCTTTTGATTTTTTGGCGACCGCCGCCGGCGGTGCGCTGTTACAGGCCGATTTGCAGGAACCGTGCTTCGCGCGCCAGTTCGGCCAGGTCGAGCCTGGTCCACGGCTGCGATTCACGGTCATGGAATTGTTGGCTGCCCCACAGGGGCGCGCCAGCGTCTGCCGCTTGCTCCACCATTTCATCCAGGTTGCGCAAGCCCAGCACGCGGCTGGCCAGGATGGCGCAATTGAAGCCCAGGTGGCCGGCAAAGGTCACCAGGCGGCTGTCCGGCGCCGGTACGGTGCCGGTTTCGCCCATGTAGCGCGCCAGGTCGACCACGCCGACCAGGTTGCCACGGATATTGGCCAGGCCGCGATACCAGTCCTGCGCCAGCGGCACCGCCGTCACCGCCTGGTAAGGCACGATCTCGCCCACCTGGGTCAGGTCCAGCAGGCAGCGCCGGCCGCCCAGCAGCACCCCCAGTTCGCGCCCGGCATTGCCGGTGCCGGCCTTGGCGGCCTGCATGCGCTCGAGCAGCGTCACCTGGTACTGGCGCAGGCGGCTGCGGCGTTCTGCGCCGGTCGGCGCCTGCTGGTCGGTGGCCATCGCTTAACCGAGTGCGGCGATCTTGGCCAGCAGCTCGGCCGCATCGACCGGCTTGACCAGGTAGTCCTTGGCGCCCTGGCGCATGCCCCAGATGCGGTCGGTTTCCTGGTTCTTGGACGAGCAGATGATGATCGGCACATCCTGCAGGTCCGGGTCCTTGGCGATGGCGCGCGTGACCTGGAAGCCGTTCTGGCCAGGCATCACCACGTCCATCAGGATCAGTTGCGGTTTGTCGGCCTTGATCTTGGCCAGGGCTTCTTCGCCGTTTTCAGCGGTGGAGACGGTAAAACCGCTGCGCACCAGGATATCGGTCAGGTAGTAACGCTCGGTTGGGGAGTCGTCGACGATCAGGATTCGTTGAATGGCCATGCTTTGCCTCTAGTAATGCAATATATTTTTATGCGCTGGCGGCTGCCGTGTGCTCGCGCACCGCAGCCAACAAGCTATCTTTTGTGAAGGGTTTGGTCAGGTAGGCGGCCGAGCCGACCATGGCGCCGCGCGCACGGTCGAACAGGCCATCCTTGGAGGAGAGCATCAGCACCGGGGTGGAATGGAACTTGGCGCTCTTCTTGATCAGCGCGCAGGTCTGGTAGCCGTCCAGGCGCGGCATCAGGATGTCGCAAAAGATCAGCGCCGGCTGGTGGTCGTTGATCTTGGCTAGCGCATCGAAGCCGTCCTCGGCCAGGACTACCTGGTAGCCTGCTTGCGTCAGGAAAATTTCGGCGGAGCGACGGATGGTGCTGCTATCGTCGATCACCATGATTTTCAGTCCGGTTCCTTGCGTCATTTGAAAGTCATTCCCCTATAGTCTCGCTACGATAGCACAGGGATTTGGCCCGTGGCGGCAACTGCTGCTTAAAAGAAACACTTATTTAAATGACTACTTTGAAACACCTATTAGGTTAACGGAAACTCAATTGGTCGAAATGCAATTTCAGATGGCCACCATCTCGAAATCATCCTTGCGCGCGCCGCATTCGGGGCAAGTCCAGTTCATGGGCACGTCGGCCCAGCGGGTACCAGGCGCGATGCCTTCTTCCGGCAGGCCGGCGGCTTCGTCATAAATCCAGCCACAGATCAGGCACATCCAGCTTTGGAATTCCTGGCTTGGTTCAATGCTGCTCACGTTGAGTCACCTTCTAATAAAGTAAAATGCTGAATTAGGTATCTTAATCTACCCGCCGTGCAAAACCAAACTTCTCCCCTGATCCTGACCTTTGGCGTGGCCGACCCGGTCGGCGCGGTCGGCGTGCATGCCGACCTGGCAGTGTTCAACGCCCTCGGCTGCCGCGGCCTGGCTGCCACCACCGCCCTGCTGGTGGGTGACAGCGCGCGCGTCGAGGACCAGCAGCACGTCGATCCCGACATGGTGGCCGACCAGGCCCGCATGGTGCTGGAAGACGTGCCGGTGCAAGCCTTCAAGGTCGGCGCGCTGGACCACCTGGAACATGTCTCGACCATCGCCGAAATCGTCTCCGACTATCCGGACGCGCCGCTGGTACTTGATCCCTTCGGCAGCCAGCTGCCGCCGCCCGACGACGAGGACGATCCCGAAGAGCTGCTGACCGTGCTGCGCCAGCTGCTGGTGCCGCAGGGCACGCTGCTGATGCTGTCCGAGGTGGAACTGACGCGCATGGCCGAAACCTGGCGCGACCTTGGCAACGGCGAAACCATGGCCGACGATGCCGAGCACCTGATCGACCTGGGCTGCGAATACGTGCTGGTGACCGGCACCAATGCCGGCGGCGGCCAGCGCGCCAACACCCTGTACAGCGCGGAAGGCGTGCAGCGCCACGATAAATGGCAGCACCTGCCAGGCCCGTTCGTGGGCGCCGGCGGCACCCTGTCGGCCGCGATTGCCGCCTGGCTGGCGCACGGCCTGCCGGTACCGGAGGCAGTGGAACGCGCCGAACAATACACTTACCAGACCCTGCTCCATGCCCAGCGTTACGGCATGGGCCGTTTTGTCCCTAATCGATTCTTTAAACCATGACCACTTCGAAAAACGACATCCTGTTCGAACGCGCCCAGAAATCCACCCCGGGCGGCGTCAACTCGCCAGTGCGCGCCTTCCGCTCGGTGGGCGGCACGCCGCGCTTCATCACCCGCGCCGAAGGCCCGTACTTCTGGGATGCGGATGGCAAGCGCTATATCGACTACATCGGCTCCTGGGGCCCGGCGATTGTCGGCCACGCCCATCCTGAAGTGGTGAAGGCGGTGCAGGAAGCCGCCACGCGCGGCCTGTCGTTCGGCGCGCCGACCGAAGCGGAAATCGAGATGGCGGAAGAACTGTGCCGCCTGGTGCCGTCGCTGGAACAGGTGCGCCTGGTGTCGTCCGGCACCGAAGCGACCATGAGCGCCCTGCGCCTGGCGCGCGGCGCCACCGGCCGCGACAAGATCGTCAAGTTCGAAGGCTGCTACCACGGCCACGCCGACTCGCTGCTGGTGAAGGCCGGCAGCGGCCTGCTCACCTTCGGCAACCCGACCTCGGCCGGCGTGCCGGAAGACTTCGTCAAGCACACCATGGTGCTGGACTACAACAATGTGGCAGCGATCCGCGCCGCCTTCGAGCAGTACGGTTCCGAAATCGCCTGCGTCATCGTGGAACCGGTGGCCGGCAATATGAACCTGATCAAGGGCACCCCGGAATTCCTGGGCGCCCTGCGCGAGCTGTGCACCAGGCACGGCGCCATCCTGATCTTCGACGAAGTGATGTGCGGCTTCCGCGTCGGCCTGGGCGGCGCCCAGGAACTGTACGGCATCAAGCCTGACCTGACCGCGCTGGGCAAGGTGATCGGCGGCGGCCTGCCGGTGGCGGCATTCGGCGGCTCGAAAGAACTGATGTCGAAGATGTCGCCAGTCGGCGCGGTGTACCAGGCCGGCACCCTGTCCGGCAACCCGGTCGCCGTGGCCGCCGGCATGACCACCCTCAAGCTGATCCAGCAGCCAGGCTTCTACGACGGCCTGGCACGCAGCGCGCGCCGCCTGGCCGACGGCCTGACCGCCGCCGCCAAGGAAGCCGGCGTGACCTTCTGCGCCGATGCCGAAGGCGGCATGTTCGGCCTGTACTTCAGCGCCACCCCGCCCAACAACTACGCCGAGATGATGGCCGGCGACCGCGAGAAGTTCAACGTGTTCTTCCACAAGATGCTGGACGAAGGCGTCTACTTCGCCCCGGCCGCTTTCGAAGCCGGCTTCGTCAGCGCCCAGCACGACGAAGCCGTGATCGATGCCACCATCGCAGCTGCCAAGAAGGTCTTCGCTACCCTCTAAGGAGCAACCGGCGCGTTGCTGAAAGGCCGCGCGTCCATCGGGACGTCGATCATGAAGGTGGTGCCCTCCGCCTCCGTACTGGTGACGATGATGCTGCCGCCGTGGCTTTCCGCCACGCGGCGCGCATACGGCAAGCCGACGCCCCAGCCATCCTTGGTGCATTTGCCGTGCCGCGCGCGGCGGTAGACCTGGAAGATCGACTCCAGCTCTTCCGGCGGAATCGGGTCGCCTTCGTTATGCACGGTCAGCTGCACCCGCAATTCGTTGCTGCTGACCTTGAGCAGGATCGGCGTGCCGGGCGCGCTGTATTTGATGGCATTGCCCATCAGGTTCTCCAGCGCGCGCTGCAGCGAAGCGCGGCACCAGTGCCCCACCACCGACTCAAATTCAATCTGCACCCTGGCATTGCTATGGTCCATGGTCTGCTGCGCCACTTCATAGGCCAGCAAGGCCAGGTCGAATTCCTCGATGTGCAGGGGCAGGCGCTCGCCGACTTCGAACACCATGCAATCGAGCAGGTCGCGCGTCATGGCTTCGATGCGCTGCGCATTGGCGACGATGCGCTCGGCCAGCTTGCGCACTTCCTCATTGGGCGCCTTACTCTCGAGCACCTGTGCCGCCACGCTCACCGTCGATAAGGGCGTGCGCAGGTCGTGCGTGAGGGCGGCAATGAACTGTTCGCGCAGCGCCGACTGGATCAGGGCGAAGGCGGTCACGCTTTCGCGGATGGCGCTGTCGATCGAGGTGGCAATCGCTTCGCGCTGCTCGTGGGTCAGCACCACGCCGCCCTGGTGCAGCATCTTGAACAGCACCTGCCGGAACAGCTGGTACTCGCGGATCAGGGTGGTGGTGTCGTAGCCGCTCAGGCGCGCGCGTTCGCCGCCATGCTCCTGGGCGATGACCGCCACGTCGACGCCGCCGGCATGGTAATACTGCTCCGTCAGCAGGCGCGCCAAACGTTCGTAAAAGGTCGGCAGGGTATTCAGAAGGATAGGCTCGGGCAGGTCGCCGGCCTTGCCCAGGGTCCCCCGCGCCAGCCGGCACCAGGCTTCAATCACCTGGTCGCGCAACGCCAGCATCGCTTGCGATGAGGGGGACAATCCGACCTCAGTCATTGCGCCCTCCAAAAGTAAATTGTGAAACGCAAGAATGTTACGGTGTAACCTTGCTGTCAAGCTGTGCTACACAAAGCGTGGCGCGCGGTACAGTCAAGCTCAATCGCTGGGGTACCGCTAGTTGTGGCGGAAGATGGCGGGCACGCCTTCGGCGTCGTAGATGCGGCGTCCCAGGCGCCAGGAGTAGAGCATGGTCAGGTGGCTGGTGTCGACGTAGCGCAGGCTGCCGTCGGGTTCGCTGGCCTGGCAGAAGCCGTTGGCGCACAGGTAGTCGTTGGCATCGAAATAGGACACCTTGCTGTCCTGCCGCGCCAGTTCGCGCAGGTAGTCGTTGACGGCGGCAATTTCCGGCTTGATCGCGGCGCCCGATGGGCGGCAATCCAGTGCCGGATAGGTCAGCGCCTTCATCGGGCAACCACGGCGTACGCCCGGCACTTCCGGCACCTTGCCGAGCAGGATCACGCGCTTGCCCTGCCCCGTCAGCTCCGTCACGGTGGCTTTCAGCGCGTCCAGGAATTGCGGCGAGCGGGCCTGGTAATTCGGCCAGGAGCCGCCCAGGATCACCACGTCATAATGCGCCAGCTCGCGCCACACCAGCTGCAGCGAGCTGCGGCAATCTTTCAGGCGGCGCGCTTCGACAAAACCTTCCGGGTCGCGCAGCAGCGGCGGGCAGGAGCCGACCACCATATTGCGGAAGCTCAGATCGCCGTGCTTGGCGAATTCACCCAGCACGCCAATGTAGTGGGCGGCATTGGAGTCGCCCCACAGCAGGCCCCTGACCGGCTGTGCGCCGTCGCCCAGCACGCATTGGGCGTTGGCGATATCGGTCTCGCTCAAACGCTGGCGGTGGCAGACATAAGGCTGCAGGAGGGCGGGCTCGTAGAATTCGTAGAGGCGCGCCAGCTCCTTGCGGTAGGTGGTTTCCAGCATGCCGGGCCAGATCCGCGTGCCGTACACCAGCGCCAAGGCCACCAGGCCAAGCGCGCCGCCGGGCAGTACGAACTGGCGCCATGCCAGCGGCAGGAAGCGCGCGCCGGAGCGGCGGGCCGGCACCTCCACCCAGCGGTAGCTGAGCGCCGCCAGCGCAAAGGTGAGCGCCACCAGCAGCGCCGACGCCAGCAGCCCCGGTTCGCCATAGCCGTATTGCCACAGTGCGATCAGGGGCCAATGCCACAGGTAAGCGGAATACGATACTTTGCCGATCGCCACCGGCAGGCGGTGCTCGAACAGGCCGATGCCGGCATAGCGGCTGCGGCCGGCCTGGATCAGCAAGGCCGCGCCGATGGTGGGCGGCAGCGCCAGCAAGCCCGGGAAGTGGGCGGTCTTGGACAAATGCAGCAGCGACCAGGCGATCAGGCCGGCGCCCAGCAAGGCGGCGGCAGCGGCCAAGCGCGGGCGCCAGGCGCTGTCCGCGCCGCTTCCCGGCCAGGCCAGCATGGCGCCAACCAGCAGCTCGCCGCCGCGCGTCGGCAACATGAAATAGGCCAGGTCCTTCTGCTCCCCGGCCAGCCATTCGGCGCCGAGGAAGGAGGCGGCGGCCAGCACGCCGGCCACCAGCAGGTAGGCTTGCTTGCTGCGCGGCCGCCAGGCCATCAGCAGCAGCGGCCACAGCAGGTAGAACTGCTCTTCGACCCCAAGCGACCACAGGTGGAGCAGCGGATAGTTCTCGTTGCCACCGGCGAAATAGCCGCTGTCCTTTTCAAAGCAGAAAAAGAAATTAGCCAGCGAGGCCAGCGACCAGACCGCCGATTTGGCCGTGGTGCGCACGTCCTCCGGCAGCATCAGCACGGTGGACAGGGCCAGCGTGGCGCCCACCACCACCAGCATGGCCGGTGCGATGCGCTTGATGCGGCGGCGGTAGAACTCCGCCAGCGAGAAGGCGCCGGCGCGCAGTTCCTGCAGGATGTGGCGCGTAATCAGGTAGCCGGAAATGACGAAGAAGATGTCGACGCCGGCAAAGCCGCCGGGCAGCCATTCCGCCCGCAGGTGGAAAATAATGACGGCAAGGACGGCCAGCGCCCGCAGGCCATCGATATCAGGACGATAGTCGGCAGCCTGGGCGTGTTTCATTTAACGTAGCCAGCCGCGGCGGCGGAAGTACATCAGCGGAGCGGCGGCGCTGACCACCATCAGGCCCCAGGCCCATGGGTAGCCCAGGCTCCACTTCAGCTCCGGCATGAAGTCGAAGTTCATGCCGTACACCGAGGCGATCAGGGTCGGCGGTAGGAAGGCGACCGAGGCCACCGAGAAGATCTTGATGATCTTATTCTGGTTAATGTTGATGAAGCCGACGGTGGCATCCATCAGGAAGTTGATCTTGTCGAACAGGAAGGAGGTGTGGCCGTCCAGCGATTCGATATCGCGCAGGATCTGGCGCGCCTCTTCAAACTGGTCGGAATTCAGCAGGCGGCCGCGCATCAGGAACGATACCGCGCGGCGGGTGTCCATCATGTTGCGGCGGATACGGCCGTTCAAGTCTTCCTCGTGGGCGATCGCGCTCAGGGCGTCGGCCGCGTCGCGGTCGGTGAATTCTTCCTGCAGCACGCGGCCCGAGACTTCTTCCAGTTTCTGGTAGATGCCTTCCAGGGCGTCCGCCGAGTACTCGGCGTCGGTGGCGTACAGGTCCAGCAGCACGTCCATATAATCGGCGATCGAGCCGGGACGCGAACGCGCGCGCATGCGCACCAGGCGGAACACCGGCAGGTCGTCGGTGTGCACCGAGAACAGCATTTTCTTGGCCAGGATGAACGCCACCGTGACCACGCGCGATGGGCCTTCGTCTTCTTCCAGCAGGAAATCGGTACGCAGGTGGAGGTCGCCGTTTTCCGCTTCGTAGTAACGGGCGGAGGCTTCGATGTCCTTGACTTCGTCTTCGCCGGGCAGGATGACGCCGTAGATCGATTTGACCCAGGCGCGTTCGTCTTCGGTTGGATCGGTCAGGTCGACCCAGACCGGTGCCGCTTGCTCAAGGTCTTCGCGCGTCTCAATAGGCACCTGGTTGAGCCGGCCATTTTGTAAAACGAAAACATTGATCATAGGCAATCTCAGCCGGACAGGGTGGGTAGAGCGCGGGTTCTAAAAAACTTCGCAAGTGTACCCGCAAAGGGGGGGCCGCTGCCAGCCCTTGGGATGCATTTTTTTAAACCCGGTAAGGCGGGGTCAGACCCCAGTGTGTTCCCGCCGCGTGTCACCGCGTTTAGCGGGTTGCGCGCTCGATGGCGCGGTCGGTGGCCCCTTGCGGCGCCTCTGGAGCCGGCTTTGGCGGCGCCTTCGGCGCTTCGATTCCCCGCGTCTCGTGCACCTGGATAACCTTGCCCTGCTCCGCGCACTCGGTATTGGAAATCACCGTCTTGCCATTAATGACACACTTGCGCAGCGGTGCCGCCGGCGTGGCCACCGGCGCCGCCACATCGGCCGCCCTGGCCTTGGCCTTATCCAGCCCCTCGGCAAACAGGTTGCGCTCCTGCCGCATCGAGATCAGCGCAAACACCGCTGCCGCCCCCAGCATGCCCATGATCAGCACCACCGCAATCAAACTGATTCCGTTCTGTCGCTTCATGGCAGCTCCGCTGAATTCATCCGTTGCATGATGATGCCGGTGCGGCGCGCCAGATAGGCCGACTCGCGATGGGCATCAAAGTATTTTGGCCGTGGCAGCATGACGGCCAGCCTGGCCGCCTGCTCCGCCCCCAGCCTGGAGGCCGGAATCCGATAATAATGCCGCGCCGCCGCCTCCGCACCATAAATGCCGCGCCCGAATTCCGCCACATTCAGATAGATCTCGAAAATGCGGCGCTTATCCATCAGCATTTCCAGCATATAGGTGATGATCAGCTCCTGCCCCTTGCGCAGGTAGCTGCGCGAGCCGGACAGGAACAGGTTCTTGGCCAGCTGCTGCGTCAGGGTCGAGCCGCCGTGCACCTTCTTGCCCTTCTTCTTTTTCTGGTTGTGTTCATACGCCTTCTGGATCGCATCCCAATCCACGCCCTCATGGTCGGCGAAATTGGCGTCTTCCGAAGCGATGATGGCCCGCTTCAGGTTGGGCGAGATGGCGTTATAGTCCACCCACATCTGCTTGACGCGCGCCTTCGGGTCCTTCTCCTGCATGGCATCCTGCTGCTCGCGCATGAAGGCGGTCATGGTCGGGTTATGGTCCACCCACCACCAGATCTGCACAAAGAAATACAGCTGCACCGCGAGGAAGATCGCGACCGGAACGATGATGAACCACTTCAGCTTCTTGATCATAGCTTGGCACGCAGCTGCTGCAGCACGCCCGCCGTCTGCGGGCGCACGCCGCGCCAGACTTCGAACGCTTCAGCGGCTTGCTCGACCAGCATGCCCAGGCCGTCGCGCGCCACGGCGCCGTGGCTGGCGGCGAACTGCATGAAGACTGTCGGCTGGGCGCCGTACATCATGTCCAGCGCCAGCGCGCCGGGTGCGAACACGCTGGCCGGCACCGGCGGCAGGTCGGCGCTCAGGCTGGCCGAAGTGGCGTTGATGATGATGTCGTAAGCGCCCTGCACTTCGGCGTAGCCGCAGGCGGACAGCACGCCGGGACCGGCCAGGGCGCCGAATTGTTCAACCAGCGCTTCGGCGGTGGCGACGGTGCGGTTGGCGATCACCAGTGCGGCGGGACGGTGTTCCAGGATCGGCAGCACGACGCCGCGTGCGGCGCCGCCGGCGCCCAGCAGCAGGACGCGCTTGCCGGTGATCGGCACGCCGGCGTTCTGCACGATGTCGGTCACGAGGCCGGCGCCGTCGGTATTGTCGCCGGTGATGCTGCCATCGTCGCCGAACACCAGGGTGTTGACGGCGCCGGCCGCCTGGGCGCGCACGGTCAGGGCGCTGGCCAGCTTATGCGCTTCCAGCTTGAAGGGGACGGTGACGTTGGCGCCTTTGCCGCCGGCGGCGATAAAGGCTTGCACAGCGGCGGCAAATCCGTCCAGCGGCGCCAGCCACTTCTCGTAGGTCAGTTGCTGGCCCGTTTGTGCCGCATAGGCGGCGTGGATTTCGGGCGATTTGCTGTGGGCAATCGGGTTGCCGAAGACGCAATATTTATCCATTTACTGCGCGCCGCCGGTCAGGTTGGCTTCCATCTTTTCCTCGCGCGTGAACTTGAACGTGGTGATGATGACCCACAGGTCGTCGCGTTCATGGGACAGCATATTCGGCGGGAATTTGCCGAACGGGGCCGAGCGGCGCACGATATTCATCGCCGCTTCGTCCAGTGCCTGGTTGCCGGAGCTGCGTTCGACGCGGATGCCGCCCTCTTTCATATAGATGGTGCCGTCCATGAAGATCGGGATGTACAGCACCAGTTCGCCGTACATCTTCTTGCCGTTCTTCTGCGGGAAATTCAGGGTGCCGATTTCTTCCACGCGGCGCTGGAAGGTCTTGTAGTACATCGCGTAGCCCACTTCACGCGTGCTCGGCGTGATCATGGTCTTTTTCGGGCGCTTGTTCTGGTCCTCGATGGTTTGCGTGATTTCCGCTTCCATGCGGGCGATGGCCTTGCTGCTTTCGATCAGGTCGGCACCGGTACGCTGTGGGTCGGTTTGTTTCTTTTCCGTCACAGGCGGGGCGGACAGCGGGCTCTTTTTCAGCTGGGTCAGGAGGTTTTTCTGGCGCTCTTCGAGCTCCTGCATGTAGCGCTGGGAAGCTTTGATGCTCTCGCCGGTGTCCATGCGGCGCATGTCGGGCAGCGGGGATTTGGCGCGGCCGGCGTCGGCGTTACCGCCGCCATCCAGGTTGGCCTGGGCCAGGGCGTCGGCCTTCAGCGGCTTGGAAGAGTGCTTGGCGTTGACCAGGATGACTTCCAGGCCGGGGTCGGTTGGCTCTACCTTGAAGGCTTTGGGGGCGACGAAATGCACCATCAGCGCCGCGGCGTGCACCGCGACCGATACGGCGGTGGCGATGACAAGGAACTGGTTTTCTTTGAAATACTTCACGCGCTGGATTTCTGGATGATGCTTTTGGGAATCTGCATTCTACGTCAAACCGGTAAACCGGGGTTACTGCGGCCCCGGCTCGGTAACGACCGTTTCGCTGGCCAGCGCAGCCTCCTCCGCATCCACCTCGGTAGGCTGGGCCGGATCGGCTGGCGCCTCCTCCTCATCGAGCTCCGGCTCAGGCTCGGCCGGCAGGGTAATCGAACCCTCCTGCAGCCTGGTTTCGATGGTCAAATCCACCTCATCCCAGCGCAAAATATCGAGCTTCACATGTGCACCGCGCGCAACAGCCGGCATGCCCGGCAGGCGCACGATCAGCGGAATCTCGGCCAAGCGCAGCACTTCATCCTTGAGCACCACCGCTTCAACGGCCTTGGCATCCTCCTGCCCCAGCCAGCGCAAGCACCAGTAGCGCTCCATATTCGACTGGAAGTCCGCATACGCCGCATACGCCGCATCGAACGCGGACACGATCGCGAACAGGTTGGCGTCCTTGTGCTTGAACGGGGCCACCATCGGCGCAGTCACGCCATGCGAGGCGCAGGCCAGGATCTGCCACTGGTTCACCAGATCGGTGTAACGGCGCAGCGGCGAGGTCGACCACGCGTACTGGTCCACGCCCAGGCCCTGGTGCGGCGCCGCCTGCGTCATCATGCGCACCTGCATCTTGGCGGCCCAGCCGCCCACGCCCTGGCCCTGGGTACGGTAAATACCCGGCACGCCATGGTCGTGCATCAGCTTGCCCCAGGTGCTGTTGGCGAAGATCATCAGCTCGGCGACGATCTTGTCCAGCGGCGCGCCGCGCTTGCGGCGGGAAATCGTGACCACGTCGTCTTCCACATAGAAGTTGAAGTCGACACGGTTGTTTTGCTCCGGCTTCAGGCCGAACGCCTCGCGTTTGACCATGCGGCCGGCTTCCAGGTGCTGGGCCCAGCCCCACAGCAAGGTCAGTTCGGCCTTGCGCGGGTAATCGCCCTCGCCGCTGGCCAGGGTTTCTTCGTTGACCAGCTCGTCCAGGGTGTTGTGGCGCAGGTTGTTGGCGATCGGTACCAGCTCGGCCTTGGTCTCGGTGGAGATCACACTCCAGTCGGCCGGGTCCAGCAAAGCGTACAGCGACAGCGCCGGGCAGGTCTTGCCTTCGGCCAGGGTGAAGGCGTCGACGATGCTGTCCGGCAGCATGGTGATCTTGTCGCCCGGCATATACACGGTGGACATGCGGCCGCGCGCGATCTTGTCGATGGCGTCGTCCGGCTTGATACCCAGGCCCGGGGCCGCGATGTGGATACCGACGCGCACCTTGCCATCCGGCTGGTGCACCACGGAGAAAGCGTCGTCGATTTCAGTGGTGGTGACGTCGTCGATCGAGAACGCCTCCACCGCTGCCAGCGGCAGGCCGGCCGGCGCGGCAGGCACCGGAAGCTCAGGGAAGCCGTGGCCTTTCGGGAAGTTCTCGAACAGGAACTTCGACATGTGCAGGTCTTTCGGCGACTTGATGCCGCCGGTGGACAGCATCAGGCGCGCGGGCGTGGTGTGGGCCTCGTTGGCGGCCTGCTCCAGCGCCTTGTATTCGATGGTGTTCTTGTCCGGCTTGAACAGCAGCTGGTTGACGATGTTCTGCATCGAGGCCGGCAGGGTGCCCGCCTTCAGCTCCTCGGCATACTGGCCCTGGATGATGGCTTGCTGCTTCTTCTTCTCGATACCGGCCAGCGCCGCCTTCAGGGTCTGCTCCGGTGCTTTCTTATAGCGGCCACGGCCCTTTTTATGGAAGTAGATCGGCGCGGAATGCAGGCTCAGGATCAGGCCGGCCGCTTCCGCCGGCGTCGGGGCATGGCCGAAGTACTCGGCGCCCAGCTCGGCGAAACCGAATTCCTCTTCGCCCGCCACTTCCCACAGGAAGTCGAGGTCAACGTCGGCGGCGATGGCCTTGGCCTGTTCCAGCAGCTCAGCCGGGGACGGCTTGTCGAACTGCAGCATCACGTCCTTGGCTTTGACCTTGTTGCGCTTGCCGCTGGCCATTTCAACCTGGTAAGCCTCGCCTGCTTGCGACAGCACGCTGCCTACTTTGAAATCGCCGGATTCTTCAAAAAATACATTCATTTAACGTTGTTCCTGTGGAGCTTGAGCACCGGGGGCAGGAAGACCTCGGTCACAAGCAAAGTTCCTTCGTGGCGCTGGTACAGGCAGCGCCGTGCATACAGTAAAGCATCCGCCGGGACTTCGGCGCCTTGCGCCGCCAGGGCGGCGCGGGCACGCAGGGCCAGCGGATGAGTCGCGCGCAAACGCGCATATTGCAGTTCGCCGCGCCGCACTTGCGGGTCGCCGAACAGCGTACTGCCGAGCGAGCGTTCGCCCAGGGCGCTGAACAGCGGCCAGTCGGAGGCGTCGGCCGACATCGGCACCACGGTGTGGGCGAAGACGACAGGCGTATTATCACACCGCAGCAAAACCTCGCGCTCCCAGACCCGGCCGGGACGGTGGTAGCCGATGGCATTGGCTTCGTCGGCCAGGCAGATGGCGGTGTCCTGGTGCAGCAGCTGCACACGGAACGCCTGGCTATGCGCCTTCAGTTTATTGGTCAGCGAGCCGCCGCCGGTCAGCCAGTGGCGGTAAGGATGCGGGGCGTTCGTCGCGAGCACGTGACCGTGCCAGTTGGCCTGGCGCAGCGATTGACCTTTCATCGCGCCTCGCCGGTGACGCTGCAGAACGCGAGGACTTCGCCGAGGTAGTCGGCGTATTCGCTGATGGCGTGGTCGCTGCCCTGCACTACCTTCTGTTTGGCGCCGGCGTAGTGGGCCACCATGTCGCGGTAGTCCAGCACTTCGTCGCCGGTGCAGGCGATCAGGAAGTAGCGCTCGGGCTGCGTCACCCGGGGCACGGCCAGCGCGCGCAGTTCCTCTATATATTCACGCTTGAATTCGAACGGTTCGTCCGAGTGGTAGGCGGTGGTGACGCCGACGTGCTTATCCAGGTCGAGCATCGGCACCACGGCGGGGTTCAGCAGGACGGCGCGGCAGCCAAGCTTTTCGGCCATCCAGGTGGCGTAGTAGCCGCCCAGGGAGGAGCCGACGATGGTCAGCTCGTGCGGCGCGATGCCGGCCACCAGGCCGAAGGCCAGTTCCATCGCCAGCTTGGGGCTGGCCGGCAGCTGCGGGCAGATGAACTCCGCCGCGCGGCCAAGTTCGGCCATGCGCTGCCCCGTCACCCGCGCCTTCATCGAAGACGGCGAGGAACGGAAGCCATGCAGGTACAAAATCATTACTTCAGGGCCTCCAGCAATTTCTGGTGGACGCCGCCGAAGCCGCCGTTGCTCATCACAATAATATGGTCGCCCGGCTTGGCCGCTGCGACGATGGCCTGCACCATCACGTCCAGGTCGTCGTAGGCGGAGGCGATGTCGCCCATAGTCTTCAGCGCATCGCCCAGCTTCCAGCCCAGGGCTTTTTCGCTGCCGAAGCCGAACACCAGGTCGGCCTCTTTCAGGCTGCCGGGCAGCGCGTCTTTCATGGTGCCCAGCTTCATGGTGTTGGAGCGCGGCTCCAGCACGGCCAGGATGCGTCCCGCGGCGCCGGTGCCGCGCAGCTTCTGGCGCAGGCCGCCGACGGTGGTTTCAATCGCGGTCGGATGGTGGGCGAAGTCGTCATAGACGGTGACGCCGTTGACGGTGCCGCGCACTTCCATGCGGCGCTTGACGCTCTGGAAGCTTTCCAGCGCCTTGGCGGCGATCTCGCTCGGCACGCCGACGTGGCGGGCGGCGGCAATTGCGGCCAGGGCGTTGGAGCGGTTATGTTTGCCGGTCAGCTGCCAGTTCACGGTGGCGGCTTTCTCGCCTTTGAAGATGACGTCGAAGCTGCCGTCGGCGTGCTCGGTCATGGCCCAGTCGGCGCCTTCCGCACTGCCGAAGGTTTCCTTCTCGCTCCAGCAGCCGCGTTTCAGCACGCGCTGCAGGCTGGCTTCATCGGCATTGGCGATCACGCGGCCGATGCCGGGCACGGTGCGCACCAGGTGGTGGAACTGGGTTTCGATGGCGCCGATGTCGGGGAAGATGTCGGCGTGGTCGTATTCCAGGTTGTTCAGGATGGCCGTCTTGGCGTGGTAGTGCACGAACTTGCTTCGCTTGTCGAAGAAGGCGGTGTCGTATTCGTCGGCTTCGATCACGAAGAATTCGGAGTCGGCGCCGGGGCCGGTGAGGCGGGCGGAGATGCCGAAGTTCTGCGGGATGCCGCCGATCAGGAAGCCGGGGGCGTAGCCGGCGTGTTCCAGGATCCAGGCCACCATGGCGGAGGTGGTGGTCTTGCCGTGCGTGCCGGCGACGGCCAGCACCCATTTGTCTTTGAGGATGTGGTCGCCGATCCACTGCGGGCCGGAGATCATCGGCAGGTTGCGGTTCATGATCTCTTCGATCAGGGGATTGCCGCGCGAGACCACGTTGCCGATCACGTATAAATCGGGGTTCAGTTCTACCTGCTCGGGGCCGAAGCCCTGGATCAGCTCAATACCCTGGGCTTCCAGCTGGGTGCTCATCGGGGGGTAGACGTTGGCGTCGCAACCCGTTACGCGATGGCCGGCTTCTTTTGCCAGGACGGCAAGTCCGCCCATGAAGGTGCCGCAGATGCCGAGGATGTGGATGTGCATGGTTTGGATAGAAAAGAATCAAGAACGGGATTTTACCTGATTAAAACCGGTAAACCTGGGTCTGACCCTTGCCGGATGGCCGTCCCGTCAGACCCCGCTTTACCGGTTTTAGGTATGATGCAAACATGAACACCGAAGTGAAAACCTCCATCGCCGCTGCCGCCGCCCGCATGATCGCGCAAGACGGGGCCGACTACGGCAGCGCCAAACGCAAGGCGGCGCGCCAGATCTTGGGCGAGGCGCAGGCGCGCGATCTGACCGACATCCTGCCCGATAACGAGCAGATCGAGGAAGAAGTCCGCCTATACCACGCTTTATACAATGCCGACACCCACCCCGCGCGTATATTCCGCCTGCGCATGGTGGCTTTGCAGGTGATGGAAATGCTGGAACAATACCAGCCGTTCCTGACCGGCTCCGTCCTGCAGGGTACCGCGGGCTGGCACGACGACATCCACCTGCAGGTCTTCGTGGACAGCGCCAAGGAAGTACAGATTTATTTATTGAACAAGAACCTGCAGATCGAGATCTCGCAATCGCCCCACTTCCGTGGCCCGCGCTATGAAGATGTCGAAACCGTCAGCTTCATGTGGAAGAACGAAGGCGTACACGTCGAACTCTATGAGCAGGACGATATGCGCGGCGCGAAAAAGAAGAGCGGCGACAAGCTGCTGCGTGCCGATATTGCCGAACTGCGTAGCATCCTTACTAACAGTAGCCACCCATCGCAACAATGAAAAAGAACCTGATTTACGCCGTCGCCGCCATTTTGTTTGCCGGCGCCGGCGCCTGGTACGGCATCCACACCAAACAAACTCCCGCTCCGATCACCACCACCGCACCCGCCGGCGTGAGCGGCCCGGTCGCCGCCATGCTGAAGGAGACCTTGCCAAATGAGAAAGGCGAGAAGGAAGCACTGTCGAAATGGCAAGGCAAAGCACTGCTGGTGAACTTCTGGGCGCCGTGGTGCAACCCGTGCGTGGAAGAGATGCCGGAATTGTCTGAATTGCAAAAATCCGAGCTGGGCAAGAAAATCCAGATCATCGGCATCGGCATCGATTCGCCGTCGAATATTGCAGAATTCACACAAAAAGTGAAAGTCGCCTACCCCATCTACGTGGCCGGCATGAGCGGTACGGAACTGGCGCGTCAATTTGGCAACACCCAGGGCGGCCTGCCCTTTACCGTCCTGATCGGCGCTGACGGTACAGTGAAGAAAACCTACCTGGCACGCCTGAAATTTGATGACCTGAAGGCGGACTTAGCCACCATAAACTAGTCCAGCACGACCGTTCTATTACCTCCCGCGAAGTTATTTTCTCTTGCCAATGCTCGGAGTTGGCGGCAAAATGCGGAACTTTCGCGGAAAATGGTCAGGGAATCATGGCAAAGAACCTGCTGCTTCTTAATGGCCCCAACCTGAATTTGTTGGGGACGCGCGAGCCTGAAACGTATGGCGCCAGCACGCTGGCAGACATCGAACAGGCGGCGCAGGCACAAGCCAAAGCAGCCGGTGCGCAGCTTGCCTGTTACCAAAGTAACCACGAAGGAGCGTTGATTGACCGCATCCACGCGGCCCGAACCGAGGGCGTGGATTTCATCGTCATCAACCCGGGTGGCTACACCCACACCAGCGTCGCGTTGCGCGATGCATTGGCAGGCGTAGCGATCCCTTTTATTGAAGTACACATTTCGAATATTTATCGGCGGGAAGAGTTCCGCCACCATTCCTATCTCAGCGCAATCGCACAGGGGACGATCTGCGGGCTTGGTATCGAGGGATACCGTCTCGCCATCGACTACGCGACCGCGCGCACCTAAGGCGACGCCGCCCACAAGGCAGCATCGCTGAAACCATCAACATAACAAGATAGACACAGGGAGCCAACAACATGGATCTACGCAAGCTGAAGACGCTGATCGACCTGGTAGCAGAGTCGGACATCGCTGAACTGGAAGTGACCGAGGGCGAGAGCAAAGTACGCATCGTCAAATCCGGTGGCGTGGCACAAAACCACGTCATGATGATGCCGCCGCAAGTGCCAACCCACTACGCGCCAGCCGCCGCTCCAGTCGCCGCACCGGTCGCCGCTCCAGCCGCCGCAGCAGCGCCAGCCGCCGCCGAGCCAACCGGCCACGTTGTGAAGTCCCCGATGGTGGGCACCTTCTACCGCGCTTCCGCTCCGGGCAACCCAGCTTTCGTTGAAGTGGGCGCCACCGTGAAAGAAGGCGACACCCTCTGCATCATCGAAGCGATGAAGCTGCTGAACGAAATCGACGCCGACAAGGGCGGCGTGATTACCCAGATCCTGGTCGAGAACGGCCAACCGGTCGAATTCGGCCAGCCACTGTTTGTGATCGGCTAAAGCCGGGCCATGGCCGCTGCGGAAATCCCGGCGGCCAGCACATCCTCTCTTCCTTTCACAAACATAGAATCTGCCATGTTTGAAAAAATCCTTATTGCCAATCGCGGTGAAATCGCGCTGCGCATCCAGCGCGCGTGCCGTGAACTGGGCATCAAGACTGTGGTCGTGCACTCCGAAGCCGACCGTGAAGCCAAATACGTGAAGCTGGCCGACGAATCCGTCTGCATCGGCCCAGCGCCTTCGGCCCAGTCCTACCTGAATATGCCGGCCATCATTTCCGCGGCCGAAGTGACCGACGCGGAAGCGATCCACCCGGGCTACGGCTTCCTGTCCGAGAACGCGGACTTCGCCGAGCGCGTGGAAAAATCCGGTTTCGTCTTTATCGGCCCGCGCGCCGAATCGATCCGCATGATGGGCGACAAAGTGTCGGCCAAGCACGCGATGATCAAAGCCGGCGTACCTTGCGTGCCTGGTTCCGACGGCGCCCTGCCGGATGATCCGAAAGCCATCGTGCAAATTGCGCGTAAAGTCGGCTATCCGGTCATCATCAAGGCGGCTGGCGGCGGCGGTGGCCGTGGTATGCGCGTGGTGCACACCGAAGCTGCGCTGCTGAACGCGGTCACCATGACCAAGTCGGAAGCCGGTGCTGCCTTCGGCAATCCGGAAGTCTATATGGAGAAGTACCTGGAGAACCCACGCCACGTGGAAATCCAGATCCTGGCCGACGAACACAAAAACGCCGTATGGCTGGGCGAACGCGACTGCTCCATGCAGCGCCGCCACCAGAAGGTGATCGAGGAAGCGCCAGCGCCAGGCATCCCACGCAAGCTGATCGAGAAGATCGGCGACCGTTGCGCCGAAGCTTGCCGCAAGATCGGCTACCGTGGCGCGGGTACTTTCGAGTTCCTGTACGAAAACGGCGAGTTCTATTTCATTGAAATGAACACCCGCGTGCAGGTTGAGCACCCTGTGACCGAAATGATCACCGGTATCGACATCGTGCAGGAACAGATCCGCATCGCTGCGGGCGAGAAGCTGCGCTTCCGCCAGCGCGACGTGATGCTGTCCGGCCACGCGATCGAGTGCCGTATCAATGCTGAAGACCCGTTCAAGTTCACCCCGTCGCCAGGCCGCATCACCGCCTGGCATACCCCGGGCGGTCCTGGCGTGCGTGTTGACTCGCACTCCTACGCGGGTTACTTTGTACCACCGAACTACGATTCGATGATCGGCAAGGTCATTACCTATGGTGCAACCCGCGAGCAGGCGATCCGCCGCATGCAGATTGCACTGTCGGAAATGGTGGTCGAGGGCATTTCGACCAACATCCCGCTGCACCGCGAGCTGATGGTTGATGCGCGCTTCATCGAGGGCGGTACCAACATCCATTATTTGGAACAACGACTGGCAGAAATGCCGAAGGCAGGTAAGTAATAAATGAGCTGGACTGAAATCGTCATCGAAGTAGCCCGTGAACACGCTGAGGCCCTGTCCGAAGCGCTGATGGATGCGGGCGCGCTGTCGGTGTCGGTGGAGGATGCCGATGAAGGCACCGACGCCGAAAAACCCTTGTTCGGCGAGCCGGGCATGGAGCCGACCGAAGCGGCCTGGGATCATAGCCGCGTGGTCGCGCTGACCGATGACGAGGAAGACCAGGCCCTGATCGTGGCGGCGGCTGCCGGCGCGGTCGGGCTGGCTCACCTGCCAAAGTTCACCACCCGCAAGGTGGAGGACGCTGACTGGGTGCGTCTGACCCAGTCGCAATTTGAGCCGATCCATATCGGCAAGAACATTTGGGTCGTGCCGAGCTGGCACGAGGCGCCGGATCCTGCGGCGCTGATCCTGGAACTGGATCCTGGCCTGGCCTTCGGTACCGGTTCGCATCCGACCACCAAGCTGTGCATGGAGTGGCTGGAGTCGCATCCGGCGCCGGGCAAGTCGGTGCTGGACTATGGCTGCGGTTCGGGCATCCTGGCCATGGTCGCGCGCAAGCTGGGTGCCATCACGGTGGCGGGTGTGGATATCGATCCACAGGCGATCGTGTCGGCCAATGACAATGCGGTGCGCAACCGCGTAGAGGATATCCAGTACTTTGTGCCGGATGATTTCGCGGAATCTGCGTTTGCTTCGCAGCGTTTCGATATCGTTGTGGCCAATATCCTGTCCTCGCCGCTGAAGCTGATGGCGCCGATGTTGTCGGGCCGTGTGGCCGATGGCGGTTCGCTGGTGCTGTCCGGCGTGCTGGCGCGCCAGGCGGACGAAGTTGCGGCGGCCTATGCGCCGTTCATCAAGCTCACCGTTTGGGCTGAGCACGAAGGCTGGGTGTGCCTGTCGGGCACGCTGGGCGCAAGGTAATCCTTCGCACGAATGGCGCTCGCCACTAAATGCCCCCATTGCAATACGATCTTCAGGGTCGCGGCTGACCAGCTGAAACTGCGTGGGGGGATTGTCCGTTGTGGCTCCTGCCACGAGGTCTTTGACGGCAATGCCGCGCTGGTTGAGCCTGCGGCTAAGCCGACTCCTGTCATTCCTGAGGTTCCTGTCGAACCGGCCCATGCGCCGGTGACGCCTGCTGCCGGCGAGTACGTGCATGGTGGGCCGGTTGATTTCGAGCTCGATTTCGCGGAAGAGGTGACGCCGGCGGCCAAGGCGGCTGCCTCGGAACCTGCCTCGGCGCTTGAGCCGGAGCATGCTGCGCCGGCTGTTTGGCGTACTGCGTCTGCAACGCCAGAGGATGTCGCCAAGGCCGCTGTCGCCCGCGCCTTTGCTGCTGCGACCGAGCATGCCTCCCCCGCGCCAGAGCTGGACACCAAACCTCTCCCTTGGGAGGATGAGCAGCCGGCCGACGCCTTGCCTGGCGATGCGCCAGCGCCCGCCGACGACGCGGCAGTCCTATCCGCCGATGCATCAGCGCCTGCCGACTCTGCGTCCGCCGTCCTAGGCGATGCGTCCGAGCTTAATGGCGCCCCGGCCGCCGCCCCCGGCGACGCGTTTGCGCTTGCCGACGACGCAGCGGCGATGCCTGGCGATGCCTCCACGTCTGCCGACGACGCGGCTGCGCTGGATGATGATGCCTCCGGGCTGGCCAGCGCCCCGGCCGCAGTGCCGGGCGATGCGGATGCGATGCCAGACGATGTCTCCGCACTGGCTGACGATGCCGCATCGGGCCTCTCCGGCGATCATGCTGCGCAACCCGGCGAATCGGTGGAGCAAAGCAATGACGCTGCGGACGTGGCATCCGACTTCATACCAGCCTTCCTGCGCGCAGCCCCCGCCAAGCCCGAAGCGGATGCTGCCGGCCGCATCGAGCCGACCTTCGACGCGCCCCAACTTGAAGACCTGCCTTCCGACGAGCAGCCCGAGCCTGGGCAAGAACAAGAACGCGACGAAACCGCCCTGCACGCGGTAGCCGCCGTCAACACCGATGTGCCTGACGACGGCGAATCCCTGCCTGACGACGAGGCCGACGAAGCACCAGCCGCCACCCGCCGTGAACGCGCACTGAAGCGCGCCCAAGCCCGCAGCGAGGCGGCCGGCGAGGAAGATGAGGCCACCACCGCCCGCGCGGCAGCCGAAGCACGTATGCGCGCCCTGGCCGGCGTCGACGAGGCGGCCAGCGAAGACCTCGACCATTCGGACCTGAGCTTCGTCAAGCGCCACGACCGCAGCCAGAAATACGGCAAGGCGATCAACATCGCGATGGCCGTCGGCATCCCGCTGCTGCTGGCCGGCCTGGTGCTGCAAGCCGCCACCACCTTCCGCGACGCCCTGGCCGCCAGCTATCCGCAGCTGAAGCCTGCGCTGAACGCGGTGTGCGCCCCACTCGGCTGCAAAGTCGCCCTGCCGACCCAGCTCGACGCGCTGAGCATCGAGCAAGGCGAGCTGGCCAGCATGGCCGAGAACACCTTCAGCTTCACCACGGTGCTGCGCAACCAGTCGAAGACCGTGCAAGCCTGGCCGCACATTGAACTGACCCTGAACGACAACGCCGACAAGCCGGTGCTGCGCCGCGTATTCACCCCGCGCGAGTACCTGCCCTCGGCCAGCGAGGCCGAAAAAGGTTTCGGCCCGCGCAGTGAACAAAGCATTAAACTGTACTTCGAGCTGAAAGAGCTCAAAGCCTCCGGCTATCACATCGCCATTTTCTACCCATAAAAATACTATGACTAAAACTGCCCTGGTCTGTGGCTCGCTGGCCATCGACATCATCATGCAATATGAAGGCCGCTTCGGCGACACCCTGCTGGCGGACCAGCTGCACAAGGTGAACGTGTCGTTCCTGGTGCCGACCATGCGCACTGAGTTCGGCGGCTGCTCCGGCAATATCGCCTACTCGCTGAAGATGCTGGGCGGCGATCCGCGCATCGTGGGCGTGCTGGGGCAGGATTGCGCGGCTTACCTGGAGCGCTTCCAGAAGCTGGGCCTGTCCACCGAAAACATCCTGATCAAGAAGGATGCCTATAACGCGCAGTGCTTCGTGACTGCCGATGCGGACCATAACCAGATCAACGCCTTCCACCCTGGTGCCATGTCGTTCGCGCATGAGAACCCGATCGAGAAGGCGGGTCCGGCGCGGATCGCGATCATTTCGCCGGATGGCCATCTGGGTATGCTGAAGCATGCCGAAGACCTGGCGCGCCTGGGTATCCCGTTCGTGTTCGATCCGGGCCAGCAAATGCCGATGTTCACTCCTGAGCAGCTGATTGGTTTCATTGAGAAGGCTACTTATGTGACCTGCAATGACTATGAGATCGAGTTGCTGATGGATCGTACCGGCCTGACCATTCCGGATATCGCCGCCAAGCTGGAGGCGCTGATCGTGACCCGTGGCGAAAAGGGTTCGGAGATTTATACCGGTGGTAAGCGGATTGATATTCCGGCGGTGGTGGTTGATCCGGCCCTGGATCTGGACCCGACCGGTTGCGGCGATGCCTATCGCGCTGGTCTGCTGTTTGGCCTGGTCAATGAGCTGGGCTGGGAGTCGACTGGCCGTCTGGCGAGCTTGCTGGGCGCGATCAAGATCGTGACCAAGGGGGCGCAGAACCATGTCTTCACCCCGGCTGAAATCGCGGACAAGTTCGAAGCCGCTTTCGGTTACCGCTTCTAAGCGGGTGGCAACAGGCGGGCGGCGTCTTCGGGCGTCACGCCCGCTACCTCCAGCAGTTTCTTCTTATTGGTCTGGCCATGCGTCAGCGTCACGGCGCTGCGCGAGACACCCAGGGCGCCGGCCAGCCACTTCACCAGCGCCTCATTCGCCTTCCCTTCGATGGGTTGCGCGGCCAGTTTAATCTTCAGGGCATCATCCAGCACGCCGACCACTTCGGTCTTTTTGGCATTGGGCTGGATCTGGACCGCCAGACGCACGCCGCCGGGTATGGCGGAACACCACTCCCGGCTCATCGGCCAAACAGCATGCCAAGCAGGATCTGGCAGATTTGCAGCAGGATCAGGGCCACCAGCAGCGACAAATCCAGGTTGCCGACCAGCGGCACAACCTTGCGGATTGGGTTCAGCAGCGGCTCGTTCAGGGCGCGTACAAACGGCGCCAGCGGGGCGTGCGGGTTGACCCAGCTGAAGATCGCTTCGATGATCAGCAGCGCCATAAAGCCAAACAGGATCCATTCCAGGAAGCGGTGCAAGGCCGCCAGCAGCACGATCTCAGTCGTCGCGCCGACCAGGAACAGCACCGAGGTCGCCAGGATCACGATCACGAACGCGCCGATCAGGCTGGCCCAGTCATAGCCCCCCATGCCGGGGACGATGCGGCGCAGCGGGCGCACCAGCCAGTCCGATAGTTGAAAAGTAAACTGTGCCACCGACGACGGCGGTCGGACGCGGATAGCCTGCATCCAGAATCGCAGCAACAGCACACCACCGAGCAGGCCGGCGGCGACATCGACGATCAGCTTGAGAATACTAAACACGTGTTCACTCCAAATAAAAAAACCGCTGTGCGATTGTCTCACACAGCGGTGTCTTCGCCATCCGGCTCTAAGCGCTTAAGGGCTTAGGAAGGACGGGTGCTGGTCGGGAACGGCCAGGCGGCTGCCGGGGCGATCACGGTTTTTGCTGCCGGAGCGGCGGCTGGAGCTGGGGCAGCAGCAGCTGGTGCTGGTGCAGCGGCTGGCTTCGCAGCTTCCTTCTTAGGAGCAGCAGGCTTCTTAGGAGCAGCGGCCTTCTTAGGGGCAGCTGGTTTAGCAGCAGGAGCTGCAGCCGGTGCTACGGCTACTGGCGCAACAGCTGGCTTGGCTGCTGGCTTAGCCGACGCTTTTTTTGGGGCGGCCTTTTTAGCTGCAGGCTTGGCAGCTGGTTTTGCGGCGGCTTTAGGAGCGGCTTTTTTAGCAGCTGGCTTGGCAGCGGCTTTCTTGGCAGCTGGCTTAGCAGCGGCTTTCTTGGCAGCTGGCTTAGCAGCGGCTTTCTTGGCAGCTGGCTTGGCAGCGGCTTTCTTGGCAGCTGGCTTGGCAGCAGCTTTCTTGGCTGCTGGCTTGGCAGCGGCCTTCTTGGCAGCTGGCTTAGCAGCGGCTTTCTTGGCTGCTGGCTTAGCAGCGGCTTTCTTGGCGGCTGGCTTGGCAGCTGCTTTAGCGACGGTCTTCTTCGCTGCTGGTTTAGCTGCGGCTTTCTTCGCGACTGGCTTAGCTGCGGCTTTTTTAGCGACGGCTTTCTTGGCTGCTGGTTTAGCTGCGGCTTTCTTCGCTGCTGGTTTTGCTGCTGGCTTAGCTGCGGCTTTCTTCGCTACTGGCTTCGCTGCGGCTTTCTTCGCTGCTGGTTTTGCTGCTGGCTTAGCAGCGGCTTTCTTCGCTACTGGCTTAGCGGCTGCTTTCTTAGCTGCTGGTTTTGCAGCTGGCTTAGCGGCGGCTTTCTTGGCTGCTGGTTTAGCGGCTGGCTTGGCAGCGGCTTTCTTGGCAGCTGGTTTAGCAGCTGGCTTAGCTGCGGCTTTAGCGGCCGGCTTAGCGGCAGCTTTCTTTGCTGGAGCAGCTGCCTTAGCGGCTGCAGGTTTCTTCTTAGCGGCGGTTGCCATTTTTAGTTCTCCTTCATCTGGGATGGGAAAATTCACGCACAAGGTTAAAACCCGTCCGGCCCTGCGCTGGACCAGGCGAATTATTCATCGGCACAAACAGGATTGCGGTTTGCGCTAATGAATCCGGTACCCAGCTGAACTGCTGCACCTCCTCACAAGTGCAGCGCTTCAGCCATCGACTCCGGCGCCGGTGCTTGGCGGCGTCGGACTCAAATTCTTTATCGCGACGATTGCGCGGGTGGGGCGTGTACTCAGCTCCTCGACCCCTCGTCGGGCCACGTGATACGACCAGCGTTCAAAGAAAAAACCGCCCGGCCCTGATCGAAGGATCAGGTGAGCGGCTTCGCTGTCGTCGTGTGGTCTTTAAGCATACTTATGCGTTTTGAGTTCCCATTATTTTTCGATTTTTGCGGTAACAACACACTTGAAAAAACAGTGCTTGCAAATTCACGCTACTTCAAGTTCGCAAAGTACACGAAAGCTTGTTGATGCGCAACAAGCACGAATGATTTTCTTCGATTTTTTTTGCGTCGATCTGCGAGTTCGCGCACATAGAAGTGCGGCCCGCGGTGCGTCCACGCGCATCCGCGAGCCCACACGAGACGCAATCGCTTCGCATAGCGCCTTTAGGTAAAGGCTGTATGAAAAGCGAAGCGCCCCGGACCGCGATTGCTCGCGTGAGCGGGGCGCTTGAAAGCGGCGTTCAAAAAAATTTTGTCGTCGCGATTAAACGACATGCGTGATTCGTGCGATCACGCGTTCCAGATCAAACAGGCAGGTGCTGTGGGTGCTGCCATCGGCTTGCGGCATCTCGAGCACCTCGCTCGATTCGCCAGACAGGCACTGCTCGTCCGTCTTCTTCATCAGCGAAGGCGTCGCATAGCGCTTGCCATCATCAATCGTGACGATGTCGCACACGGCGTCGACCACCAGGCCATAGCGCTCCTCCCCTCTTTCGATCACCAGCACCTTGCCGCCGCCCTCGCCGGCCGGCATGCCGTACAGGCGGCGCAGGTCGACCAGGCTGATGAGCTGTTGGCGCAGGTTCAGCACGCCGCACAGGTAATCCGGCATGCCGGGCGGGTGGCTGATGTCGCCGCCATGGTCGATGATCTCGCGCACCTGTTTCAGCTCCAGCGCGAACAGCTCGCCGACGCGGAAGCTCAGGTAGACCTTGCGGCCGGCACGCTGGTGCGCCGCCGCGCCGGCCTTGGCTGCTTCGGCCGGGTACAGGTTGCGGTGGCCCACATCCATCTCGCCGATCTCGCTGCGCGAGAAGATGCCTTCGTGATCGAGCAGGATGACGTCCTCCTCGCCGCTGCGCGCCACGCAGCCGGCGAACATGGCGCTGCGCGCTTTGCTCAGCAATGGTATCGGCAGCACTTCTTCCTTGGTGAAATGCAGGATGCTTTCGACGGCATCGACCAGGAAGCCGACCGTCGCATCGCCGATATGCGCCACCAGCACGCGCTGCTCGCTGCCCGCCTCGCCGCCCTGGCCGCCGGACAGCGCGGCGAAGTCCACCACCGGCACCTGCTGGCCGCGGAAGTGCATGCGCCCCAGGCACAGCGGGCTGGTGAGGACGGTCTGGGTCAGATCCGGCACCCGCACGATCTCCTGGATCGCCTTCATCTCCATGGCGAAGCGGGCGCCCGCGGCGCGGAAGCTGATGGCGTGGCGGCGCTCGCCGACCACGCGCAGCTGGCGCCGGGTTTCGGCGCCGGCTGCGCGCATCGATTGCACTTGCGGCACATTCTCGATATGTACCAGGCGTTCGATATCGAGCACCTGGACCAGGCGCCGTCCTTCGTCCAGCAGGATGGTGCCGGCTACTACCCCTTGTGTCGAACCCTCCGCATAACGCAACCGGCTGCGTTGCTCGGGCCGCACGCGCAGGATTTCGCCGGTGGCGTGCACCAGCAGGCCGACCTGCACATCCTGGTAGTCGATGATGGCGATCTTCTGGGTCGGCTCGGCCCCGGGTGCGGCGGGGTCGAACAGGCGCGCCAGGCTGACCACCGGGATCACGCTGCCGCGCAGGGTGAACATGCCGGCCAGGTAGGGCGGCGCCAGCGGCACGCTGGTAATGCGTTCAGGGAAGTTGACCACCTCGCGGATGGTCAGGGCGGGCAGCGCGAATTCATCGCCGCCCAGGATGAAGGAGCCGAACATCTCCACGGCCGGCGCCGAGGGCGCGGCTGCGCCGTCGGCAGCCGCAACTACCCGCAGGGCATCCATGGCTTACACCACGAAACCGGCGACCAGCTTGTTCAGTTCTCCCGCGCGGGTGTTCAGGCTGGCGGTCGAGGAAGCGATGCTGTCGCAGCTGCCGGCCGACTGCTCGGCCGCTTCGGCGATGTGGTTGATGGCCACGCTCACCTCGCGCGCCGCCAGCAGTTGCTCCTTGGCCTCGTGCGAGATCTCGGCGATGGCTTCGCTGGTCTTGCCTACGCCCTTGACGATGCGGTCGAACGCTTCGCTGGCCTGGTTGGAAATGGCGGTGCCGGTGTTGACCCGCTTGACCGATTCACTGATCAATTTGGAAATTTCCTTGGTCGCCTGCGAGGAGCGCTCGGCCAGCTTGCGCACCTCGTCGGCCACCACCGAGAAGCCCAGGCCATGCTCGCCGGCGCGCGCCGCTTCGATGGCGGCGTTGAAGGCCAGCATATTGGTCTGGTTGGCGATGTCGGAGATCACCTTGACGATTTCGCCAATGTCTTCCGAGGAGCGGTTGATCAGGTCCATGGCTTCGATCGAACGCGCGACGGCTTTGGCGCCCTCTTGCGCCTCGTCCTGGGTCGATTTGGCCAGGTCGTTGGCGTGCTCGGTGCTGGTGGCGATGGCGTCGATGGAACGGGTCAGGCCGTCGACCGAGGCGTTCATTTCCTCGACCGTGGCGCCCAGCTCCTGCGAGCCGCCCGCCACCACGCCAGCGCGGCTGGAGATCGCTTCGGCATCGTCGGCAAAGGCCGTGGCCGACATCACCACCTGGCCGATCACGCCGCGCAGGTCGGCCATCATCTTGCCGATGCCGGCACCCAGATGGTCGAGCGGCTCGTCGCCGGCCACCGGCACTTCGGCCGTCAGGTCGCCCTTGGCGGCGCGCGCCACCGCATCGAGCAGGCGGTCGATCTTGGCCGCATCGTTGGCGGCTTTGTCCTTGATGCCCTGCTCCATCAGCACCTGCTCGGTGATGTCGGTGGCGAACTTGACGATCTTGAAAGGCTTGCCGTTCATGTCCATGATCGGGTTGTAGGTGGCCTGGATCCAGATCTGTTTGCCGCCATTGCCGACGCGCTTATAGCGGCCGCTGTCGAATTCGCCGCGATTGAGCTTTTGCCAGAACCGTTTGTAGTCCATGCTGGCGGCATAATCGGTTTCGCAGAACATGCGGTGATGCTCGCCCTTGATGTCTTCCAGCGAATAACCCATCGCATCGAGGAAGTTGCCGTTGGCAGTCAGCACATGGCCGCTCATATCGAATTCGATCACGGCCTGCGCCTTGTCCATGGCGCTGACCTTGCCCTCGTACTCGGCGTTGCGCAGCTTGGCGGCGGTGATGTCGGTGGCGAACTTGATTACTTTATAAGGACGGCCATCGGCATCGAACACCGGGTTATAGGAAGCATTGATCCAGATCTCCCGCCCGCCTTTGCCGACGCGCTTGTATTCGCCATGCTCGAAATGGCCACCGCGCAAGCGCTCCCAGAATTGTTTGTAAGCCTCGCTGGCGGCGAACTCCGTCTCGCAGAACATCGAGTGGTGGCGCCCCTGGATTTCGTCCAGCGTGTAGCCGATCGCATTGAGGAAGTTGTCGTTCGCATGCAGGATGGTGCCGTCCAATTGAAACTCGATGACGGCCTGCACACGGTTCAAGGCGGCGTTGATGGCCTGGAGTTCAACTTCCTGCAACTGGCTTTCCTGAAGGACTGGGCTATTCATGGGAGCTCCTGGGTGAGGGGTGTAATTGCCACTGAGAATTTTCAGTATAGCCAAGCCCTCCCTACCGATTCTCACCCTTTGTCACAATGCCCTGCCCAATCTTTAAGCAGTTAAATTCTACGCATTTTTACGTTGCCCCATAGCAACAGCGCCCCAGTGGGGCGCTGTTTTCCTACTTTTTTTACTCTTCGTGGAAGGCTTCTTCCCTCTTCTTCCGCAAGGCCGGCGACAACACCACGGCCAGGGCAATGGCCGCCATGGCAAGCAGGGTGGCGCTGATCGGGCGGTTGAGGAAGACCATGACATCGCCATGCGACAGCAGCAGGGCGCGGCGCAGGTATTCTTCCAGCATCGGTCCGATGATGAAGCCGAGCAGCATCGGCGCCGGTTCCGCATCGAGCTTGGCGCAGATGTAGCCGAACACGCCGAACAAGGCCATCAGCCAGACATCGAACTGCGCATTATTCAAGCTGAACACGCCAATCGAGCAGAACAGCAGGATGGCCGGGAACAGGCGATGGTAAGGCACGGTAATCATCTTCACCCACAGGCCGATCATCGGCAGGTTCAGCACCACCAGGAACAGGTTGCCGAACCACATGGAGACGATCAGGCCCCAGAACAGGTCGGGCTTCTCGGTCATCACCGCCGGTCCCGGGGTGATGCCCTGGATGATCATGGCGCCGATCATCAAGGCCATCACCGGGTTGGACGGGATGCCAAGGGTCAGCATCGGGATGAAGGAGGTCTGGGCGCCGGCGTTGTTGGCCGCTTCCGGCGCCGCCACGCCTTCGATGGCGCCCTTGCCAAACTCTTTCGAATTGGGCGACACCTTCTTCTCGATCGAGTAGGAGGCGAAGGAAGCCAGCATGGCGCCGCCACCCGGCAGGATGCCGAGCGCCGAACCGAGGAAGGTACCGCGCAGCACCGGCGCCAGGATGCGCTTGAAGTCCTCCTTGGTCAGCATCAGTCCCTTCACCTTATCCATCAGCAGATGGCGCTCTTCATCATGTTCCAGGTTGCGCACGATCTCGCCAATGCCGAACATGCCCATCGCCACGATCACGAAGCTGATGCCGTCGGCCAGTTCCGGCAGGTCGAAGGTGTAGCGCTGCTGGCCGGAATTGACGTCGGTGCCGATCAGGCCCAGCAGCAGGCCCAGGATCACCATGCCGATCGCGTTCAGCAGCGAGCCGCTGGCCAGCACCACCGCCGCGACCAGGCCCAGCGTCATCAGCGAGAAGTAGTCGGCCGGGCCGAACTTCAGCGCCAGGTCGGCCAGCGGTGGTGCGAAGCAGGCCACCACGATGGTCGCGACCGAACCGGCGAAGAAGGAGCCTAGCGCAGCCGTGGCGAGCGCCTTGCCGGCCTGGCCCTTGCGCGCCATCTGGTAGCCGTCGATGGCTGTCACCACTGAGGATGACTCGCCCGGCAGGTTGACCAGGATGGCGGTGGTGGAACCGCCGTACTGGGCGCCGTAATAGATTCCGGCCAGCATGATCAGCGCCGCGATCGGCGGCAAGCCGAAGGTGGCCGGCAGCAGCATGGCGATGGTGGCGATCGGACCCAGACCCGGCAGCACGCCCACCGCGGTGCCAATGAAGACACCGAGCAGGCAGTACATCAGGTTGGTCAGGGTAAAAGCGGCTTCGAAGCCGAGGCTCAGGTTGCTCAGGATTTCCATCGTGGTCTCCTAGAATCCGAGCCAGGGGCCGAGGGCAGGAATCGGCAAGCCCAGCACCTTTATAAACAGCAGGTAGGCGAAGACTGCCAGGCCAAGGGCCAGCAAGCCCGCTTCCTTCCACTGGAATTTTGGATGGGCATAGGCGCTGATCAGCACCAGCACGGCGGAAGCCGGCACCAGGCCGGCGCCGCGCATCAGGATGCCGAACAGGATCACGGCCACCGACACCAGGGCCAGTGGCTTGAGGTGCAGCTTCTCCATCGGCGCGCCGTGGCGGAAGAAGGAACGCCCTACGCCGATGGCGCCGATCACGGTCAGCATGATGCCCAGCGCTACCGGGAAGTAGGCTGGACCCATGCGGCCCCGGCTCCCCATCATTTCCAGGTCGCCGCGCAGGAACACGGCGCCCAGGCCGATGGCGATGAAGATCGCCCCGATCCAGAAATCTTTCGGGTGACGAATTGCAGACATGCAGCTCTCCTTAGTCGGCGTAAACGCCGGCCTTGCTGATGATCGGCGCCCAGCGGTCGATATCGGCCTTCAGGTGGGCGCGCAGCGCTTCAGGCGTGGCGCGTTTCTCTTCCACCGGTTCGGTGCCCAGGTCGGCAAAGCGCTGCTTCACGGCCGGATCTTTCAGCGCCACCTGCAGGGCGCCGACCAGGGAATCGATCACTGGCTTCGGGGTGCCCTTCGGTGCGTACATGCCGTGCCACACGGCCACTTCAAAGCCTGGCAGGCCGGCTTCGTTCAGGGTTGGCACGTCCGGCAGCGATGGCACGCGCTTCTTGGTGGTCACGCCGTACACCTTGATCTTGCCGCCCTTGATCTGGCTGGTGGTGTTGGTGGTCTGGTCGCACATGAAGTCCACCTGGCCGCCCAGCAGGTCGTTCATGGCCGGGCCGGTGCCCTTGTACGGCACGGTGGTCAGGTCGGTGGCGATGGCGGACATGAACAGCATGCCGCACAGGTGGGAAGCCGAACCCAGGCCGGCGTTGGCATAGGTCACCTTGGTGTTGTTGGTTTTCACATAGGCCAGCAGCTCCTTGAAGTCCTTGGCCGGGAAGTCCTTGCGGGCCACCAGGGTCATCGGCACGTCGGTCACCAGGCCGATCGGCTCGAAGCTGTCGATCGCGTTATAGCTGAGCTTGCGGTACAGGGCCGGTGCGGTGGAGTGGCCGATGTGGTGCAGGAAGATAGTGTAGCCGTCCGGCGTGGCCTTGGCCGCGCGCGCGGCGCCGATGGTACCGCCGGCACCGCCGACGTTCTCCACGATGATCTGCTGCTTCAGCTTGGTGCCCATCGACTGCGCCAGCAGGCGCGCCACGGTGTCGGTCGGACCGCCGGCGGCGAATGGGACGATCATGGTGATCGGCTTGCTTGGATAGGTCTCGGCATAGGCGCTCGATGCGCCGAAGAATACAACGCCAGCCAGTGCCGGCAGCATGAAGCGTTTCATAGAGGTGTCTCCCGTGGGTTTGATGTTTAATTGGTACTAGCTGCTGATGTTTTACCAGCAATTTTTATATGACACAAGTAAGGTCTTCTACGTAGGCGGCTCGATTGACATCGCCCGGCAATGCGCAGAAGATGAGCAAACCATGCCTCCCAAGCTGCTCCTAGCGCTGCCGCTACTGGCACTGCCCCTGGCAGCGCCGGCTGGATCGTTGCAGCTGTTCACCGAGCATACGCCGCCCGACATCATGCGCGACGGCGAACGCGTGTACGGCATTTCGCCGGACAAGGTCAAAGAGATCATGTCGCGTGCCGGCATCAATTACACCATCGAGGTGACCGCGTGGCGGCGCGCTTATGAAGTGACCTTGCGCACGCCGGATGCCTGCGTGTTTTCCACCTCGCGTACGCCAGAACGCGAAGCGCTATTTAAATGGGTCGGGCCCTTGCGCGAAGTCGACTGGACCTTTTACGGCCTGGCCGACGCGACTTTCCGCCTGACTAAATTAGAGGATGCCAAAGGCCTGCGCATCGGCGGCTATGCGGGCGATGTGCGCGCCCAGTACCTGCAGGCGCGCGGCTTCACGGTGGATACCGCCGGCGACAATCTCTCCAACCCGCGCAAGCTGGTCGGCAAGCGTATCGACCTGTGGGTGGCCAGCATCGCCCTGGCCACCGGCGTGCTGGAAAACGAAGGCCTGGCCGGCAAGATCGTGCCCCTGCTCACCTTCCACACCTCACGCGCTTACCTGGCCTGCAACAAGGCCGTACCCGACGCGCAAATCGCCGCGCTGAGCGCAGCCATGGCCGAGATCGTCAAAGACGGCACCTCCGCCGCCATCGACCGCAAATACGCCAACTGGCGCCCCAGCCGCCAGGCGGCTTCCGTTCCCTGAAATCAGGTCGGAAGCGGCAACGCGTTGGGTGACATCTTCACGACTTTAGCCAAACCATCTTATGGGCCAGGTCTCTCAGTAGGTCGCCCATTTGTCGGCGATCTGTTTTAGTTCGCCGGATTCGCTTAGCTTGATAAGGGCTTGTGAGATTTTGGATTCGGCGTCTTTGCCGACGTGGGCGCCGAGCATCATATAGAACACTTGCGAGTCGAACGTCGCTGGCAGGATGCGAACCTTACTGGCGTGTCCGGATTTTCTGATTTCCGAATTGAGGCCCGGTTGCCGATAATAGAAAAAGCGGCCCCTGCCCGCCAGCAGTTTCTCGATATTAGTGCTGGAGGAGCTGGCAGCGCTGTCTATTTTCAGGTGGCCCGCGTTCTTAAGTGTGGCAACTGGGCCGCTGCCGCCGTTGACCAGAATGACACCATCATCTTTCAGCCGTCGCACTTCATCCAGAGTCTTGACGTTGATGGGGTCGTCCGCCCGCACCAGGAAGTGGTAGGTGACGGTGAACAGCGGGGTTTCAGGGATTTTGTAGGCGGCGAGCCGATCTTCGTTCCGAATCAATCCGCAGATCGCATCAAGCTGTCTGGCGCCGACCATCGCCTCGATGCGCTTAAGCGGCATCCAGCGCTGCTCACCAACGAATTTGATATCTGGATCAATTTTTTCAATCGCGCGGAAAATGTCGATGCAGTTGCCCACCACCCCACCAACTTGCGCGATGAATTTGGGTTCCGAGTCAGTTTGCGCGGCTACCCGCACCTGGGTCGGCTCCGACGCCCAACCACCCTTCGCGGTAAGGCCGAATGCCGTCATTGCAATCGTGCCAATGCCCAGAGTTTTTCGTATCAATGACATCAGTAGTGAAAGCGACAAGACACGATATAAAGTGTACCGGCCTCGAACATATAAACAAGGCGATGCTCGCGATTGATACGCCGCGACCAGAGCCCAGTCAAATTGCCTTTCAATGGCTCCGGCTTACCAATGCCTGTATTGGGTGAGTCCAGACAAGCATCAATCAGCTCGTTGATCTTTTCAACCAGTTTCGGATCTTTCTCTTGCCAGTACAGGTAGCTCTCCCACGCCGCGTCGGTGAATGCGACAAGCGATTGTCTAGCCTGTTCTTTGTTCTTCGCTTTCTGATCCGTCATTCCGGTCAAGCTCCCGTAGACGGGCTTTTCCGGCCTTCAACTGTTCAAGCGATGTCAGCAAGTGCTGGGCGTTTTTCGGAGTGCCGAGGAGGTATAAAGTTTCCTCGATGCTATTAAAATCCGCCAGCGATAACATCACAACGGAATCACCATTTTGACGGGTAATTACCGTCGGGCTGTGGCTGGTGCAAACATCATCCATCACAGCTTTCAGCCCAGCGCGCGCCTCGCTAAAAGTAAGGATGTTCATGCGGTGCCTCTCGGTTGGTGCATGAAATCATTGTACACATTTTTGTACAACTCGGAGCTGGGGTAGCCAGTGTTTACCCAACGGCCTGCGAAGCCGTCTACATCGGTTTGATACCGAACCTTTTGCGTTCAACAAATAGGCACTTAATTTTCCCAAAGTTTCTAACTGTACGCTAAGCAAGCGAACTTTAAATGACCAAATAAATTGTTCTGTCGTAGCGGCCAAGACATAAATCTATTTGACGTTACACTAGGCAATAAGGCCACAGCTATTAGTCCAATGTGCGATTGGCTTATGTCTTAAGATCGGGGCTAAAACCGTGAGAATTAGGGGCAAATAATCCTTAACAAGGGCGTAATTCGCGTTCCCCAAAATATTGCAGAATGCGCTGCATGGCTGCCGACCAACAGGACGAAGCACGATCCTGCCCAAGGCGCAGAATATTTTGCAGTGATCTCTGATAAAAGCAGAAACATAAACGGATTTTGGCCTCAGGGAAATGAAAGCAAATAGACATCCAGCTGTGGAGGCAAAGTGTAGCAGGCATGTTTGCCAATAATCATGCCATTTTCTAGCGTATTCGCGCAAAAATCTGACTTGATCATTTAACGCCAACCCAAGGCCCCATTGCACTGCTCGCTTCCTAGCCAAAGCCTATCTAGTCACTCGGCACCGCCATCAACGGACAATCGTTCCCGTTCAGTTTGGTGAGTATGCAATTGTCATCCGCTCAACGAAAAAATGGCCCAACCGAGCCATTCTTTGTCACCATCGCCAAACGCTGGCATCAATTTTCATTTAGATAATTTTATTACTGCGCTGGTCTTTAACTTGAATCGACTTGCATATCGAAAATCTGATGGAAATCCAATTTTAGAATAGTCAATGACATATCCAGAAAATTCCATCTTAAGAAACAACAGTTCGTAAAATAACCGCAGGCAGGAGAAAATCGCAGTCACAGCTTTTTGTGTTTTTGAAATTCGTTCTCGATTAAAGTCATGCCCGTGAGCCGATCGGTTTCTTACGAACTGCCAGCTGACCACTAGATTTCGATCAATACCATATTGCTCAACTAACGCTCGAAGTCCGTTCATTACAGTTCCTTCTATGTAAACCGCCAACGGTAACGCCGCAACAACCACCCCGGTAGCCCAGCTTGCATGGAGTTTCTCCCAAAAGCTAAAATAATTATGCTCATTGCGAAGGCTGAACTTGATATAGCCATCAAGGAAGCTAATGAAATGGAGAAGGGAACGTAGATTTAGAGAGGGCGGAAGAACAATTCTAGACCCCTCAAAATCAAAATCGGAAACAACATTATGGTGAAAGTGCTCCCCAATCTTCTGGCGCCATATAAATTTCAAATTCCTGCCCGTTGCAATTGAAATACCCTGCAGCAGAACTTCCACGAAACGGTCAGAAATCAACTCGAATTTATTCGTAATTCTTATAGCAGTGTGACCGTCAAAGCGCTGAATCTCGATATTCGTCTTCTTATTAAAAGTGAACTTAATCATCCGTTCTGGATAACTGTTCCTTTTACCATCAGCACCAAGATTGAAAGGCAGATCTACTTCAAACGGGATAATGCCTTCAAAAGAACTCTTTTGAAATCCTGATGGAGTCCCATGCGAGCTATCCAGCCTTGCCACTTCCCCCGAGAAGACGCCTGTACAGGTATCGCCGTCAAGCCTAATATTTTCACTTGTCCGCAGATATCCGCAAGTCCAAGTCCCACCTCCTTCGTAACTAGTCGCTTCGAGTCTGCAAGCTCCTGCGAATGAGAACTTACCACCGGATTTTTCGCCCTGATATGCGAAGACTCGCCTCAGTTCCAGCGGACTCTGTTGGAACAATTTTAGTTGTAGCGAGCCGAGCTCATCTTGAGTGATTGTGCCAACACCATTTATGACAAGGGGGTTTGAGCTGCCAAGCTGTGTCAACGTAATGCTGGAAAAAGTCAGAGGTAAACTTTCGCGCTACTAAGGATGTTCCGGCACTGTAGTGCATATTTATTAATAACTCAGGATCTCGTTAAATGAAACCGAAACGTCGGACAAAAAAAAGCCCGGCTTCGCCGGGCTCTTGGGGATGGGTCGAGACGCTTAATCCCAGCTCAGCGCGCCGCCGGTCTGATATTCAGTCACGCGGGTTTCGAAGAAATTACGCTCTTTCTTCAGGTCGATCATTTCCGACATCCATGGGAATGGATTTTCGTCCTGGTCGAACAGTGCCTCCAGGCCAATTTGGGTGGCGCGGCGGTTGGCGATAAAGCGCAGGTAGCCTTTAAACATGGCGGCATTCAGGCCCAGCACGCCGCGTGGCATGGTGTCTTCTGCGTAGCGGTATTCCAGTTCGACGGCTTGCAGGAACAGGCCTTTGATCTCTTCCTTGAATGCCGGGGTCCACAGGTGTGGGTTTTCCAGCTTGATGGTGTTGATCAGGTCGATGCCGAAATTGCAATGCATCGATTCGTCGCGCAGGATGTACTGGTACTGCTCGGCGGCGCCCATCATCTTGTTCTGGCGGCCCAGCGCCAGGATCTGGGTGAAGCCGACGTAGAAGAACAGGCCTTCCATCAGGCAGGCGAACACGATCAGGGACTTCAGCAGCTGCTGGTCGGATTCGATGGTGCCGGTCTTGAAAGCCGGGTCGGTCAGGACGTTGATGAACGGGATCAGGAACTGGTCCTTGTCGCGGATCGACGCTACCTCGTTGTAGGCGTTGAAGATTTCCTGCTCGTCCAGGCCGAGCGATTCCACGATGTACTGGTAGGCGTGGGTGTGGATCGCTTCTTCGAACGCCTGGCGCAGCAGGTATTGGCGGCACTCTGGGGCGGTGATGTGGCGGTAGGTGCCCAGTACGATGTTGTTGGCGGCCAGGGAGTCGGCGGTGACGAAGAAGCCCAGGTTACGCTTGACCAGGCGGCGCTCGTCTTCGGACAGGCCGTTCGGGTTCTTCCACAGCTCGATGTCGCGCTGCATGTTCACTTCCTGCGGCATCCAGTGGTTGGCGCAGCCGGCCAGGTATTTGTCCCAGGCCCATTTGTATTTGAATGGGACCAGCTGGTTGACGTCGGTCTGGCCGTTGATGACGCGCTTGTCGTCGGCGTTGACGCGCAGGGCGACTTGCTCGGCGGTGGCTTCGGCCGTGGCGCCGAGTGGTGGGGTGGCGCGCGGGGTGCTCGCGGCTTCTTCGTCCCAGGATAGCATTTTGTTGTTCCTCGTTATTTTTTAAAACCGGTAAACCGGTGTCAGACCCGTAGGGTCTGACACCAAGCCTACTCCTTTATTGGATTACTGGCAGGCTTCGCATTCCTCGAAACCTGGGTCGCCAGGACGCAGGTAGCAGGCGGCGCCTTCGGTTACCTCAGCAGTTACTGCGGCTGGGGCGTCCGGCACGCTCGACGACACGGCATTCAGGGCGCCGGTGCGGGTGGTGGATTTCTCCATGTGCGAAGCAGCGATGGTGCGCAGGTAGTAGGTGGTCTTCAGGCCACGCAGCCATGCCAGCTTGTAGGTTTCGTCCAGCTTCTTGCCGGAAGCGCCTGCCATGTAGATGTTCAGGGACTGGGCCTGGTCGATCCACTTCTGGCGGCGGGATGCTGCTTCCACCAGCCAGGTTGGCGAGACTTCGAAGGCGGTGGCGTAGATGTCGCGCAGGTCTTGCGGTGCGCGGTCGATCTTGCTCAGGGAGCCGTCGAAGTATTTCAGGTCGGCGATCATCACTTCGTCCCACAGGTCGCGTGCCTTCAGGTCGCGTACCAGGTAGGCGTTGATCTCGGTGAACTCGCCGGACAGGTTGGACTTCACGTACAGGTTCTGGAAGGTCGGTTCGATGCAAGCCGACACGCCGATGATGTTCGAAATGGTGGCGGTCGGGGCGATCGCGACGCAGTTCGAGTTACGCATGCCGAACTTGGCGATGCGTTCACGCACCGGGGTCCAGTCCATGGAGGAGGACAGGTCCTGCTCCAGGTAGCCGCCGCGCTGTTCGGCCAGCAGGCGCACCGAGTCTTGCGGCAGGATGCCACGCGACCACAGGGAGCCTTCGTACGATTCGTAGCGGCCGCGCTCTTCCGCCAGTTCGGTCGACGCCAGGTAGGCGTAGTAGCAGACTGCTTCCATCGAGGTGTCGGCGAACTGCACCGCTTCCATCGAAGCGTAAGGCACGCGCATCATGTGCAGGCAGTCCTGGAAGCCCATCACGCCCAGGCCGACCGGACGGTGGCGCATATTGGCGTTGCGTGCTTTCTCAACCGCGTAGTAGTTGATGTCGATGACGTTATCCAGCATGCGCATGGCGGTGCGGATGGTCTTCTGCAGCTTGACGTGGTCGATCTTGCCCTCTTTCATGTGGGCAGGCATGTTCACGGAACCCAGGTTGCAGACGGCGATTTCGTCTTCGTTGGTGTTCAGGGTGATCTCGGTGCACAGGTTCGAGGAGTGCACCACGCCCACGTGCTGCTGCGGCGAACGGATGTTGCACGGATCCTTGAAGGTGATCCATGGGTGGCCGGTTTCGAACAGCATCGACAGCATCTTGCGCCACAGGTCCAGCGCTTCGATCTTCTTGAACACGCGGATTTCGCCGGCGGCGGCTTTGGCTTCGTAGCCGACGTAGGCTTCTTCGAAGGCCTTGCCGGTCAGGTCGTGCAGGTCCGGGGTCTCGGATGGCGAGAACAGGGTCCAGTGCGATTTTTCCATCACGCGCTTCATGAACAGGTCCGGAATCCAGTTCGCGGTGTTCATGTCGTGGGTGCGGCGGCGGTCGTCGCCGGTGTTCTTGCGCAGGTCGAGGAATTCCTCGATGTCCATGTGCCAGGTTTCCAGGTAGGCGCAGACCGCGCCTTTACGCTTGCCGCCCTGGTTCACTGCCACGGCGGTGTCGTTCACCACTTTCAGGAACGGTACAACGCCTTGCGACTTGCCGTTGGTGCCCTTGATGTGGGCGCCCAGGGCGCGCACCGGGGTCCAGTCGTTGCCCAGGCCGCCGGCGAACTTGGCCAGCAGTGCGTTTTCCTTGATGGCGTCGTAGATGCCTTCCAGGTCGTCGGACACGGTGGTCAGGTAGCAGGAGGACAGCTGCGAACGCTGGGTGCCGGAGTTGAACAGGGTCGGGGTCGACGACATGAAGTCGAAGGTCGACAGCAGGTTGTAGAACTCGATGGCGCGCGCTTCGCGGTCGGTTTCGTTCAGGGCCAGGCCCATGGCGACACGCATGTAGAAGGCCTGCGGCATTTCAATGCGCACATCGCGCACGTGCAGGAAGTAGCGGTCGTACAGGGTTTGCAGGCCGATGTAGCCGAACTGCAGGTCGCGGTCGGCCACCAGGGCCTTGGCCAGCTTGGCCAGGTCGAACTTGCCCAGTTCTTCGTTCAGCAGTTCTGCTGCGATACCTTTGGCGATGTACTGTGGGAAGTACTCGATGTAGGCAGCGGCGGCGCCGGCTTGCGGCACTTCCTTGCCGAACACTTCCTTACGGATGGTGTGCAGCAGGATGCGGGCGGTGACCTGGGAGTACGCAGGGTCCTTTTCCATCAGCGCGCGGGCAGCCAGGATGGCGGACTTGTGCAGTTCTTCGACCGGCACGCCGTCGTACAGGTTCTTCACGGTTTCGGCCAGGATGGCGTCGGCATCGACGTGCTTTTCCAGGCCCTTGCAGGCGGCGCCGATCAGGTCGCGCACTTCCTGCATCACCAGCGGACGGGACACGCCGTTCTCGGTGACGTTGATCTGTGGTTCCGCCGCGTCGGTGGCGCCGGCCGCTTCTTTCTTCAGGCGGCGCTGTTCCATGTGCTTGGCGCGGTACAGCACGTAGGAACGTGCCACGTCGTGTTCGCCGGAGCGCATCAGGGCCAGTTCAACCTGGTCTTGCACGTCTTCGATATGGAAGGTGCCGCCGGCTGGCTGGCGGCGCATCAGGGCGGCCACCACGTTGTTGGTCAGTTCTTCCACCAGTTCACGGATGCGGGCGGAGGCCGCACCCTGACCACCGTTCACCGCCAGGAATGCCTTGGTCATCGCCACGGCGATCTTGGACGGCTCGAACGCGACCACGGCGCCGTTGCGGCGGATGATGCGGTAGTCGGCCATCTGGCTGGCAGGAACAGCGACGCCGCCGGCGGTTTCACCAGCGGAAACAGGCACTTGTGGCGCCTGGGTGATGGAAATGTCTTGAGTAGATTGCATTTATGCTCCGCGTATTCAGTATTTGTTTATGACCACTATATCTAGTGAACCATCGAATTCTGTCCACTAATTGTAGTGACGCGATTCGATCCGCACAAGATGAAATTTTTTCGTTTTTGCCACGATTCTTATTGACTTTTGGATTCCCCGATCAACACAAGCGATCGGCGGTGAGCGAGTACTAACACTGCTTTTTTATTATGCAATGTTGCGACGCAGCATGAGGTTGTGCATTGGCAAAAACGCTACAACAATGAAGGGCTTTTTCGCGGCGGAGCGGGATTATAGACGATCAGTCCGGGTCCTGTATGTTGAGCTTTTGCATCTGGTAGCGCAGCTGGCGGAAACTGATGCCCAGCAGCTGGGCAGCCTGGGTGCGGTTGAAATTGGTCTGCGCCAGCGCGCGGCTGATGATTTCGCGCTCGACCGCTTCCAGATAGGCCGGCAGGTTGCTGGGCAAGATGTCCAGCACCGGCAGCGGCGGCATGGTCGGTTCGCCGGAGGCGGCCGCGTCGGCGACGGCGGCCTCCCCTGCCCCGCCGGGCGCCGGGGCTGGCACCGGCGCTGGGGCTGCGGCGGGGGCTGGCGCAGGCGCCGGGACGGGCGGCGGCAGCGAGCCGCCTTTCAGTGCCAGGTCTTCCGCAGAAATCACGCCATCGTTGGAAAACGCCAGCGCGCGTTCCAGGATGTTTTCCAGCTCGCGCACGTTGCCGGGGAAGCTGTAGCCTTTCAGGACTTCCAGCACGCCGGGGCCCAGCACGGCCTTGTGCTCGAAAGTGCCGAGGCGCGCCAGGATGGCGTCGATCAGTTCATCCAGGTCATCCAGGCGCTCGCGCAGCGGGGCCAGGCGCAGTTCGATCACATTCAGGCGGTAGAACAAGTCCTGGCGGAACTGGCCTTCTTCCACCAGTTTTTCCAGGTTCTTGTGGGTGGCGCTGATCAGGCGCACGTCCACCGGTTCTTCGGCGGTGGCGCCGATCTTGCGCACGCGGCGTTCCTGGATGGCGCGCAGCAGCTTGACCTGCATGGCCAGCGGCAGGTCGGCCACCTCGTCCAGCATCAGGGTGCCGCCGTTGGCGGCCTGGAAGAAGCCATCGCGTTCGTCGGCGGCGCCGGTGAAGGCGCCCTTGCGGTAGCCGAAGAACTCGGCCTCCATCAGCGCTTCGGGAATCGCGCCGCAGTTGACGGCGATGAAGGGCTTGTCGGCGCGCGAGCTCTGGGCGTGGATTTCACGCGCCGCCAGTTCCTTGCCGCTACCGGATTCGCCGTTGATGGCGATCGGCGCCATGGAGCGGGCCAGGCGCGCGATCTGGGCGCGCAGCGACTGGATGGCGGCCGAGCTGCCGCGCAGGCGGCTGGGTTGCTGGCTGCCGGCGGCCGGTACGGCGGCCGGGGCCTGCTCGTTCAGCTTGAGCGCCGACTGCACCAGCACGCGCAGCTGGTCCAGCTGCACCGGCTTGCTGACGTAATCGAAGGCGCCCGCCTTCAGCGCCACCACGGCGTTTTCGGCGCTACCGAAGGCGGTCACCACCGCGATCGGGGTGTTCTTGCCGCTGGCACTGACGTCGCGCACCAGTTCCAGCCCGAGGCCATCGGGCAGGCGCATATCGGTCAGCACCAGCTGGTAGTCTTTTTCGGCGAACAGCTGGCGCGCGTGCCGAAGCGTTTCGGTGCTGTCCACGTCCAGCCCCATCTTCAGCAGGGTAATTTCGAGCAGTTCGCGCAGGTCGGCTTCGTCGTCGACGACCAGGACACGTGGAGCAGTCATGCGGTTCTCGCAAAGGTAATCACAAAGCGGCCGCTCGACTTGCGGGCGCCGCCGTCTGTCATGCCGGCGTCGAAACGGTGTTCGTAATCGAGCATGGCATCGTTATTCAAGCACAATTCGCGCGCCAGATACAGGCCCAGGCCCGTGCCCTTGCTCGAGGTGGTGTAGAACGGCTCGAACAGGTGGGCCCGCACCTGCGGCGAAATGCCGGGGCCGTCGTCCTGCACGTGCAGCTCGAGCGGGCGGCCCGGCAGCAGCACGATGAACACCTTGATGCTGGCCGGGGTGCCGCTGGCGTAGCGCACCGCGTTATTGAGCAGGTTGATCAACACTTCGCGCAGGTGCAGCGGGTCGAAACGCACGGTGACCTGCTGCATGCCGCCCAGGCAGACGATGCGGCTGTCGAGCTTATGGGTTTCGTCGAATTCGGCCTTCAGTTCGTTGAGGAAGCCTTCCAGCTCCATCGGCTCGTGGTGGCTTTGCGCCTTGCGCGACAGCTGCAGGATGTCTTCCACCATGCGGTTCACGCGCGCCACGTTGTCGCTGATGATTTTCAGCAGGCGCTTGTGCACCGGCGTCTGCAGGTCCTCTTCCAGCAAGGAATTGGCGTGGCCGATGGCCGACAGCGGGTTGCGCACCTCGTGCGCGATGCTGGCGGTCAGGCGGCCCATGGAGGCCAGTTTCAGCTGCTGCGCCTTTTCTTCGATGCTGGTCACGTCTTCCAGGAAGATCACGTTGCGCTCGACGTCCAGGCCGGCGGTGTCGGCGGGGGCAAAGCGCAGTTTCAGGTGCAGGGCCACGTCGCGCCGCGCGCTCCAGGCCGCGGTCATTTCCTGCAGCGCCGGGTCGGCATACGGTTTGATGGTGATGAAGGCGGTCGCCTGGGCCGGGTCGGCGCGCCAGGCCTCGTAGGCCACGGCGACCGGCTGCAGCACGGCGCCGTCCAGCGCCAGCGCCGGGCCGCCCAGCATCTGCTGCGCCGCCGGGTTGCTCATATATATAGCGCCGTCCGGGCCGACCACCAGGATGCCGTCAGCCGAATGCGACATGACCAGGCGGTTGACGGCCTGCTGCACGCCGATCTCGATGCCGCGCTGGGCGGCCAGTTCCTCCTGCCCGATCAGGCGCGCCGCCATGCGGTTCACCACCAGCACGGCGGCAAACCAGGCGATGCCGTACAGGCCGGTCTGCATCATCTGCGAATCGTCGGTGGCCGAGGTGTAGGCCAGCCAGGTGCTGTGGGCCAGCATGAACAGGGTGGCCAGCGAAGCGCTGAACAGCGCCAGCAGCAGCGGCGCCAGGATGGCGCAGCCGGCCAGCGGGAACAGGTACAGGATGCCGAAGCCGGAGCGCATGCCGCCGGTCGCCATATATAACAGGGAGATGAAGGTCAGGTCGCAGGCCACCTGCGACATCATCTGCAGCATGAAGTGGCTGCGCCAGCGGCTGGCCAGGGCCTGCAAGCCGGCCGCGACCAGCAGGTAGCTGCCGCAAATCTGCGCCGTCGATTCGCGCGCTTCCACATGCCCGGAGCTGAAGTACAGCAGCAGGACGATGGCAATGACGATGCGGGTGGCGCCCAGCGCCTGCAGCGAACGCCAGAAGGTATCGCGCGAGGCGGCCGACAGGGAATGGAGGCGGGCGAACACGCTGCGGCGGCCTTAGTGCGGGGCGTGCGCCGCGCTGCAGTAATCGCGGCCGTTGGCGGGCACGTTCTCGGAGGCCGGGAAGTGCACGCCGCAGTGCGCGCATTGCAGCATCTTTTCCGTCGGCTGCTCGGCGGGGCGCTGCGGCTGCTGGCGTTGCGCGGGCTGCTGGCCTTGGGCGCCTGGCGGCGGGCCGCTCATCTTGCGCAGCTTGCTGCGGATCGCAGCGACGACCAGGATCACCAGCGCAATCCAGAACAAAAGACGTGTCATGCCAAACCTCGGTGTAAAACCACTTCCATTACAAAACGGCTGCCGACATAGGCCAGCAGCAGGGTCGCAAAGCCCGCCAGCGTGAAGCTGAGGGCCGTCTTGCCGCGCCAGCCGCGGAAGTGGCGGCCCGCCAGCAAGGCGGCAAACAGGACCCAGGACAGCAGGGTGAAGACGGATTTGTGGTCCCACTTCAGCGCGCGCCCAAACAATTCTTCGGTAAACACAATGCCCGACAGGACGGTCAGGCTCAGCAGCACGAAGCCGAAGCCGATCAGGCGGAACAGCAGCTTTTCCATGGTCAGCAGCGCCGGCAGCTGGTCGAGCGCGGTGGCGAAGATGCCGGCGCGGTCGCTGCGGGTGTGCAGGCGCGACTCCTGCAGCGCCATCAGCACGGCGTGGAAGGCGGCGATGGTCAGCGTGCTGTAGGCCAGGGTGGCGACGGCGATATGCCAGCCCAGCATCGGCGAGCGGCCGGCAGTCGGGATCAGCGCGCCGGGGAAGCCGGCTTGCAGCGCCACGGCCAGCGCGGCCACCGGCATTACGATGCGGCGCAGGCCATCGAGCGGGAAATTCTGGTTCTCCAGCCAGTAGGCGCCGACCGAAATCCACAGCGCGGAGGACAGCATGGTGGCGAAACCGATGCGCAGCGAGCCTGGGACCATCACGTCGATCCACAGCGCGACGCCGTGCAGCAGCCAGGCGCCGGCCGTCAGTGCGGCTATCGGCGCGGCCTTGCGGGAGGGGAGAACTGCACAAACCAGGTAAAGCAGCGTTGCTGCGATCAGGAAGTAAATTTGCATTCAGTAAGTTTAACCGAATTCCCGCCGCCTACCGCCCCGGCGCCGGGGTGGGTGACAAAGCGTGAGCCTTTCCGGTGCCATGCAGTCGTACAATTTCCACATCTTTTACAAATAAATAAGAGAACCCCGCATGAAACGTACTATTTTGGCAACCTCGCTGCTGCTGGCCCTTAGCGCTTGCGGCGGCGGCGGCGGCTCCGCCCCGTCCACCACCAACCCGCCTGCCACGCCCCCGTCCACCACCATTCCACCGGTCCAGACTGTCGACCTCATGCTGAGCGCCGCCAGCACCCAGGTCCAGGCCGGCGCGGCGCCAGTGGCCCTGACCGCCACCGCTACCAACGGCGCAGCCGTGAGCTGGCAGTTATCGGCTGGTGCGCCGGGCGCACTGTCCGCCACGACCGGCGGCGCGGTCACCTATATCCCGCCGGCGACCCTGCAGGCCAACACCCAGGTCACCATCACCGCCACGGCCGACGGCGTCAGCAAGTCCATCGTCTTGACGGTGACGCCGGTTTCCACCATCACGCTGAATGCGCCGGCGTTCCTGGCCATGGCCGGCGGTGCTCCGCTCGCGTTGACGGCCAACTCGCCTGGCAGCGCCAGCATCAACTGGCAACTGGCGCCTGGCATGCCTGGCGCCCTTTCCGCCAGCACCGGCAAGCAGGTGAATTACCTGCCGCCTGCCAGCCTGGCGACCATCACCCAGGTGGCGGTCACCCTCACAGCCGACAACATCAGCAAAAACTTTACTTTTACCGTCTATCCAGACCCGGGCGCGCCCGGGCTGCGTGCGGTGGCAGGCGCGCTGTGGCAGGCGCCCGGCATGGTGGATGGCAGCGGCGCCGCCGCGTCCTTCTCTTCCCTGCAAGCCATCGCCGCCGACGGCAATGGCGGCTATGTGGTGCTGGACCGCTCGGATGCGCAGATCGCCCTGCGCAAGGTTAGTACGACGGGCGTGGTGAGCACGCTGTACGTGGGCGAAACGCTGCCGGAGAATATCAACTCCTACCTGCCCAAGGTGGCGGTCGCCAGCGATGGCGCTGTCTGGCTGCTGGAAGAGCGCTTGGGCAGCAACCGGCGCCTGCGCCGCGTCAACCTGGCCGGTCAGGGCATGACGGTGCTGGAGAATCTCAAATTCAGCGAGGTTGCCGAAATCCAGCCCGCCACCGACGGCGCGGTCTACCTGATCAGCGGGTCGGCCATCCGGCGCATCACCCCGGAAGGCGTTATCAGTCCCTTTGCCGGCACCCTGACCGACGGCAGCACCTATAACACGCCGCGCGTCGACGGCACGGGCACGGCCGCACAATTCAACCTGATCTGGGACACGGCCAGCGACCGCGCCGGCAACCTGGTGGTGAATGATAATGGTGTGCTGCGCCGCGTGACCGCCGGCGCCAAGGTGACGACGATCGCTACGCCGGGCCTGAATGGCAACAGCATCCACAGCCTGGCAGGCAGCGCCGACGGCAGCGCCATCATCTACAACAACGACGGCATCTTCAAGCTGGGCGCCGACAATACGCTCAGCACCCTGCTGCAGGGACAGGCCGGCGTCCGCTTCATCGGCGCCAGCAGCGATGGCCGCGTGGCGCTGGTGCTAGCTAGCGAGTTGCGCCAGCTCTCAGGCGGCAAACCGCTGCCGCTGGCCGGCGCATCCAGCGAGACCCATATGCCGCTGGATGGCGCCCCAGGCATGGCGCGCTTCGACCAGCCAGCCCATATCGCGGCCGACCCGGTTGGGAATATCTATGTCACCGACACGCCGGGCGTGATGACTCCATCGGCATTGGGCTTTGGGCCAGGCGGCATGGTGATCCGCAAGATCGCGCCTGACGGCACGGTCTCCACGCTAATGGGCGACAAATCATTCGATATCCGCAGCGGCATGGTGGCCGACCGCGCCGGCAACCTGTACCTGTCCGAAGCCCGCTCGCCGCAGGGCCGCATCGAGGTACTGGGCGGCGCTATCGTCAAGGTGACACCGGCCGGCGTGATCAGCGTGTTTGCCGGGGTACGCCCGGACGGCGTGAACAATTACGCACCGCCAGCCGACGGCACCGGCACTGCCGCGCGCTTTGTCGGCCCGGCGATTATCGGCATGGATGCGGAGGAAAATATCTACGTCAGCGACAAGACCTACTACGGCAACCAGGCTAGCCTGCGCAAAATCACGCCCGCCGGCGTGGTCAGCACCATCAGCGCCCTACCCGCCGGCCTGGGTGCCGCGTCCGATGGCTATATTTATCAGCCACGCGGCAGCACCATCGTGCGCATTGCGCCGGATGGCAAGGAAACCGTGGTGGCGGACAAACTGAAGGCGCCAAGTGCTGTCACACAAATTGGTCCTTACACGCTGGGCGTGCTGGACAGCGGACAGGTACTGAAGCTGGTACTGCCGCACTAGGCCTTAATGCCCGGCGCGCTCCCGCAGGCGCGCCAGGCGCTCCCCGCTGAGGGGGTGCATGGCGAGGTAGCTGTGCTGCGTGCCGCCTTGGGCATGCAGCGCGGCCGGCGCCTCTTCCAGGCTGCGCAATGACAGCCCGTTGTGTTCGAGCAGATCGGCGGCGTAGCGGTCGGCCTCGATTTCGTCTTTTTGCGCCCACACCAGCTGCGGCAAGCGCCCTGCCTGGCTCGACACCAGCCATCCCATATCGCCACTGACCATGCCGGCGGCTGCCGGCAGCACGGCTTCTTGCACCATACGCTGCAGCATATGGCGCCGGTGCAGGTGGCCCAGTTCATGCGCCAGCACGGCCAGCACCGCGCCGTCGTCGGGCAGCGCCTGCACCAGGGCATCGGTCAGGATGATGTCGCCCGAAGGCAGGGTGAAGGCGATCGCGCCGGCATGGCCGGAGCGGAACAACAGGCGGTGCGGCGGGGCCCCTTCATGCGGCGCCTGCAGGCCGGCGAAGGCGGCGGCGATACGCTCCTGCTGCGGCTGCGGCAGGCTGCTCGGCGCCAGGGTGTGGATGTCCAGCTCATGCAGCACGTCCCGGCCGAGGCGCTCGGCCAGGGCCGGCGCCATGCTGTCAGCCAGCTGCCCGGCCACCAGCGGCCGTGCCAGTTGCCAGCCGCCCAGCAGCGCGGCGGCCAGCGCCGCAACCAGCGCCACCCGCCGCCATTGCCGCGGCGCCCGCACCCGGTCCGGGGCGGAAGCTTCGATCAATTCGGGTGCGGCGAGCGTTTGCACAAGACAAGTCCAAGAAAATTAACTTAACAACAAGATGCACGCTCGCCGCACATCTTGTCAATAAGAAACTTTATAAGAAGCACAAAAGTGTGCACGAGAGTGACAATGTGTGAGAGAAGGCAAGTACTTAGCGGCCGCGCTGGCGCAGCCGCGCCAGCCTTTCCTCACTCAGGGGATGGGTCGACAGGTAGGCGTTGGACGGGCCTTTCCGCTCGCGGGACAGCAGTTCGAACACCTGCTCCAGCTGGCGCAGCGGCAAGCCGTTATGCAGCAGCATGTCGGCGGCATAATCGTCTGCTTCGTTCTCCGCGTCGCGCGAGTAGTTCAGGTCCAGCAGCATGGCCGATGCGGTGGACACCATGCCGTTCACATCGCCGAACATGAGGCCACCGGTGGCTGCGACCACCGAGCCCTGGATGATGCGGCGCGACATGTGGCGCCGATGCAGGTGCCCCAGCTCGTGCGCCAGCACCGCCAGTACGGCGCCGTCGGACAGCTCGTTCACCAGTTCGTCGGTCAGGACGATGTCGCCGGACGGCATGGCGAAGGCGTTGGGGCCGATATTGCCTTTCCTGAATTGCAGCTGGTAGGACGGCGCATCCGCGTGCGGCGCCTGCAGGGCGGCGAAGGAAGCGGCAATCCGCTGGCGCCGCGCCGCATCCACCTCCGAGGGCTGAAGCACGCGCTTGTCCATCAGCTCCAGCAGGCCTTGCCCCATCTTGCGCTCGACCGATGCCGGCATGGCCTGGGCGATATAGTCGGCCGCCAGCGGCAAGCCATACAGGTAGCCCGGCACCATCACCGCCACGGTGCCGGCGAACGCCGCCAGCACCATGCGCCAGCTGCGCTGCATGCGCACCACCACGCTGTCGCGGTGGCCCGTCGCATCGAGCAGCGCATCGAAGGCGGCCCGGTCGTCCGGTTCGAAACAAGCTTCGTCGGGGAAGGTCACCTTGCGCACCGCGTACGCGCTGCGCTCCGAAACGCGCAGCTCGCGCAGCGCGCAGCTGCGCTCCACATCGCCGGACAGCGTGGCGGTATCGCCGCTGACCGTCAGCGTTACGCGGTGCAGGCGCGAGGTCTTCCCGTCGAAATAACGCCCGGCCAGCATCAGAGTGCGATGTCGAAATCGAACACGTCGGCCACGCCTTCGCCGGCCGCGCCCTGGTGTTCCACCTCGGCGGCGACGAAGTCGTCCAGCGCACCGTTGACGACCATGGTCAGCGACTCCAGGCGGAATTTCATCCAGCGTACCTGCGCGAACGGCGTGGCCAGCCCCAAGGTCACGATGATCAGGGCCAGGTTGGAAAAGTGGATCCACAGCAGGCGGCCGAATGGCATGTCGCAACGGAATTCATGGTCACCGATGGAGATGTGGTTCCAGACCAGGTTCTGGATCAGGCAGAACGCCAGCGGGCCAAGGGCCAGGATGAACAGCATCAGCAGCAGTGGCAGGAAGGTCACCGCCTCCGGCGACATTGCCGTGGCGCCGGCAAAGGTCAGTGCCGACAGGCCGGCAAAGCCCAGCACGCCGACCACTGCCACGCCGATCCAGATGGCATAGAAGCGGCTGACCGGCGCGTCAAAGCGGAACTGGCGGCTGCCGTAGCGGCTTTCGGTGACCTGGAAGCGCTTGATGCGGTGGTGGCCCAGCGGCGCCAGGATACCGGTACCGAACAGCATCGGCAGCAGCAGGAAGTGCGCATACGCCTCACCCACGCTGCCGTTGAAGCCGAAGCGGATGCCGCGGTAGCTGGTGTTGTACATCCTGAATTGCAGGCTTTTCCACATCATCAGCGGACCGATCGCCAACGCCGCTAAAACCGCTACCGCGCCCCACCCCAGCGACACTTGCGGCGCATAGGAATAAGCCGCAAACAGGATGACGGCAATGATGCGTCCTTTCAGGATGGCCACCGGGTTACCGTGGTACTCAAAGCTGCTGCCGGCCAGCCGGGTGCTGGAATAGAAATACTGGTTGCGGCGTACCTTGGCCCAGGCCGAATAAATCCCCAGTGTGACGATGGTCAACAGCAGGTTGACGATCCAGATGCGGAAATATTCGCCGCCGGTGGCGCTAAAGGTGACCTGCTGCTCGCCATCGGCGATTGGCTGGTCTTGGAACGCAAGATTTTGCATGGTGGCTTCCCTATAGTTAGTTTCCCAGCAAGATGCGGGTTGCCCAGTAATCTTGTCAATAAGAAACTATTAAAGTGTGCACGGCGGTGACAATGTGTGAGAGAAAGCCAGCTTCCCTGCCGCCCTGCCGCCCGTCCCGGCGCGTAAGGTAAAATGGCGGGATTTTCCGCTTCTATCTAATTAGTAGGCCACCAATGCTAGACAACCTGACTACGCGCCTTGCCAAAGTCGTCAAGACGATGCGCGGCGAGGCTCGCCTGACCGAATCCAACACCGCCGAAATGCTGCGCGAAGTGCGCATGGCGCTGCTGGAGGCCGACGTCGCCCTGCCGGCCGTGCGCGAATTCATCGCCAAGGTCAAGGAAAAGGCGCTCGGCGAAGAAGTACTGTCCTCGCTGACCCCTGGCCAGGCCCTGGTGGGCGTGGTGCAGCGCGAGCTGGGCGCCCTGATGGGCGCCGACCTGGGACCGGAAGCGTCGCAGCTGTCGTTCGCGCAGCAGCCGCCGGCGATCATCCTGATGGCGGGCCTGCAGGGTGTGGGTAAGACCACCACCGTCGGCAAGCTGGCCAAGTACCTGAAAGAGCAGAAGAAAAAGAAAGTGCTGACGGTGTCGGCCGACGTCTATCGTCCGGCTGCAATCGCCCAGCTGCAATCGGTGACCCAGCAGGTTGGCGCCGACTTCTTCCCGTCCACCGCGCAGGACAAGCCGGTCGATATCGCCCTGTCCGCGCTGGACTGGGCCAAGAAGCACTATCACGATGTGCTGATCATCGACACCGCCGGCCGCCTCGGTATCGACGAAGAGATGATGAAAGAGATCGCCGCCGTGCACGGCGCGGTCAAGCCGGTCGAGACCCTGTTCGTGGTCGACGCCATGCTGGGCCAGGATGCGATCAACACCGCCAAGGCCTTCAACGACGCGCTGCCGCTGACCGGCGTGGTGCTGACCAAATTGGATGGTGACTCGCGCGGTGGTGCGGCGCTGTCGGTACGCCACATTACCGGCAAGCCGATCAAGTTCGCCGGTGTCTCCGAAAAGCTGGACGGCCTGGAAGCGTTCGACCCGCAGCGTATGGCCAACCGTATCCTGGGCATGGGCGACATCCTGGCCCTGGTCGAGGAAGCGCGCAAGGGCGTGGACGAAAAGGCGGCGGCCGAACTGGCGGCCAAGGTCAAGTCGGGCGGCAAGTTCGACATGAACGACTTCAAGTCCCAGCTGACCCAGATGAAGAAGATGGGCGGCATGGCCGGCCTGATGGACAAGCTGCCGGCCCAGTTCCAGCAAGCCGCTGCCGGCGCCAATATGGACCAGGCTGAGAAGCAGGTGCGCCGCATGTGCGGCATCATCGACTCGATGACGCCGCAGGAACGCGCCAAGCCGGAGCTGATCAAAGCGGCCCGCAAGCGCCGTATCGCGGCCGGCGCCGGCGTGCAGGTGCAGGAAGTGAACCGCATGCTGAACCAGTTCGAACAGATGCAGACCATGATGAAAAAGCTGTCCGGTGGCGGCTTGATGAAGATGATGCGCTCGATGAAGGGCATGATGCCGGGCATGCGCTAAACGCGAAGCTTGTGACAATTGGTGAGTCTTACTGCGAATTGTGCGCAGTAAGATGCACCGCATGAAAAAACTCCTCGCGTACTCCCTGATCGCCCTACTCACCGCCTGCGGCGGTGGCGGCGGCTCCAGCAACAGCGGCAACAACAACAGCGGCAACAACCCGCCGCCGCAAACAGCTCCCACCATCCACATCAGTGCACCGACCGCGCCGGTCCTGCAAGGCGGCCCGCGTGTGCAGCTGTCGGCCATGGTGTCCAACGGCGCCACGCCCACCTGGACCTTGGCCGCCGGCGCACCCGGCAAGCTGCTGCCGGGCAGCGATGCCAATAGCATTCTGTATGAACCGCCTGCCTCCGGCGTGAGCGCCACCACCCAGATCGTCGTGACCGCCAGCGCTGGCGGCGGCAGCGCACAGTACACCTTCAACCTGTATCCCCCGCCGGGCACCCCGGGCCTGAGCCTGATCACCGGCGCCATCGGCCAGCGCGGTTTCATCGACGGCAAAGGCACGGCAGCGGCCTTCCACACCATCCACTCCATCACCGCCGACGATGCGGGCGGCTATTACGTCTTCGATGTGAACGCGGAAAAGCTGGCGATCCGCAAAGTCAGCGCCAATAGCGAAGTCAGTACCCTCTACAGCACCAGCGGCAGCTACAGCTACAACAGCGACCCGTGGTATGACCGCGGCGCCCGCCTGGCCTTGGCCAGCGACGGCATGCTGTACGTGCTGGAAAAAAGCGCCAACGGTAAGCGCCTGCTGCGTATCAGCCCGAACGGCACGGCAAACGTCGTGCTGTCGGGCGCTGCGCTGGACAAGGTCTCCGGCATCGCACGCGCCGCCAATGGCGCGATCTACCTGGTCGCCCCGCATGGCTTATCCAGACTGGCGGCCAACGGCACGCTCGCCGTATTTGCCGGCGATCCGGCAGCTGCCTTCGACAGCAATGCCACGCCGCAGGACGGCAGCGGTGCGGCAGCCCGCTTCGGCTATATCGAGTCGATTGGCAGCGACGGCCTCGGCAATCTGCTGCTGCGTGACGGGGCATCGTTCCGGCGCATTTCGGAAGCTGGCGTGGCGAGCACTGTGACACTGGCAGGCCTGGCCGACGTCCGCGACGGCCAGATTGCCGGTGGGCGCGATGGCCGCTTCTATCTGCTGGCGTCGCGGACTCCGGCGCGCGTGTATGCCGTCATGCCATCCAATGAGGTCAGCCTGGTGTTCCAGGAGAACGGCGCGGGTCCGCTGTTGCCGACCTATATCGCGCCCGGCAGCGACGGCCGGCTCCTGCTGGCGCAGCGTTCAGAACTGCGCATGGCCGAAGGCGCCACCCTGACGCGCAATTTTGCCGGCGCCCAGGACTTCTCCGGCTTCACCCTCGATGGCGCGACGGCCGAAGCGCGCTTCTCCAGGCCCGGCGCCATCGCCGCCGACCTGGCGGGCAACCTGTATGTTGCCGACCGTCCCGGCGCCAGGGAGCCCCTGCCCGGCGAACCCGGCCCGCGCGGCTTCACCATGCGCAAGATCTCACCGGGCGGCCAGGTCACAACCCTGTTCAGCTTCGCCGACAGCGGCACCGTGACCGGCATGGCCGTGGGACGCAACGGCAATATTTACTTCAGCGACCTGCAAGGATTTGGCAGCCATGGAGCAGTGTCCGGCAGCGCGGTCTACAAGGCCACGCCGGATGGGAAAGTAACCGTGCTGGCAAGTGCAGGGACGAGCTCCATCGCTGTCCCCATCCGTCTGCTCGGGCTGGATGCGGAGGACAACTTCTACTTCGGCGACTCCGATGCGAAAACGGTCATACGCAAAGTAGCGCCGGACGGCACGATCACTACTGTCTCAGCCCTGCCTGCTGGCGTCGGCGCGGCGCCGGATGGGAATACCTATGTGATCCGCAGCGGCACTGTCGTCCAGGTCACGCCGGACGGCAAGGAGAAAGTCGTCGCCGGCACCCCAGGCAGCACCAGTACGGTGCTGACCGGCGCCGGCAGCTTCTACCTGCTGGCCGCGATCGCACCAACCGGGCCTGGCAGCTTCGCCCTGGTCGCCGGTGAAGCGATCATCAAATTTGTGCTACCCCATTAAAGGACACGCCCATGTACGGACTACGTGCCAGCCTGCTTTCCCTGTCGCTGCTTCTCGCCGCGTGCGGCGGCGGAGGTGGCGGCAGTAGTCCACCGCCGCCGACACCTCCCGCTCCGCCACCGCCGACGATCACCTTGAGCGCACCCGCCAGCCAGATCCTGGCCGGTGGCGCGCCTGTGGTGCTGACAGCGAACGTCTCCAGCGGCGCGACGCCGACGTGGCAGCTGAATAGCGGCGCGCCGGGCAAGCTGGTACCAGGCAGCAGTGCCAATACCGTGACGTATGAACCGCCTGCCGCAGGCATCAGCGCCAACACCCAGGTCACCGTCACGGCCAGCGCGGGCGGCGCCAGCAAACAGTACGCCTTGACGGTGTATCCCGATCCCGGCGCACCGGGCCTGAGCCTGATCGCCGGCGCCATCCCGCAGCGCGGCATGATCGACGGCAAGGGCCTCACAGCCTCGTTCGGCGCGATCGTCGATGTGGTCCCGGACCAGAGCGGCGGCTATTACGTTTACGATGTCGCGTCCGATGCGGCGGCAGTCAGAAAGGTCAGCGCGGCGGGGGAAGTAAGTACGATTTACCGCGCCAGCGAGGCACCCAACGGCATCACATTTGGCAAATTGGCCGTGACCACCGACGGAGTCGTGTATCTGTTGCATTCATTGCCAAGCGGCGGCCGACTGGTACGAATCAAACCAGATGGCAGCAGCGCCCTCCTCCCAGACAGCGTGCATCATGGTTACGACAAGATCGCCGCAGCCTCCCATGGCGCCATTTACCTGGTCAGCGGCACCTCGCTGCGGGTGCTGGCAGCAGATGGGACGCTTGGCGCTGCGGTCGCAGTACCGCTGCAATTCGTTTCGCATATCGTCAGCGACGGGCGGGGCGGGCTGCTCGCGTATTGGAGTGGTAACTGGATGCGCGTTGGCGCCGATGGCAGCACTGCACCGTTCGATCTGCCCACACTACCCAGCACTGCAGTCACCAGCATCATCAGCGCCGCCGATGGCAACGCTTACATCCTGCAAACAGGCCCACAGCTGCGCATTCACAGGCTCGCGCCCGACAATAGCCTCAACCTTGTATACGAAAGTCCTCCTGACGCAGATCCTCTCTGGCCCAAGTTTGCCTTAGCCGGGAGCGACCGGCGGCTGTTACTGGCTTTCACCAACGAGCTACGCCACGTTAGCGGCGAGCACACGCTCAACTTCGCGGGCATGCAGGACTACATTGGTGTGTCGGAGGATGGTCCTGCAGCCGGCGCGCGCTTCGCAGTACCGGACGCTATCACGGCCGACGTGGCTGGCAACGTGTATGTCATCGACCACCCCGGCAAGAACGAATATCCGCCGCCATTCTGGGCGGCGCAACGCGGCATGGCAATACGCAAGATCACCCCGGAAGGTCAGGTTACACGCACGGCACTCAATAACGATACGGGAACGCCGAGCGGTATCGTGGCCGACCGCGCAGGCAATCTCTATATCAGCGATATACAGCGCTTCGGCAATCACGGCGCCTCCACCGGCAGCGCCATTTATAAGCTTGGCTTGGACGGCACCTTCAGTGTGCTGGCCGGCTGCCCGCCCAGCCGGGACTGCCGGGGCCCGGTTGCCGATGGCGCCGGCCCAGTGGCGCGGTTTGCTGGAGCACAACTGGTCGGACTCGATGCTGACGGTTACCTATACGTGAATGACGGCGGCAATCCCACCATAGTTCGCAAAGTGGCACCGGATGGCGCCACTACCACCATCAGCGCACTGCCGGCCGGCATAGGCGCCGCACCGGACGGCAACCGCTATATCGTCCGCGATTCGACCGTGGTCCAGATTGCGTCCGACGGCAAGGAAACTGTGGTGGCGAGCGGCCTGTCCGGACGGCCGCGAACCAGTCCGACCGGGCCGCTAATCACGCCGACCGGGCCGCGCAGTTTCGCCTTGATCGCCGGCGAAGCGGTACTGAAACTGGTGTTGCCGCGCTAAGGAAACCCCGTCAAAAGCCTCCCTCTGGAGGCTTTTTTGCTTTTTAAGCCTTGTTTCCTCTAAAAAACACCACAAAACACTTGCATAAGCTGCAAATCCCCACCAATATTAGCCGTGCGATTGTATTCCGCAATTTTCTATGTGTTTGTTAAGGAGGCTCGAATATGGCAACAGCCAAAAAAGCAGCACCAGCAGCAAAGAAAGCGGCCGCCAAGCCAGCAGCTAAAAAAGCTGCACCGGCCAAGGCAGCAGCCAAGCCAGCAGCAAAGAAAGCAGCACCAGCCGCACGCAAACCTAACGCAGCCTTCATGAAGGCCATGACCCCATCGAGCGCACTGTCCGCCGTGGTTGGTTCCGCCCCGCTGCCACGTACCGAAGTGACCAAGAAAGTTTGGGACTACATCAAGAAACTGAACCTGCAGGATGCCGCCAACCGCCGCATGATCAATGCGGACGACAAGCTGAAGGCTGTCTTCGGCGGCAAAGCCCAGGTGTCCATGTTTGAAATGACCAAGCTGATTTCCGACCACCTGAAATAAGCTGCTTCTGGCTGTTGCAGCCATTCGAGAAAGCCCCATGGTTTAGCCTGGGGCTTTTTTTTGGTTCATCACGGATTGCTGTGATGCAGCCCCGAAAGTAGGAAAGCGGTGAAGAAAAGTTAGACTTGTTGTGCGACCAACAAAACTTAACTTTACCCACCGCTTTCATGCAAGATAATAATCTCGACCTCCCGTTCTGGGAAGGATTTAGGGTATGGAATTTCGACCGTCGTGCAGACGGAGTCTGGATTTCCCTGATGCCCCAGACGAATGCCCCAGCTAATTGTTCGAAGTGCGACGCTCTCTGTGGTCAAGTGCATGGCACATATTGGCGCACAGTGCGCGAAATGCCGATGTTTGGCGAGGCAGTATGGCTCCTGGTGAGGCTGCGCCGCGTTAAATGCGCCAGTTGCGGCACTTGCGCCGAGCGGGTGTCCTGGCTTGATCGTCACGCGAGGGTGACCAAGCGGCTGGCCGATTTTACTGGCCTTTGGTGCGAGAGGCTGCCCGTGGCACACGTGTGCAAGCTGACTGGCCTGCACTGGGAAACCGTGCGCAGGATCGAGCGGCAGCGCCTGACCAGCCAATTGGAGGCCTTGCCGCAGGCTCAGCCAACCAAGCTGGTGATGGACGAATTCGCGCTCTTTAAAGGCCATCGCTATGCAACGGTGGTGCTGGACGGGGATACCCGGCAAGTGCTTTGGGTTGGCGAAGGACGCAGCCGCCAAGCTGTTCGTCCTTTCTTTGAATGGCTAGGCGCTGAGCGTTGCGCCCGTATTCAAGCCGTCGCCATGGACATGAATACGGCCTTCGACTTGGAGGTCAAGAAACACTGTCGTAAGGCCAAGGTCGTGTATGACCTGTTTCATGTCATTGCCAAGTACGGGCGCGAGGTGATCGACCGCGTGCGCGTCGACGAAGCCAACCGACATCGAAACGACAAGCCGGCGCGCCAGTTTGTAAAACGTGGCCGTTGGCTGGTGCTACGCACCCCCCAGAATGTACCGGCCGACCAAGTACCGGTGCTCGACAAACTGCTGGCAGCAAATCACGATCTGATGACCGTCTACGTCATGAAGGCTAGCCTTAAGGAACTCTGGCAGCCAACTTGTCCTTGGCGCTGGCGTGCCGCATGGCGCAACTGGCTTGCGATGGCTCAAACCAGCAGCATTGCACCGTTGCAGCTTTTCGCCAGACGTCTGAGTTCGTATTGGCGCGGCATCCTGGCGCGAATGCACTGGCCGATGCATACCGGCCAGCTCGAAGGAATCAACAACCGGATCAAAGTCATGAAGAGGATGGCCTACGGGTACCGCGACTCAGCGTTCTTCTTTATGAAGATCAAAGCCGCGTTTCCCGGAAATCCGTGAAGAACCTTTTTTTATTCCGGCGCCGTTTATGAATCCTGCTCATCGACTTGCCATTCCGCTTGCGAGCCTGACGGCGTTGGGGTTGCTCGCCTCTGACTTGTACTTGCCGGCGATTCCGGCCATGCGCGCGGAGCTGGGCGCGTCGATTACGTCGGCGCAGGCGACCATGGCACTGTTCATGGCGGCGCTGGCGCTGTCGCAGCTGGCATGGGGCTGGGCGGCGGATCGGTTCGGCGACCGGCCTGCCATCGTGGCCGGTACGGTGCTGCTGGGCGGCGCCAGCACCCACGGCGGCTACTGCGGCCCGGCGGTCAAGCCGGTGGCGGTGCCGGCGCTGATACGGCGGCGGTTCGATGCGGCGGATTCGGTCAAGGCGCTGGCCGTGGTGGCGATGTTCGAGTCGTCCATCCCTGCCCTCGGGCCGGTCGCCGGCACCGCCATTGTGCTGCAGGCCGGCTGGCGCAGCACGTTCTGGCTGATCGCCGCGCTGGCGGTTTTGCTGCTGCCGCTTGTCGCGCGCATCTGCGGCAGCGCCTTAGCGCCAGCGGCAGCGGTGAGCGGCGCGGCGGGCGCGGGTGCGGGCGGTCCGCCGGCGGCGTTGGGGGCGCGGGGCGAGGCGGGCTACCTGGCGCTGCTACGCAATCGCGTTTATATGCGCTATGCCTTGAGTTATGCGGCCATGTTCGGCGCGCTGCTGATGTACGTCGCCAGTGCGCCGGTGCTGGTGACGCATGCGCTGGGGCTGGGCATCGAGGCGTTTGCGGCGCTGCAGATATTCGGCGTGCTGGCCTTCATGCTGGGCGCCGCCATCGCGGTGCGGGTGGTGAAGCGCCTGGGCGAGCAGTGGCTGATGCGGGGCGGGATGCTGCTGCAGTATCTGGCAGGCGCCGGCCTGGTGGGGATAGCGCTGGCCGGGCTGACCGGCACCAGCGGTCTGGCCACGCTGACAGTGGTGGCCGCCCTCTTCTGCGGCGGGCTTGGCCTGCGCGGCGCGGCCACCATGGGCGGCGCGCTACACGCGGCGGGCGACAGCGCCGGCAAGGGATCGGGTCTGCTGATGTTCCTGTCGTTTGCCGCCGTTGCCGGCGCCACGCAACTGGTGGCGCCTTTCCTGCATTACGGCCTGCTGCCGGTCGGCGTGCTGCTGTTCGCGCTGGTCACTGCCAGCGCGCTGCTGCTACCTTAGAGCTTCCACTTGTTCCAGGCGGCGAGGACGGCGTTGGGGTATTCGGGGCGGCCGCGGCTGCCGTTATAGCGGCCCAGCGCGAGGTAGAGGTTGCCCTGCTCCATGTCGATGTACATGCGCAGGATGGAGCAGCCGTAACGCAGGTTGGTCTGCATGTTGAACAGCTTGGAGCGGTCGCGGTCGCCGATCACGTTGGTCCAGAACGGCATCACCTGCATATAGCCGCGCGCGCCGACAATCGAGACGGCGTATTTGCGGTAGGCGGATTCGACCTGGATCAGGCCCAGCACCAGGCCGGGATCAAGGCCGGCGCGGCGCGCTTCGTACCAGGCGGTTTCGAGGAATTCGCGGCGGGTGAATTCGTCCGGCAGCTTGCGCTTCAGGCGCTCGGTCATGGTGGCGTGCCAGGCGTCGAATTGCTGCTTGTCGGCGGCCACCGGCTTGGGCGGACGCGCGTCCATGATGGCGTTGGATAACGCCACCCGGACACCGTCGGCCAGCGCTTCCTCTTTCTGGTTGCCGGCAAAGCCGAACGGGGCGCACAGCACCCCGCTGGCGAATGCGACGGTATGCCACCAGCGCAGCGGACGGGCCCACCAGCGGCGGCGGTCACGTCCTGTTTTGTGCGCTGGTCCAGCCATGGCGATCACTGCGCCAGCTTGCCCTTGATGAAGGCCAGGGCTTCGGCAACCGGTACGGCGGAGGCTTCGGTGTCGCGGCGGCCTTGGTATTCCAGGTTGCCTTCCTTCAGGCCACGCTCGCCGATCACCACGCGGTGCGGCACGCCGATCAGTTCCCAGTCGGCGAACATGGCGCCAGGGCGCTGGCCGCGGTCATCCAGGATGACGTCGATGCCGGCTTCCAGTGCCGCGTTGTACAGCTTCTCGGTTTCGGCTTTCACCAGTTCCGAGCGGTCCATACCCATTGGGCACAGCACCAGCTGGAACGGCGCCAGCGCGGTTGGCCAGATGATGCCCTTGTCGTCGTAGTTCTGCTCGATGGCGGCGCCCAGGATACGGGTGATGCCGATGCCGTAGCAGCCCATTTGCAGCGGGGCTGGCTTCTGGTTCTCGTCCAGGAAGGTGGCTTGCATGGATTCGGAGTAGGCGGTGCCCAGCTGGAACACGTGGCCCACTTCGATGCCGCGCTCGATCGCCAGCACGCCTTTGCCGTCCGGCGAGGCGTCGCCTTCGACTACGTTGCGCAGGTCGGCCACGATGGCTGGTTCGGCCATGTCGCGGCCCCAATTGGCGCCGGTGTAGTGGAAGTCCACTTCATTGGCGCCGGTGACGAAGTCGGACATCAGCGCCACGGTGCGGTCGGCCACCACGGTGACCGGCGCTTTGGTGCCGATCGGGCCCAGGTAGCCTGGCTTGCAGCCGTAGACTTCCAGGATTTCCGCTTCGGTCGAGAAGCGGTTCTGCGCCAGGCCTGGCACTTTACCGGCCTTGATTTCGTTCAGTTCGTGGTCACCGCGCAGCAGCAGCATGAAGTGCTGCTTGCTGCCATCTTCCTTGTCGACGGTCAGGGCGATGGTCTTGACGGTCTGCTTCAGGTCGATGCCCAGCAGCTTGGCCACGTCTTCGCACTTCGAAGCTTTCGGAGTGGAAGTCTTGGTCAGCGCAGCGCCGGCGGCGGCACGGGTGCCGGTGGCGATGGCTTCCGCCGCTTCCATATTAGCCGCGTAGTCGGAGGTTGGGCAGTACACCAGCGCGTCTTCGCCGGTGGAGGCGATCACGTGGAATTCGTGCGAGCCGGTGCCGCCGATGGCGCCGTTGTCAGCCGCCACCGCGCGGAACTTCAGGCCGAAGCGGGTGAAGATCTGGGTGTAGGCGTCGAACATGATCTTGTACGACTTTTGCATGCCTTCCACGTCGCGGTCGAAGGAGTAGGCGTCCTTCATGGTGAACTCGCGGCCGCGCATCAGGCCGAAACGTGGACGGCGTTCATCGCGGAACTTGGTCTGGATGTGGTAAAAATTCAACGGAATTTGGCGATAGGATTTAATCTCGCTACGCACCACATCGGTGATCACTTCCTCGGAAGTTGGCTGGATCGCGAAGTCGCGGCCATGGCGGTCTTTCACGCGCAGCAGCTCCGGGCCCATCTTGTCCCAGCGGCCGGTTTCCTGCCACAGCTCCGCAGGCTGTACCAGAGGCATCAGCAGCTCAATGGCGCCAGCCTTGTTCATTTCTTCGCGCACGATCGCTTCGACCTTGCGGATCACTTTCAGGCCCATCGGCATGTAGGTGTAAATGCCGGAACCGAGGCGTTTGATCATGCCCGCGCGCATCATCAACTGGTGGCTGACGATCTCGGCGTCAGATGGAGCTTCCTTGAGGGTTGAAATAAAAAAACGAGATGCACGCATATCGGTGAATTCTTTTTAAAAAGAGAGAGTTATAATCGACCTAATTTTAAAGGATTAGCTGGCCCGATGCGTCCAAACTTTATACAAAGAGCGCTATTGCAGTTGGATTTGTAGTCAAAAATATAAGAGGACGCCTCGGCCACGGAAAGTTTGAGGTGCAATATGCTCGATCGTGAAGGGTTTCGCCCCAACGTCGGCATTATCCTGCTCAACTCGCATAACGAGGTGTGGTGGGGTAAACGGGTGCGCGAGCACTCGTGGCAGTTCCCGCAGGGCGGGATCAAGTATGGTGAAACGCCAGAGCAAGCAATGTACCGCGAGCTCGAAGAGGAAATCGGACTGCGTCCGGAGCACGTCAAGATTATCGGCCGCACGCGCGACTGGTTGCGTTACGAGGTGCCTGATCACTTCATCAAGCGGGAAATCCGCGGCCATTACCGTGGCCAGAAGCAGATCTGGTTCTTGCTGCGCATGTGCGCGCGCGACAACGACGTGAACCTGCGTTTGACCGACCATCCTGAGTTCGATGCCTGGCGTTGGCACGATTACTGGGTTCCGCTGGACGTGGTGATTGAATTCAAGCGCGAAGTCTACCAGCGCGCCTTGCAGGAGCTATCGCGCTTCCTGACATGGCCGCCGCATGGCGAGCGTCGCCACTCTTCGCGCTACCTGCGCCAGCCGCATGGCCAGCGTGGACAGCGCAGCAGCGACAAGCCGCAGAATCCTGCGGTGACACCGCCGCAGGAGAATGTGGCCTGCGATACGCCAGCCTTGGTGACGAAGGAATAACAAAAGGGGCAGCCTGTGAGGGCTGCCCCTTTTGTCTTATATAATGGCGGGCTATGTTTACACCGTCCTCCCACGACGTGCGCCGCTTCTTCTGCGACGTCTACCGCAAGTCCCAAGCCAACGAAATCATGGACCCGATCGAGCTGATCGCCCGTGACTGGATCATGGCGCATCCCGAATATCACGAGGCATTGAAAGATGTGGAAGCGGCCATCGCGCGCGATTACTCGGTGGAGGGCAGCGAGGCCAATCCTTTCCTCCATCTGTCGATGCACCTGTCGATTACGGAGCAGCTGTCGATCGACCAGCCGCGCGGCATCCGCGAGGCGTTCATCGGCTTGGCGCGCAAGCTCGGTACCGAGCATGCTGCGCACCATGAAATCATGGAGTGCCTGGGCGAGATGATCTGGAATTCCCAGCGCCGCGGCGTGCCGCCGGACGGCGCCGCCTACGTGGAAGCGGTCAAGCGCCGCATTTAAACCTTTTCTCCTTCGTCCACGCGGACGATGGGCAAGAACCAGATCAAGGCGAAGACCAGCGGGCTGGCAATCGCTGCGAAAATGATGGCACGCGGCAGGTGGTCGGACTGGCTCGCCAGTGCGGGGCCGACGTTAATCAGCCAGGGCAGCGTGGCCGCCAGCAAGGCTTGCGAGCGGCGCCCAAGGCGCGCCAGCAGGCATAACATCAACACCGCCACGCCGGCCAGCAGCGCGGTTATCAAATACACCATTTTGTGGGCACCTCCACGATTTCCCGATGCAGTCTATGATAGACCAATAGTTCCGCACGGAAACTATCCAATAATCGCGGAGGTGCAAATTTACGCCAGTCGCAGGCCTGCCTTCACTAGCGGCAGGTCGGTGAATCGCTTGCCAGTGGCCGCAAACAGGGCGTTGGCCAGGGCTGGCGCCAATGGGCCGACCGCTTCTTCGCCGACACCGCCGGGCGGCTCGCTGCTGTCGATGACGACAATCTCCATGGCTGGTGTTTCGGCCAGCGACAGCAGGCGGTAGTCGGTGAAGTTCGATTGCTCGACCGCGCCGTCCTTCACCGTGATCTCGCCGTAAAAAGCGGCCGTCAGCGCGAAGATATTCCCGCCCTCCATCTGGCCGCGCACATTGCGCGGATTGACCGCCGTCCCGCAGTCGACCACCGTGGTCACTCGGTGCAGCTTGACGCGCGATTCGCCGTCCACCGACAGTTCGACCACCTGGCCGATATGGCTGCCGTTGGCGCGCGTGAAGGCCATGCCGCGGTGCCGTCCCGGCGCCGGCTTGCTGCGCCAGCCGGAGCGTTCCTCCAGCGCCGCCAGCACGCGCAGTTCGCGCGAGCCGGGCTTCAGCAGCTTGCGGCGGTAGTCGAAGGGGTCGGTTTTGGCCAGCTGCGCCAGTTCGTCGACGAAGGATTCGGTGGCGAACACGTTCTGCGTGGCCGCCACCGCGCGCCAATAGCCAAGCGGCACGCCGGCATCGACGGTGGTGGTGCGCTGGATGAAGCCGGGGAAACCGTAATACTGCGTGAGCGGCACGCCAACCGCGCTGCGGTCGAAGGGCTTGGCGTATTGCTTGTCCGCGCCAAAGCGCGAGTAGTTGAACAGGGTGTCGCAGGCGCTGTCCATGCGCATGGCCGCAACCGCGCCCGAGGCATCCAGGCTGGCGCGCAGGCGCAGCACGGCCGCCGGGCGGTGGTAGCCGTGGCGCATGTCCTCCTCGCGGCTCCATAGCAGCTTGACCGGCACGCCCGCCTCTTTGGCGATCAGCGCGGCCTGCACCGCGAAATCCGCCTCGATGCGGCGACCGAAGCCGCCCCCGCTCAGGGTGGTGTGGATGGTCACGGCTTCGGGCGCGATGCCGAGCGCTTTCGAAACGAAGGTGCGGGCCGTGTCCTGGGCCTGGGTCGGCAGCCACAGTTCGGCCTTGCCGTCCTTGACGCTGGCGGTGCCGTTCATGGGTTCCATGGTGGCATGCGCCAGCAAGGGCACGGTGTAGGTGCGGTCCAGCGTGGTGGCGGACTTGGCCTGCCCCGCCTGGTGCGCGGCCAGCAGCTCCTCGGCCTTGGCGTTGCGCGGCACCACCAGGTCGCCTTCGTTCTGCACGGCGGCATGCAGCATGTCGCGGTAAGGGGCGCTTGAATGCTTGCTGGCGGCGGCCAGGTCCCATTCCGGCTTGAGCGCATTCACGGCCTGCTGCGCGCGCCAGTAGCTGTCGGCCACGACGGCCACCGCATCAGGCAGGCGCACCACTTTCTTCACGCCACGCCGCGACAGCGCAGGCTGCGGGTCCACCGTAGCCAGTTTGCCGCCGAAGTGCGGGCATTGGACGATGGCGGCATATAGCATGCCGGGCACTTTGACGTCGATGCCGTACACCGCGCTGCCGTCGGTCTTGGCCGGCAAGTCGAGGCGTGCGACGTCTTTGCCCATATGGCGCCAGCGCTCTTTCGGCATCAGCGGCGGATCGGCCGGCACCGGCTGGGCAGCCGCCTGCGCTACCAGCTTTGCATAGGGGAGCTTGCGGCCAGTGGGCTGGTGCAGCACGGCGCCTTGCTGGGTATCGCATTCGGCGGCGGGCACCTGCCATTCAGCCGCCGCCGCGCCGATCAACATTGCGCGCGCCTGGGCGCCGGCCTTGCGCAGCTGGGGGAACTGACGCGCCACGCCGCCGCTGCCATAGGTGGCGTATTCGCCCCAACCGGCGTTGATGAACTGCTTTTCGACGGGGGCCATTTCAATGCGGATGGATTTCCAGTCCAGGTCCATCTCGTCGGCCAGCATCTGGGCGATGGCGGTGCCGGTGCCCTGCCCGATCTCGCTGGTGTTGGACAGCACCGTTACGGCGCCATCGGGGGCGATGCGCACCCAGCCCGGCGGGGGCGGCGGCGCTGCGGGCGCGTCGGCCGCCATGGTGTGCGGCGCCGGGCCGATGGCGACCAGCACGCCGCCGGCCGCCAGGGTTTTCAGGAAGTCGCGGCGGCCGTTCATGCTGCATCCTCCAGCTTCATGCCGGCCGCGCGCTTGATGGCGCGCCGCACGCGGGGATAGGTGCCACAGCGGCACAGGTTCGTCATCGCCTCGGCGATCTGGGCGTCGGTCGGCTTGGGGTGGGACTTGAGCAGCGCCGCAGCCGCCATCAGCATGCCGGACTGGCAATAGCCGCATTGCGGCACCTGCTCCTCCAGCCAGGCCTTCTGCAAGGCGTGCGAGCGGTCCGGCGACAGGGCCTCGATGGTGCGCACCTTGCCCTTGCCGACCGCGCTGACTGGCATCACGCAGCTGCGCACCACCTGGCCGTCGATATGCACGGTGCAGGCGCCGCAGGCACCCGCGCCGCAACCGTATTTGGTACCGGTCAGGCCCAGCGTATCGCGCAGGACCCACAGGAGGGGCGTGTCGCCCTCGACGTCCGCCTTGCGGGCGACGCCGTTGATATTCAGTTGATAAACCATTGTCTCCCCTATAAGTGTCGCGCTAGCGTAGCACCGCCGGGCAAGCCAAGGTTAAATCTGGCTTAAGACGCAAAAAAGCCCGCACGCGGCGGGCTTTCTCATGAGAGGCGCTGGATCAGCGCTTCAGTACCAGGGTACCTGGCAGGGAATGCAGGTAAGCGGCGATGTCGGCGATGTCCTTGTTGGACAGCGGCTTGACCTGGCCGGTCATGATCGCGTTGGAGCGGCCGTTAGGAGCATCGCCACGCTTGTAAGCGGTCAGCGCGTGCTGCAGGTAGTCCTTGTGCTGGCCAGCCAGCTTAGGATAGCTCGGGTCGATCGGGGAGTTGTAGTCCTTGCCGTGGCAGGCGGCGCAGCTGTATTTCTCAGCCAGGGCCTTGCCGTTTTCGATGTTGCCGCCGGCAACAGCGCTGAACGAAACTGCGGAGCAGAACAGAGCGATAATCAGTTTTTTCATGGTTCCGGGCCTTATTTCTGCTGGGAGTAGTAAGCGGCGATGTCAGCGATGTCCTGGTCGGACAGGCTCACAGCGATACCCTTCATGGACGGATGCTTACGCTCGCCCTTCTGGTAACCCTTCAGCGCGTTTTCGATGTACTTGGCGGATTGGCCGCCGATCTTCGGCACTTGGAACACTTCTGGGAAGGTCGCTTTGTAGCCTGGGATTGCGTGGCAACCGATGCACATCTCGATCTTGCCTTTAGCGTTCTTGGCGTCGCCGACGATGTCCGCGGCTGCGGCAGCCTGCGCTACGGCGGCCAGCGCGAGGAGTGCGAAGATTTTTTTCATAATGTGGGCTTTAATCAGTTGTAATCGGATACTGCCTTGCGCAAAAACGTGGCTTTTGCGCCCTCAACCTGCGATTTTACCTTACAAGTTGGCCGAACGTCCATAAGGTAGATCTAGCTTATACTGATTAGATGACTCTTTTACCAGGAAAGCCGATGCAAGCACCACAGCGTTTTGAAGGTTCGGACAACTACGTTGCCACCAACGACCTGAAATTGGCGGTCAACGCCGCCCTCACCCTGCAGCGCCCATTGCTGATCAAAGGCGAGCCGGGCACCGGCAAGACCATGCTGGCGGAGGAAGTGGCGGCCGCCCTCGACATGCCGCTGATGCAGTGGCATATCAAATCGACAACCAAGGCCCAGCAAGGCCTGTACGAGTACGACGCCGTGTCGCGCCTGCGCGATTCGCAGCTGGGCGATGAGCGCGTGCGCGACATCCACAATTACATCGTCAAGGGCGTGCTGTGGCAGGCCTTCACCGCGCCGGAGCCGGTGGTGCTGCTGATCGACGAGATCGACAAGGCCGACATCGAATTCCCGAACGACCTGCTGCGCGAATTGGACCGCATGGAGTTCTACGTCTACGAGACGCGCGAAATGGTCACCGCCAAGCACCGCCCGCTGGTGATCATCACCTCCAATAACGAGAAAGAGCTGCCGGACGCCTTCCTGCGCCGCTGCTTCTTCCACTACATCAAATTCCCGGACAAGGACACGATGGAAGCCATCGTCAAGGTCCACTACCCGCACCTGAAGCAGGAACTGCTGGCCACCGCGCTGCAGTCCTTCTACGAAGTGCGCGACGTGCCGGGCCTGAAGAAGAAGCCTTCGACCAGCGAGTTCCTGGACTGGCTCAAATTGCTGATGGCCGAGGACATCCCGCAGGAAGCACTGCGCAGCAAGGACCAGAAGGCCATCGTGCCGCCGCTGCACGGCGCCCTGTTGAAAAACGAGCAGGATATCCACCTGTTCGAGCGCCTGGTATTCATGTCGAGGACCAACCGCTGATGGATGCCCCTACCCCGGTCACGCTGGAACTGAACGGCCTGCGCCTGGAGCCGCTCGGCCCGCAGCACGCCGACGCCCTGCGCGATGCGGCGCGCGACGGCGAGCTGTGGAAGCTGCGTATCACCTCCGTGCCGGAGCCGCAGGAGGTGGAGGCGTATATCGCCACCGCGCTGGACATGCGCCCTTCCCGCCTGGCGTTCGCCGTGGTGGAAGCGTTCAGTGGCCGGGTGCTGGGCACCACCAGCTACCACGACATCGTGCCTGCGCTTGACCGGGTGGAGATCGGCTACACCTGGTACCGCCGCAGCGTGCAGCGCACCCACGTCAACACCACCTGCAAACTGCTGTTGCTGGCGCACGCCTTCGATACGCTGGGCTGCGCCGTGGTGGGCTTCCGTACCGATAATTTCAACCACGCCTCGCAGGCCGCCATCGAGCGCCTGGGCGCCAAGAAGGATGGCGTGCTGCGCCACCATGCGGCGCGGCGCGACGGCACCGTGCGCGATACCGTCATGTACAGCATCGTGCGCGGCGAATGGCCGGAAGTGAAGTCGCAGCTGCGCTACCTGCTGGCACGAGGGGCATAAGATGCTGATCGACTTTTTCTTCACGCTGAAAGACGCCAAGATCCCGGTCACGATCAAGGAATTCCTCACCCTGCTGGAAGCAATGGAAAAGCAGGTGCTGCAACCATCGCTGGACGACTTCTATTACATGAGCCGCCTGTGCCTGGTGAAGGACGAGGCCAACTACGACAAGTTCGACCGCGCCTTCGGCCAGTACTTCAAGGGCATCAATGCGGTGTTCGACACCACGAAAGAGATCCCGCTCGACTGGCTGCTGCAGCGCATGAAGCGCGAGCTGACGCCGGAGCAGATCGCCGCGCTGGAAAAATTCGGCTACGACAAGCTGATGGACCGGCTGAACGAACTGCTGAAAGAGCAGAAAGAGCGCCACGAAGGCGGCAACAAATGGATCGGCAGCGGCGGCACCTCGCCGTTCGGTAACGGCGGCACCAATCCGGAAGGTATCCGCATCGGCGGCAAGGGCGGCAACCGCACGGCAGTGAAAGTGTGGGAGCAGCGCACCTACAAGGACTACGACGGCGACCGCGAGCTGGGCACGCGCAATATCAAGGTGGCGCTGCGCCGCCTGCGCAAGTTCGCGCGCGAAGGCGTGGCGGAAGAACTGGCGCTGGACCAGACCATCCGCGCCACCGCCAACAACGCCGGCTACCTCGACATCAAGATGCAGCCGGAGCGCAAGAACAACGTCAAGGTGCTGATGCTGATGGACGTGGGCGGCACCATGGACGACCACATCGAACGTGCGGAAGAACTGTTCTCGGCGGCCAAGACCGAGTTCAAAAACATGGAGTTCTATTACTTCCACAACTGCGTGTACGACTACCTATGGCGCAGCAACCGCCGCCGCAACGCCGAACGCTTCGCCACCTGGGACGTGCTGCGCAAATACCCGCCGGACACCAAGCTGATTTTTGTCGGCGACGCCACCATGAGCCCCTATGAGGTCTTGCAGCCCGGCGGCTCGGTCGAATACAACAACGAGGAAGCCGGCGCCGAGTGGCTGAGCCGCTTCACGAACCACTTCCCCAAGTTCATCTGGCTCAACCCCGAGCCCGAAGGCGTGTGGCAGTACCGCCAGTCGATCTCCGTGATCAAGCAGATCATGAACAACCGCATGTTCCCGATCACGATCGAAGGCCTCGAACGCGCCATGCGTACCCTCAGTAAATAATTGTCCAACCCAAGGTGGACAAAAATTTCAGAGGCGCATGAATTTGCGGAGGACGGACTGCAGCTGGTGCTGGGCCAGGGGTTTGTCCAGCATGCCGGCGGCGCCGGCGGCGCGGGCGCGGGTGCTGTCGTAGTCGTGGGCGGATTGGGCGAGGAAGATGACTTCGGGCTGGCCCGGCTCGCTGCGCAAATGGGCGCACAGCAGGTAGTGGTCAATGATGGGGGCGGCGAAGTCCAGCAAGACCACGGCCACCGGTTGCTGACGGCACAGCGCCAAGGCGGCGACTCCGTCCACTGCCCACAATACGGCGGTTCCAAACTGCTTCAGCGATTGGCCTAACTGCTCGCTGAAATTGGCATTGGCGTCGACGCATAGCACGGCGCCCTCTCGGCGCGGCTTGCGCATCTTTTCATAGACGGCGGGATCGGTCAGGTCCAGGTCGAGCCGTTCGCGGCGGCGGCGTTCGGGCACCAGGGGCTGGTCGGAGGCCGACAGGCCGGCCAGCACTTCGGCGCGGCGCGCCATCAGGCGCGCCAGTTCGGCATACAACGCCGTCCATTGCACCGGCAGCGGCAAGTTTGCATAGGGCAGCGCCACGCCGGTGGCGCCGAGTACCAGGGCGGGCCGGATGTCGCCTGCCGCCAACGATGCAATGGCGGCCAGCGCTTTCAGTTCGGTGCCGTTGGCGAGGTAAATATCGGGATCGCGCAGGCTGTCTTCGGACAGGCAAAGATAGCTCGGTCCCTCTGCCGGCGCCCGCGCCAGGCCTTGCGCAAGCGCGCGGGCGGCGTCCTCCGGGAAGCCGACCAGCCTGACTGCGAACGGGTGCCGATCTGTGGTCATATGCGCATTTTAGCTCCCGGATTCCCTTGCGCCACCGGCCGTTGCGGATAGAATGCGCAGGCTAGATATCCGTCAAGACGGCAAATACTGTATATAATCACAGCACTTTGCATTACCAATAACACGTATGGCCACTAAAAAACCAGTTTCCGACTACAGCGAATCATCTATCCGCGTCCTGAAAGGACTGGAACCAGTCAAGCAGCGTCCGGGCATGTATACCCGTACCGAGAACCCGCTGCACATCATCCAGGAAGTGATCGACAATGCCTCCGACGAAGCGCTGGGCGGCCATTGCAAGAACATTATCGTGACGCAGAATGCCGACGGTTCCATCACCGTCGAAGACGACGGCCGCGGTATCCCGGTCGGCCTGCACCCTGAAGAAAACGTGCCGACGGTGGAAATCGTCTTCACCCGCCTGCACGCGGGCGGTAAGTTCGACAAGGGTTCGGGCGGCGCCTACGCCTTCTCGGGCGGCCTGCACGGCGTCGGCGTGTCCGTTACCAATGCGCTGTCCAAGCGCCTGGAAATCTCGGTGTGGCGTAAAGACGACGCCGGCAACGGTTTCCACCACCTGGCCTTCGAACACGGCGACCTGGTCGAGCCGCTGAACTCCCAGCCTGCGCCAAAAGATGGCAAGAAGTCCGGTACCCGCGTGACCGCCTGGCCGGATGCAAAGTATTTCGATTCGCCGCTGATTTCGCAGGTCGAGCTGCAACGCCTGCTGCGCTCCAAGGCGGTGCTGCTGCCGGGCGTGTCGGTCACGCTGAAGAACGCCAAGAACGGCGACGAGCAGACCTGGATGTACAAGGACGGCCTGCGCGGCTACCTGAACGAGCAGCTGGCCCAGACCACCGCCAACGGCGAGACCCTGATCCCGCTGTTCGAGGGCGAGCAGTTCGCTACGCCTGATGCGGAAGGCTTTGCCGAGGGCGAAGGTGCGTCGTGGGTGGTGGCGTGGACCGAGGAAGGCGCCGTGGTGCGCGAGTCCTACGTCAACCTGATCCCTACCCCGAACGGCGGCACTCACGAATCGGGCCTGCGCGAAGGCCTGTTCGGCGCGATGAAGAACTTCGTCGAGCTGCACTCGCTGCTGCCGAAGGGCGTGAAGCTGCTGCCGGAAGACGTGTTTGCGCGCGCATCCTTCGTGCTGTCGGCCAAAGTGCTGGACCCGCAGTTCCAGGGCCAGATCAAGGAGCGCCTGAACTCGCGCGACGCGGTGCGCCTGGTGTCCACCTTCTCCAAGCCTGCGCTGGAGCTGTGGCTGAACCAGCACATCGACTTTGGCAAGAAACTGGCGGAGCTGGTCATCAAGCAGGCGCAATCGCGCCTGCGTTCGGCGCAGAAGGTCGAGAAGAAGAAGTCTTCCGGCGTAGCGGTGTTGCCGGGCAAGCTGACCGATTGCGAGTCCGACGATTCTGCACGCACCGAGATCTTCCTGGTCGAGGGTGATTCGGCGGGCGGTTCGGCCAAGATGGGCCGCGACAAGGAGTTCCAGGCCATCCTGCCGCTGCGCGGCAAGGTACTGAACTCGTGGGAGACCGACCGCGACCGCCTGTACGCGAATAACGAGATCCACGACATCGCAGTGGCGATCGGCGTCGATCCGCACAACTACGGCGACTCGCCGGACCTGAGCGGCCTGCGTTACGGCAAAATCTGCATCCTTTCCGATGCGGACGTCGACGGCTCGCACATCCAGGTGCTGCTGCTTACCCTGTTCTTCCGCCACTTCCCTGCACTGATCGACAAGGGCCACATCTGCGTGGCGCGTCCACCGCTGTATCGCGTGGATGCTCCGGCGCGCGGCAAGAAACCGATCCAGAAACTGTATGCGCTGGACGACGGCGAGCTGGTGGCGATCGAGGACAAGCTGCGCAAGGACGGCCTGAAAGAAGGTTCGTGGACCATTTCCCGCTTCAAGGGCCTGGGCGAGATGAACGCCGAGCAGCTGTGGGAAACCACCATGAATCCGGACACCCGCCGCCTGCTGCCGGTGTCGCTGGGCGATTTCGACCACAGCTACTCGTCCTCGCGCTTCAATATGCTGATGGGCAAAGGCGAAGCCGCCGCCCGCCGCGCGTGGATTGAAGAACACGGCAATGAAGTGGAAGCTGACATCTAATTTAAGTACCGAACATGACTCAAGCAAATCTCTTTGACGAGCCGATTCCGGAGCAGCCGGAAGGCGGCAACAACGGCGGCGGCGATGACGGCGGCGAAACCCTGACCCTGTCCACCTTCGCCGAACGCGCCTACCTGGACTATGCAATTTCCGTGGTCAAGGGCCGCGCCCTGCCGGACGTGTGCGACGGCCAGAAACCGGTGCAGCGCCGCATCCTGTACTCGATGAATGAACTGGGCCTGGGCCCAACCGCCAAGCCGCGCAAGTCCGCCACCGTGGTCGGTGACGTGCTGGGTAAGCTGCACCCGCACGGCGACCAGTCGGTGTACGACGCGCTGGTGCGTATGGCGCAGGACTTCTCGCTGCGCTACCCGCTGATCGACGGCCAGGGTAACTTCGGTTCGCGCGACGGCGACGGCGCTGCGGCAATGCGATACACCGAAGCCCGCCTGACCCCGATCTCGCGCCTGCTGCTGGACGAAATCGACCAGGGCACGGTGGACTTCATCCCGAACTACGACGGTTCGTACGAGGAACCAGCACTGCTGCCGGCGCGCCTGCCGATGGTGCTGCTGAACGGCGCCTCCGGTATCGCGGTGGGCCTGGCGACCGAGATCCCTTCGCACAACCTGACCGAGGTGGCGAAAGCCGCCGTGGCGATGATCCGCAATCCGAAGATCTCGCATGCGGAGTTGATGGAGCTGATCCCTGGCCCGGACTTCCCGGGCGGCGGCCAGCTGATCACCCCGCGCGCGCAGATCGACGATATGTACGCATCGGGCCGCGGCTCGATGAAGGTGCGCGCACGCTGGAAGATCGAGGAACTGGCGCGCGGCCAGTGGCAGGCGGTGGTGTATGAACTGCCGCCCGGCACTTCGTCGCAGAAGGTGCTGGAAGAAATCGAGGAACTGACCAATCCAAAGGTCAAGCTGGGCAAGAAGGCGCTGTCGCCGGAACAGGTGGCGCTGAAAGGCCTGCTGCTTGGCCAGCTGGACAAGGTGCGCGACGAATCGGGCCGCGAGGCTGCGGTGCGCCTGGTGTTCGAGCCTAAGTCGAAGAACCAGAACCAGACTGAGTTCATGCACATGCTGCTGGCGCATACCTCGCTGGAGACGTCGGCTTCCATGAACCTGGTGATGATTGGCGGCGATGGCCGCCCACGCCAGAAGGGTATCAGCGACATCCTGGCCGAGTGGATCGAGTTCCGCTTCGCCACGGTGACCCGCCGTACCCAATTCCGCCTGAACAAAGTCGATGAGCGCATCCATATTTTGGAAGGCCGCCAGATCGTCCTGCTGAACATCGACGAGGTGATCGCGATCATCCGCAATTCGGACGAGCCGAAGGCGGCGCTGATCGAGCGCTTCAAGCTGTCGGATCGCCAGGCGGAAGATATCCTGGAAATCCGTCTGCGCCAGTTGGCGCGCCTGGAAGCGATCAAGATCGAACAGGAGCTGTCGGAGCTGCGCAAGGAGCGCGAAGGCCTGCAGGACGTGCTGGACAACCCAGCCACCTTGCGCCGCCTGGTGATCAAGGAAATCGACGGCGACGCCAAGACTTACGGCGACGCGCGCCGCACCCTGATCGAGGAAGCGCAGAAAGCTGTCGTTGAACAGAAGGTGGCCGATGAACCGGTGACCGTGATCATTTCCGAGAAGGGCTGGGTGCGTGCGCGTAGCGGCATCGGCCACGATCCGGCGCAGTTCACCTTCAAGGCGGGCGATTCGCTGTATGGCGCGTTCGAGTGCCGCACCGTGGATACCTTGCTGGGCTTCGGCGACAACGGCAAGGTGTACTCGGTGCCGGTAGCTGCGCTGCCTAACGCGCGCGGCGATGGTGTGCCGATTACCACGCTGGTGGACCTGTCGGGTGGTGCGCGTCTGCTGCACTACTTCGCGGGCAATGGCGATAAACAGCTGCTGCTGGCGTCGGATGCGGGTTATGGCTTTATCGCGAAGGCTGGCGATATGGTGTCGCGCCTGAAGGGTGGTAAGTCGTTTATCACCCTGGATGAAGGGGCGAAGCCGCTGCCGCCTACCGTGGTGGCGGATAACGCCAGCGCGGTGGCAGTCATCTCGGAGAAGGCGAACCTGCTGGTGTTCGGCATGGACGAAATGAAGGTGCTGTCCAACGGCGGCCGTGGCGTGATCCTGATGGATCTGGCCGATAAGGAGAAGCTGGTGGCTGCCTGCGCGATCACGGATAAGGGTGTGACCGTGCTGGGGATTGGCAATGCGCAGAAGGCGAAGGAGGATCGCATGGGTCCTACGGCGCTGGCGCCGCACTTTGGCAAGCGGGCGCGCAAAGGTAAGCCGATGCCGGTGCGGATTAAGCCTACGGGGTTGGCGCCTAACACCTAAACCTTAAAACCGGTAAACCAGGGTACGACCCAAGGGTCGGACCCTGGTTTACCGGTTTAGCGCGGAGCGTACAGGTCGATCGTCTCCTGCACCGCCTCATTACACACCACACAGAACGCCTCGCTGCGGTCAAACATCAGGCATTGCTGCTGCGAGCGGTAGTAGCCGGTGGCCTCATAGTTCGCCCCCTCGAACGCCCCCACTGCCTTGCGATTCGGCGCCTTGGAGAACAAGGCATTGGTCCAGGCCAAATCTTCCTTAAACAGCTTGCTCATCTCCGATTCCGGACGATTGTCCTTACGCAGCTGCGCGCGCACCTTCTGATACTCGCGCGAGTGCGCCTCATACTCCGCCTTCGGCCAAGCAGTCGGCAGCGCAGTACCCGGGGTCACATGCTTCTTCCACTTCACATTCGAAGGATCAAGCAAGGCCGTCACGTTCGGCTCCCACGGCTCCATGCGCGCGCCACCCGTGGCGTAAGCCACCGGCGAGGTGTAATACTCATCCGCCAGGCCAGCGAAGTGGTGGCCGAATTCGTGCACAAACAGGTAATTGGCCCAATCGTTATCCGCCGCAGCAGTGCTGAACTGGCCGTAGATACCGCCGCCACCGTAGGTGTCGTTATTCACCAGGATCTCGATGAATTCATACGGCGCATGCTGTGCGATTTCACGCAGGGCGCGGTTATCGAGCGTCAGCACATAGCGCTCGCTGCCGAAGATGTCGTAGCGCGTGCCCAGCTTGGACGCGCGGTGCGTACCGGTCGACGGCCGCGACGCGCCGCTCTCCTGGGTCGGCACCGCCATCGCCCACACGTTGAAGTCCTTGGCGCGCTCCTTGAACGGCGACACCGTGAACAGGTAGTCGGACAGCTTGCGCGCACGCTCCTCGAACTTGGCCATATCGGCCTTGGTATAGCCATCGCCCAGGATCAGCAGGTCGACCTTCTTCTCGCTCGGACCGTTGACGCGGATAGGGATCGGCTTGGCCGGCGCCGGCTCCTGCTTGCGCACCACATCCATCGCATCGGTATCGACTTCCACGCTCCAGGCGACGGAGAATTCATTGCGCTCGTCGCGCTTCAGGATGCGCACCTTGACCGGGCGGTCCGGCTTGGGGAAACGCACCGATTCGTGGAAACCGCGCGTCAGCTTGCCCGCTTCCTCCGTGCTGCGCCACTCGCCGAAGATGGTCGAGAAGGTGCGGGTGTAAAGCACCTTGCCCGTCTTGGCGTCGGCCACTTCGACCTTGTTCACGCCGCGGTTGGTGGTGTCGATGGTCTTGGCCATATCGCCCGGCCACGGCAGCGGCTCAATCACAACTTGTTCGATCGCGTAGCTTTCGTTTAGCGCGTTACCGGTGTGCATATAGTCAAGGCGCACGGTGGCCGGCTGGGCGGCCAGGGCTTGACTGGCAGCGACGCAGAGGGCGGCGCTGGCCAGCAGTTCTTTCAGGTGAGGCATGGAATCTCCGGGCTGTTATTTGCCCGGTATTTTACTTGTACTTATACAGCGGCCGCGTGATCTCGATAGGCCGGATGTCGAGGCGGATATTCAGCACCGAATACGCCTCTGCCGCGCTGGAAACATAGCCTACGCTTTCCGGCGTCTTGGTCAGGCGGAATTCAAAGCCGACCTCGGTGCCGCTGGCGCGCGGGTTGCCGCTGGCGATGCCGATGGCTTCTTCCTGGTTGCTGTCGATCAGGCGCTCCATCAGGTCGATCACCGCGCTATTGCCCAGCACATCGTTGGTAAACACCGCGCCGCGCCCCAGAGTGCGGGTGGGGTCGATGCGACCGCCCGCCTTGTCGCTGGACGGTGTGAACATGTGGCTGGCGATATTGAATTTGTCGCCGCGATCGAGGTAGCTGATCACCGCGTTACGCACGCCGAAATGCGGCGATTCCTTATCCCACTCGGCGCGCGACAGGTCGATCAGCAGCGCGCCTTTGTAGCCGATGATTTCCACCTCGCGCTGGGCGTTGACCACCATGGCGCTGTCTTCGTCGATGCCGAGACCGATCTGGTAGCCCTTGGCCAGCATAGCGGGGATCATGCGCGCGAAGCGGCCGCGCACCAGCAGGTGCTGGTCGACGAATACATCGTCGCCGATGAAGCCCAGGCCCGGGCCCAGTTCGCGGCCGTCGGCGATGCCGGTCTGCAGCATCGACAGGATGGCTTTCGGATTGGCGAACATGGTGCTGCTCATGATGGCTGCACCGGCCGAGGAACCGGCAATCACGCCGCCGCGACGGTACACGTCCCATACCGCTTCCAGCACGGCGGTCTGGGTGCCGTCTTCGCGCAGCAGCGCTTTGGTGATGCGCCCCTGGTCGCCGCCGGCGAAGTAGATGCCGTCCGATTCGCGGATCTTTTTCGCCAGCGCCGCGTCGTCGGCATTTTTCTTGTAATCGCTGCCCGCCAGGCGCACTGCCACCGGCACCAGGAAGGCGTCAGCGCCCCATTTGCGCAGGTAGCCGATGATGGTCTGGGCCGACCGCTCGGGATTGCCGGCCGCCGAAGGGAAGACGGCAATGCGTGCGCCCTTGCCTCCCGCCAGTTTCACCACGCGCTGCCAGACGTCCGCATTGTCGCCACGCAGGCCGCCGCCGATGATCACCAGCGAACCCTGGTGCGCTGCCACCGGCGATGGCGCGATGGCGGCCGAACCGCCGCTCAGCGTGGCGCTGGCGCCGGCCACGATGCGTACCGGCCCGGCCGGATCGGGCGCCGGCGTCGGCACCAGTGGCGCGGCCGGCGGCATTCCGTTTGGCGGCGCCTTGGCCGGCGTCTCGGGCGGAGGTGTCGTGCTGGTACGCCCGCTGGTGGCGGGGATGGGTTTCTTGGGCGGCGCTTCCTTGGCTTGCACCGGTAGGCCGCAGGCGGCTAGCAGGGCCAGGCCCAAACGGGCCAGGCCGGCGGGGGAGTACAACTTCACGATGGCCTCCTGTTCTACTTGCTCACTGGCATCGCTGGTAGACATCTGGGTAATACCTTTCCATCAGTGTAGCCGGACGCGACGGTGGAGTAAAACCGAATCGTGCGTACAGGCCGTGCGCGTCCCCCGTTGCCAGGGTAAAGCGCCGCAAACCCTGCAACTCCGGGTGAGCGAGCACTGACTCCACCAGCTGCTTGCTGTAGCCTTTCCCGCGCTGGGAAGGCAGCACAAACACATCTACCATATTAGCGAAGGTTGCCCGGTCTGTGATGACGCGGGCAAAGGCGACCTGATTTCCGTCAAGGTAGCCGCCGAAGCAAATTGAATTGGCCATTGCGCGTTCGACAAGTTCGCGCGGGATGCCGCGCGCCCAGGTCGATTCTTCCGACAGGAAGCGGTGCACCAGGCCCACGTCGAGGCGGGCCGGGTCGCAGCTGACTTCAAAGGCGCCCATCAGCGCGCCTTCAGGTAGCGTTCCGGCAGCGGATTCTTGTCGCTTTCCGGTTGCCACAGCAGTTGCGAGATCCACCAGCGCTGGCCGTCGTTCACCAGCTGGATCGAATTGATGCCGCGCACGAAAGGCTTCTCGCCAGGCGCATGGCGCGCTTCGTAGGTGGTGAAGACGTGGGCGATCTGGCCGAACTCCTCGCTCTTGCGCGCCAGTTCGGACTCAAAGAAACCTTCCTTGGCAAAGACCGGCGTGGTGCGGGTAATGTAGTCCTCGATGCTCAGCACGCGGGTGTTGAGCGCACCGTCCTTGTTCATGCTGTGCACCACCATGCGGCCATCCTGGCGGAACAGGGAACGCAGGCGGTCCCAGTCGCGCGCCTTGCCTGCCGGGCCGGAGATGGTGTCGTACAGGGCGGCGACGATGCTGTCCACCGAGGCCACATCAGCCGGGCGCGCACCCTGTGCGAAAGCACTGCCGGCGGCCATCGCCAACAGTAGCAAACTTGCTAACTTCTTCATTGATTCTCCTACTAATTTATAATCGTCCGACTCTCACCGGAAAACCTACTATGACAGATCAATTCTCCAAGAAGGCGGAAGCCTGGTCCGCTCGCTTCTCCGAACCCGTTTCCGACCTCGTGAAACGTTACACCGCCTCCGTGTTTTTTGACAAGCGCATGGCCAAGGCCGACATCCAGGGTTCCCTGGCGCACGCCGACATGCTGGCGGCGCAGGGTATCATCCCGGCGGCCGACCTGGCCGCGATCCAGAAAGGCCTGGCCCAGGTCAGCGCCGAAATCGACGGCGGCCAGTTCGAATGGCAGCTGGACCTGGAAGACGTGCACCTGAATATCGAAAAACGCCTGACCGAACTGGTGGGCGACGCCGGCAAGCGCCTGCACACCGGCCGTTCCCGCAACGACCAGGTGGCTACCGATATCCGCCTGTACGTGCGTTCCGCGATTGACGACGTGGTCGGCCTGCTGCAGCAGCTGCGCGGCGCCCTGGTCGACCTGGCCGAGAAGAATGCCGATGTGATCCTGCCGGGCTTCACCCATATGCAGGTGGCGCAGCCGATCACTTTCGGCCACCACATGCTGGCTTACGTTGAAATGTTCGGCCGCGACGTCGAGCGCATGCAGGATTGCCGCAAGCGCGTGAACCGCCTGCCGCTGGGCGCCGCCGCGCTGGCCGGCACCACCTTCCCGATCGACCGCCTGCGCGTGGCCAAGACCCTGGGCTTCGACGATGTGTGCCACAACTCGCTGGATGCGGTGTCGGACCGCGACTTTGCGATCGAATTCACCGCCGCCGCCTCGCTGGTGATGATGCACGTGTCGCGCATGTCGGAAGAGCTGATCATCTGGATGAGCCCACGCGTCGGCTTTATCGATATCGCCGACCGCTTCTGCACCGGCTCCTCGATCATGCCGCAGAAGAAGAACCCGGACGTGCCGGAACTGGCGCGCGGCAAGACCGGCCGCGTGTATGGCCACCTGATGGGCCTGCTGACCCTGATGAAGGGCCAGCCGCTGGCCTACAACAAGGACAACCAGGAAGACAAGGAGCCGCTGTTCGATACCGTGGATACGGTGGTCGATACGCTGCGCATCTTCGCCGATATGGCGGGCGGCATCACCGTCAAGCCGGAGGCGATGCGTGCGGCGGCCCTGCAGGGCTACGCTACCGCGACCGACCTGGCCGATTACCTGGTCAAGAAAGGCCTGCCGTTCCGCGATGCGCACGAGGCGGTGGCGCATGCGGTGCGTGCCTGCGATGACCTGAAGATCGACCTGGCGGAAATGTCGCTGGAACAGCTGCGCGCCTTCTCGCCGCTGGTGGGCGAGGATGTGTTTGCGGTGCTGACCTTGGAAGGTTCGGTGGCTGCACGCGACCACGTGGGCGGGACTGCGCCGAACCAGGTACGGGCGGCGATTGCGCGCGTGCGCGCGCAGCTGGCCTAAACCGGTAAACCCGGGTCAGACCCTTGGGTCTGACCCAGGTGTACCGGTTTTGCGCTAATATCCTTGCAATAACTATTCCAATAATGGAGAAAAGTAATGCAAGGATTCCTCCGCCTGTCAGGCTGGCTGGACCGCATCGGCTACCGAAGCGGCCAGCTGGCGAACCTGATGATCCTGGCGTCATGTTTCATCAGCGCCAGCAACGCCATGATCCGTTATGGCTTCGACTGGAGTTCCAACGCCCTGCTCGAAATGCAGTGGTACCTGTTTGGGGCCGCCGTCATGCTGGGCGCCAGCTACACCTTCCAGCGCAATGAACACGTGCGCGTCGACCTGGTCTACGGCCACGTGTCGGAACGCAAGCAGCTGTGGATCGACATCTTCGGCATCATCTTCTTCCTGTTCCCCGCCTGCGTCCTGTTCGCATGGCTGTCGTGGGAATCGCTGTTCATGCCTTCCTGGGCCATCATGGAGCAGTCGAGCAATGCCGGCGGCCTGGCGCGCTGGCCAATCAAGTTCGTCGTCCCGATCGGCTTTGGCCTGCTCACGCTGCAAGGCGTCTCTGAACTGATCAAACGCATCGCTCACCTCACTGGCCAGGCCCACCTCGACAGCAAGTACGAAAGGCCGGTGCAATGATTCCATTGGAGATGATGCCGCCGCTGATGTTCGGCGGCCTGGTGGTGTTCATGCTGGTCGGCTTCCCGGTGGCGTTCTCGCTGCTGGCGGTCGGACTGTTCTTCGGTTTTATCGCGATTTCGGAAGGCTTCTTCGGCGTCCCCTTCTTGCAGGCGGTACCGCAGCGGATTTTCGGCAGCGTGCTGGCCAACGACCTGCTGCTGGCGATCCCCTTCTTCACCTTCATGGGCGCGGTGCTGGAAAAATGCCGGCTGGCGGAGGATATGCTGGACTCCATGGGCCGCCTGTTCGGCGGCGTGCGCGGGGGCCTGGGCTATTCGGTGATCATTGTCGGCTTCATCCTGGGCGCGATTACCGGCACCGTGGCGGCGCAGGTGATCGCCATGGCCATGATCTCGCTGCCGGTGATGATGCGCTACGGTTACCACATGCGCTATGCCACCGGCGTGCTGGCCGCTTCCGGCACGATCACCCAGCTGGTGCCGCCGTCGCTAGTGCTGGTGGTGCTGGCCGACCAGCTGAAAACCCAGACCGCCGCCGCCGACGTGGGCAGCATGTACCTGGGCGCCTGGGGACCGTCGCTGGTGCAGATTGGCCTGTTCGCCCTGTACACCTTCGTACTGTCACGCCTCAAGCCGGAGTGGCTGCCTGCCGCGCCGGAGGCTGAACTGGGCCCGCGCGGCTGGGCACTGTGGAAGCAGTGCCTGCAGGGCATTATCCCGGCCGCCGTGCTGATCTTCATGGTGCTGGGCACCATGATGCTGGGCGTGGCCACGCCGACCGAGTCGGGCGCCATGGGTGCGCTGGGCGCGGTGATCCTGGCGGCGATCCGCCATCCCGAATTCAATGCGCGCGACAAGATCGTCTTCCGCGTCGGCATGGTGGCCCTGGCGGCTGCCGCGCTGCTGGGCGCTTTTGTGGCAGGCGCCAAGCCGGTGGTGCAGGCGGCGCTGGCGGTGCTGTATGTCTGCGTCGCCTGGATCGTGTTCCGCGCCAGCCACATCAAGCCGCTACGCGAGCTGATCGTGCTGAGCTACCAGTCCACCATGCGCTTGACCGCGATGGTGGTGTTCATCCTGATCGGCTCCACCTGCTTCTCGGTGGTGTTCCAGGGCGTGGACGGCGGCGCGTGGGTCGAGCACCTGTTCAACGGCATCCCGGGCGGCTGGATCGGCTTCCTGCTGGTGGTGAACCTGTTCGTGTTCTTCCTGGCCTTCTTCCTCGATTTCTTCGAAATCGCGTTCATCGTAGTGCCGATGCTGGCGCCGGTGGCGCAGAAGATCCTGGCGCCAGAGCTGGAGCCGATGATGGGCAGCCCGGAGGCGGCGGCATCGGCGGCGCTGGTGTGGTTCGGCGTGATGCTGTGCGTGAATATGCAGACCTCCTTCATGCACCCGCCGTTCGGTTTCGCGCTGTTCTACCTGCGCGGCGTGGCGCCGAAGGAAGTGAAGTCTTCCGATATCTACTGGGGCGCCCTGCCTTGGGTGGGCCTGCAGATGCTGATGGTGCTGCTGGTGGCGGCTTTGCCGCAGACCGTGACAGCCTTCCTCGATAAGGGCGTCGGCGGCAAGGTGGAGTCGGGCGACCTGCACATCGAGCAGCCCGTCACGCCGGACTCGCAGCCGGCGCCGAAGCAGGACGACGAGCAGCCGGAGTTGAACTTCTCGCAACCGGAAGAAGAGAAGAAGAAGTGACAGCCGCGCCGGCCGCCGGCTACTCCGGCACTCCCCTCGCGAAGAAGCTGGGGATTGCCGCCGGCAGCAAGGTGCTGGCGCGCCACGCGCCGGCCGATTATCCGGCGCTGCTGGCGCCCTTGCCGGAAGGCGTGCAGTTCGCGGCGCGGCTGTCCGCCACGGTCGATGTGCTGCACGTGTTTGCCGACCGCCGCGCAGCGCTGGCGCAGGAATTGGCCGCTGCCCGCAAGGGCATGCGGCCCGATGCGGCGCTATGGGTGTCGTGGCCGAAGAAGGCTTCGAAAGTGCCGACCGACATCACCGAAGACACCATCCGCGAGCTGGCCCTGCCAATGGGGCTGGTGGATGTGAAGGTGTGCGCCGTCAGCGACGTGTGGTCCGGCCTCAAGCTGGTGGTGCGCAAGGAACTGCGCTAGCGGCGTCCTTAGTCCAGCGGGCCGCAGGCGGCCTTGGTGTAGTCCACTTCCAGCTTATCGATCGCTTTCTGGGTTTCCGCCATGGCGTCCAGGTTGGAGGCGCGGCGGTTGTCGTTGCGCTGGCCGTAGAGTTCCTCGCGGCGCTTGCGCAGGCCGTCGCAGGCGGCTGGTGGCGGCGGCTTGTTGGCGGCAGCCACCTTGGCTTCCGCTTCCTCTTCCTTTGCACGCTGCTCGCGCTCGGCGCGGTTGCGCGCCGACAGCCGTTCCATCCGTTCACGGTCTTCCTGCGCACGCGCTTGCGCCGCCTTGGTTTGCGCGGGGGATGGCGGCGGCGGCACCTCGAGCACTTCGCCGCCTTTGGCGCAGGCCATGGACTGGTAAGTCACCTTGCCGTCCACCTTACATTTGTACAAGCCCTGCGCCATGGCCGGCGATGCGGCGGCCAATGCCAGGATTGCTGATACCAGCGCTTTATTCATTTGCGCTTACTCCCAATGGGTCTGGGTCAGGAATTTGAGCCGGTTGTTATCCGGATCGAGTACGGACATGTCGCGCAAGTCGGGTCCCAGGCCGTTGCTGGGCGCCCGCTCGACTTCCACGCCGTACTCCAGGAAATCGTCGTACAGCGCGTCCACGTCCGCTACGTAGAAGTGTACCAGCCCGCCAGGCTGGCAATCGCCCGTATGCTCGGTGAGAAAGATTTCCATCCCTTCGAACGCCATCGCGGCGAAGGTCGGCAGGCCAGGTTCAAACTGATGCGTCCACTGCTCGCGGAAGCCGAGCGACTCATAGAACGGCTTGCTGGCGGCGTAGCTGGCCACCCGCAGCGCCGGCACCACCCGCTGCGATTCGCGTTTCACACCCATGCGACCCTCCCTGTAGGAATGCCCTACAGGGAAGTGTACCTCAATGCTTGTGCGCAATCATGTTCGAGAGGACGCTGAAGGCGGCGCCGGTGTGTTCCTTCTCGAGCAGGAGGGTGAGCTCGGTGTGGGTCGAGATCAGGTTGATCAGGTTGACCTTGTCCCATGCCAGCTTTTTCAGGATGGCGTGGTAGATGCCGGGCGTGCGCCAGGAATCGGCGGTCAGCTGCAGCGTGACGGCGTTCAGGTTCTCCAGCCGCGCCAGCAGGCGCTCGTTGGCGAACACCTGTTCCACCATGCCGATGAACGGCCGGCTGCAGATCACCACCACCTCCTCGCTGCCGCGCGTGACGGTCAGGTACAGGCCATGGCCGGTCCCGGCACGCTCCAGCAGCAGCCGGTGGCATTCGTCGATGCGCTCCGAGCGGCGGAAAGTGAATTCGACAAGATCGGTCCTTGCTGTCAGCTGGCCCGATTGCTGGGCCAGCACCAGTTCCTGCGTCTCCTTGTCCGGCAGGCGTTCTGCCACGCGGCGCAAGGCCATGACCACGGCCGCCTGGCCGACAGGTTTCCACAGGTCGTTCTGGAGCTGCGGTTGCAGCTGGCGCGCCAGTTCCGACAAATTGATCAAGCCACGGCGCAGCCCCTCGCTCAGGAACGGCGATTCCGTGACGATCCTTTCGACTTTGGTAGAAATAGACAACATGAGTGATGCGCCCTCACTTAATGACACGTCAAAAACGAATGACGGGCTAGTGTAAAGCGCAAAATTCAACTAGTGCAACTTGGATGTGACAATTTGATACATATTTGTGTTGCGTCCAACACGAAACTAGAAAAAGCCTTCTATTTCGTTGCAACTTCCCTACATCGCCAGCCAATCGTGCGCCATCTTTGCCAAAGCCGCGATACATCCGCGCGCGGCAAAATGTAATCAAATGTCCTAATTTGGACATTTTCTGTCAATCTGACTTTTTTCATAAGTTTTTTGACTTGCCCAAAAAAGAGGCATAACGTCCCGCTCTCCTATCCACCTCAAAGCTCAAGGAGAGCCGATGAAACTTCGCAAAAGCCTGCTGGCTGCAGCCATTGCCGCCCTGCCCTTCGCCCCAGCCTTTGGCGGCGCCCTGCCGGAAGCCCTGATGGCCGCACCTGCGCAGCCAATGAGCGTCGCGGCCAAGGCCAACCTGGCCGCCCGCCTGGACGCCCGCCGCGCCGCCGCCGGCCTCGATCACGAGCATGGCTACAAGCTGCGCGACCAGCACCCTGGCGCCAACGGCCAGCGCATCGCACGCGCCGACCACACCTTCCAGGGCTTGCGCGTATTCGGCTCCGAATCGGTGGTGGTGACCGACGACAACGGCGAGATCGTCAGCGAATCGGCCTCCGAACGCCGCAACGGCCTGGATGCCTCGCGCGCCGCCAAGGCCGCCGGCAAAGGCGCCCCGGACACCACCCCAGCCTTCGACGCGGCCGAAGCGATCCGCCTCGCCCTGTCGCGCGCCGGCGCAAGCGGCGCCGTGCAGCGCTGGAAGCCGGAAGCAGAGCTGCTGATCTGGCCCGTGATGAAAACCCAGCGCACCAAGGAAGCCGCCAACAAGGCGGAAAGCAAGCTGAACGCGCTGGACCTGGAAGAAGTGGTCGACCATTACGAGCTGGCCTACCTGGTCAAGACCCGCATGTCCAAGGACAAGAAGCCGCTGTTCCACGACACCGTGGTCAACGCCACCACCGGCGCCATCATCAAGCAATGGGACGCCCTGCAAACCGTGACCGGCACCGGCAACAGCCAGTACAACGGCCAGGTGCCGATCCAGACCTCGCTGTCCGGCTCCACCTACAAGATGCTGGACGCCACGCGCGGCACCGGCGGCACCTTCGGCGGCATGGCGATCACCAACGCCAACCACGCACCGGAATCCAACCCGACCCCGGGCAACATCTACACCAACAGCTCCAACACCTGGGGCGACGGCGCCCAGTACATCAGCGGCGGCAGCACCACCAACGCCAACGGCCAGACCGCCGCCGTGAACGCGCTGTGGGGCCTGATGAACACCTACGACACCATGAAAAACGTGTTGAACTGGTCTTCGCTGGACGGCAACAACACCGCCACCTACATCGCGGTCCACGTCGACAACAACTACGACAACGCCTTCTTCGACCCGGGCTGCAAGTGCATGTACATCGGCGACGGCGGCACCAGCTTCTACAACCTGGGCTCGATCGACGTGATCGGCCACGAAATGGGCCACGGCGTGATCGACGCCACCTCCAACCTGACCTACTCGGGCGAGTCGGGCGGCCTGAACGAATCGAACTCGGACATCATCGGCGAAGCGGTGGAAGCCTACGCGCGCGCCGGCGGCACCGGCACCTCGATCCCGCTGAGCGGCAACGACTGGATGATGGGCAAGGAAATCAGCCGCAGCGGCAACCCGCTGCGCTGGATGTGGAAGCCTTCCAAGGACGGCAAGTCGAAGGACGCCTGGAGCAGTACCCTGGGCAGCCTGAACGTGCACTACTCGTCCGGCCCCAACAACCGCATGTTCTACTTCCTGGCCAAGGGCTCCAACTCCTCCTCGTCGAGCGAGATGTACAGCTCCTACCTGACCAAGCAGCCATTGGCGATGACCGGTATCGGCACCGACAAGGCCTTCCGCATCTGGTTCAAGGCCGCCACCACCAAGTTCACTTCCTCCACCAACTACGCGACCGCACGCACCAAGGTGCTGGAGGCGGCGGAAGAGCTGTACGGCGTAGGCAGCGCGGAAGCGACTGCGGTCAAGCGCGCCTATGCGGCGATCAACGTCGGCACCGACGTCGACGAAGCCGGCGCCGGCGGTGTGTCGATCACCACCCAGCCGAACAACGTCACCGTGGCAGCCGGCGCCACCGCCTCGTTCAGCGTGGCGGCGACCGGCGGCACCGCGCCCTACACCTACAAGTGGTACCGCAACGGCGCCGTGATCGCCGGCGCCACCTCGACCACCTACTCGCTCACCGCGCAGGCGGCGGACAACGGCGCCGTGTTCAACGCCGTGGTCAGCGACTCCTCCTCGCCGGTGAAGACCGCCACCTCGAACAACGCCACCCTGACCGTGGGCAGCACGCCGCAGAACGAGCTGGTGGTGAACGGCGGCTTCGAGTCCGGCACCGCGCCATGGGCCGGCAGCACCGGCGTGATCGGCAACTACAGCGGCCAGACCGCCTACGAGGGCACGCGCTTCGCCTGGCTGGGCGGCAACGGCAGCACCGCCACCGAAACGCTGTACCAGAGCGTGACCATCCCATCCACCGCGACGTCGGCGAACTTCTCGTTCGCGCTGCATATCGACACCGCGGAAACCGGCAGCACCGTGTACGACAAGCTGGTGGTCACCGTGAAGAACAGCGCCGGCACCACGCTGGGCACCCTGGCGACCTACTCCAACGTCAACAAGGCAACCGGCTACCAGATCCGCAGCTTCAACCTGCTGCCGTACAAAGGCCAGACCGTGCGCCTGCACTTCAACATGACGGAAGATTCGTCGCTGCAGACCTCCTTCGTGGTCGATAAGGTCAGCCTGCAAGTGCAGTAAGCACCACCTGTGCGGCTATCGTCATCAGCCAATACGATAGCTGCACAAGCCGCAATACCGGCGCCCGGCGGTGCTATGATGGCCGCCTTGTTTTATAAGGAGGCGGTATGGGCGTTGGTATTGGCGGCAAGACAATGGAACAGGCACTGGCATCGCTGTCGGACATGACAGCAGGCGCCACCCCGATCAGCAAGGAAGAACATCTGGCGCGCATCGCCAGGGCGCAAACCTATATGCGCCAGCACGGCATCGCCGCCATCTACATCAACGCCGGCTCCAGCCTGCTCTACTTCACCGGCACCAGGTGGTACCCGAGCGAGCGCATGGTCGGCGCCATCCTGCCGGCCAGCGGCGCGGTCGAATACATCGCCCCGGCCTTCGAGGAAGACACCCTGAAGGACTTCATGCTGGTGGAAGGCGCGGTCAACTGCTGGCATGAGCACGAGAGCCCGTCGGCGCTGTTCATCGCGGTCCTGAAGAAGATGGGCATTATGCCGAACGCCGCACAGCCGCCGCGCATCGGCATCGACGAGAGTTCCGCCTTCTTCATCTTCGACGGCATCCGCCCGCTGGCCGAAGGCTATGCGCTGGAAAACGCGCGCCCGGTCACCGCGCACTGCCGCACCCGCAAGTCCAAGGCCGAAATCGCCCTGATGCAGCGCGCCAAGGACATGACCCTGGCCGTGCACATCGCCACCGCCAGCATCCTGCACGAAGGCATCAGCACCACCGAGGTGGCCGAATTCATCGACAAGGCGCACCGCAAGGTGGGCGCGCCGGCCGGCTCCTATTTCGTGATCGTGCTGTTCGGCGTGGCCAGCTCCTTCCCGCACGGCGTGAGCTATGTGCAGACGCTGAAACAGGGCGACACGGTACTGATCGACACCGGCTGCAAGCTGCACAACTATATTTCCGACATCACCCGCACCTATGTGTACGGCGAGCCGTCCGAGCGCCAGCGCGCGGTGTGGAATGCCGAAAAGGCGGCGCAGCTGGCCGCCTTCGAAGCGGCCCAGCTGGGCGTGCCGTGCGAGGAAGTGGACATGGCCGCGCGCCGTTCGCTGCAGGCGGCCGGCTTCGGCCCGGAATACAAGCTGCCAGGCCTGCCGCACCGCACCGGCCACGGCATCGGCCTCGACATCCACGAATGGCCCTACCTGGTAGGCGGCGACAAGACCCCGCTGGAAGTGGGCATGACCTTCTCCAACGAACCGATGATCGTGGTGCCGGGCGAATTCGGCGTGCGCCACGAGGACCACTTCTACATGGCCGAAGACGGCCCGCGCTGGTTCACCCAGCCGTCGCACTCCATCGACGACCCGTTCGGCCTGCAGGCCTAAGGCCTGGCCGCCGCCGACGGCTGCGGCGGCAGGCTGCGCAGATAGGCCACCATGGCCGCCATATCCGCATCGTTGATGCTGTGGTACCAGGCAAAGGCCATGGGCGGCTTGTAGGGCTGCCCGTTGCGATCCTTGCCGCTGCGGATGGCGGCCGCAATCTGCGCGTCGCTCCAGTCGCGCAGGCCCTCGGCGTGCGGGGTCAGGTTGCGCGAGATGCTGTCGCCCCACGGCCCCTTGATATTCTGTCCGCCCGCGCCCAGGCGCGCCTCGACCAGCATGCCCTTCTCGTCGCGCGGCGTGTGGCATTCCATGCAGTGCCCGATCGCCACCAGGTAGCCGCCGTAGGCCACCTTGTCGCTGGCCGGCGGCGCCTTCACCTTTTTCAGCGGCGGCCCGTAATTGGGCGGCAGCGGGATATTGAATACCGACTTGGGCACCTTGTTGGCCACGGCCGGCTGGGCGCGCAGGTATTTGATGGTGGCGGCCAGGTCGTCGTCCGACAGGGCGCGGTAGAAGTGGACCGGCATCGGCGGGCCGATGATGCTGCCGTCCGGCCGCAGGCCCTCGCGGATGGCCTTGCCCAGCTGGGCGTCGCTCCAGGCGCCGATGCCGGTGTCGCGGTCCGGCGTGATATTGGAAGCGTAAGAGCGGAACACGCCTTGGTTGAATTCGAAGCCGCCCGCCATGCCGCGCGCCGCAACCGGCACGCCTTTTTCGTCGCGCACCGCATGGCAGTTGGCGCAGGCCAGCACGCCCTCCACCAGGTATTTGCCGCGCGCCAGGCGGGCGTCGGCCGCAGCCGCGTCGCCGAATACCAGCACTCCGATCGCAACCACCATCCATGTCCTTGGCATCTGGGCCTCCCTGGGCAAAGAACTCAGGCTTACACATCGCGACGAAATTGCAATGATATTTACTTAATTACTATACAAAAAATCATCTATTTGGGTGATTGCCGAGAGGCTACAGCGTTCGCTACACTGCCCCTTCAACAGTGTGGAGGTGGACATGCAACGCTTGTTTCGTAACCTGGCTGGCCTCACCGCAGCGGCGGCGCTGCTAGCCTGCAGCGGCAGCGACGGGACGGCGCCGCCTGCGGCTGGGGCCAGCGCCGCGGCCCAGGCGCCAGGCCAGATCGGCAGCAGCAGCGCGCAAGCGACGCCTTACGCCGCCGCGCGCCTGGCCGACCAGGCCAGCTTCGGCGCCACGCCAACCCTGGTAGCGGCCATCGGCAAGCAGGGGCTGGCGGCCTGGATCGACAGCCAGCTCGCACTGCCGCCAACCCAGGTCGATCCGGAGCCGGTGCGCGTCTACAACAGCCAGATCCCCAAGCAGGGTAACGATGCCTCCATCTACACCAACCAGAAGCTGATTGGCACCATGCTGAGCGGCGAGGACCAACTGCGCCTGCGCGTCACCTGGGCCATGTCGCAATTCCTGGTGGTGTCGGGCGCCAAGGTGGAGAACTACGCCACGCTGCAGTACATGAACCTTCTACAGCGCCACGCCTTCGGCAACTACGCCGAACTGATACGCGCATTGAGCATCCATCCGCCGATGGGGGCATACCTGGACAATGTGCAAAACCGCCCCACCTCGGAAGAATGCCCGTGGTGCGCGCCGAACGAAAACTATGCGCGCGAACTGCTGCAGCTGTTTACGCTCGGCGTCACCAAGCTCAATCCGGATGGCACCGTGCAGCGCGACGCCAAGGGCCGGCCGCTTGAAACCTACACCCAGGACGACGTGGAGAATGTGACGCTGGCCCTGACCGGCTGGTCGTTTGCCCAGGAGACGCCGCAATACGACTACGGCCGCTTTGCCGGCGAGATGGTCGAAGATAAATGGAGCGTGGCGCACGACCGCAACGCCAAGAAGTTCCTCGGCAAGACCATCCCCGCCGGAGGCAGCGCCAGCAGCGACCTGGACGCGCTGGTCAAGATCCTGATGGAGCATCCGAACATCGCGCCCTTCGTCAGCCTGCGCATGATCCAGCACCTGGTCACCAGCAATCCCAGCCCGGCTTATGTGGCGCGCATGTCGGCTGTATTCCGCGACAACGGGCAAGGCGTGGCGGGCGATATGAAGGCCCTGGTGCGCGCCATCCTGCTCGATCCGGAAGCGCGCCAGGGCGACCAGCAAGGGGCATCCCCGGCCAGCTTCGGCAAACTGCGCGAACCTTTGCTGTGGTACACCGGCTTGCTGCGCGGCGTAGGCTGCAAATTGCCGCTGCGCTGGGGCGGCACGCGCGACGATGGGCTGGAGAACGGCGTGGCAATGCCGTCCATCCAGCAGCCCTTCTTCGCCTCCAGCGTCTTTTCTTTCTATTTGCCGACCGACCGCGCGCCGGGCAGCAACCTGCTGGCGCCCGAACAGCGCCTGTTGACGCCGGAGGAATTGTCCGCGCGCGTGGGCGGCTACAACACCGGGGAAGCGGCCGCCTGGACCAAGGCCGGCTGCAAGATCGACGACATCACCCGCGCCTACAGCAGCTCGCCGCGCGCCCTGGTGGACCTGATCAGCGCGCGCTACTTCCGCAATGCGATGCCGGCCACCATGCGCCAGTCGCTGAACGACCTGGCGCCGTCCATGCCCGGCGCGAACACGGCGCAAAAGGCGCTGAACGTGCTGCACTTTTCCCTGGCCTCACCTGAATACGGAGCTATACGATGATGAACCGTCGCCACTTCCTGCGCGTGGCCGGCGCTGCGCCTATCCTGGCCTTGAGCGGCGGCGCCGGCCTGGCCGCCGCCAGCGACTACCGCGCCGTCATCTGCCTGTTCCTGGGCGGCGGCAACGACGGCCACAATTCGCTGGTGCCGACCGACGGCGCCTACGACGACTACTACGCCAGCCGTCCCGGACTGGCGCTGGCCAAGACGGAGCTGAAAAACCTGCCCGGCAGTTCGGCCGGCCATACCTTCGGCCTGAATCCGGCGCTGGCGCCTTTGCTGCCGGCATATGCCGAGGGACGCATGGCCTGGCTGCTGAATGCCGGCCCGCTGGTGATGCCCGCCACCGCGCAGCAGGTGAAGGAGCGCTCGGTGGTGGTGCCGTCCTTCCTGCTGTCGCACAGCGACCAGGTGATGTGGCAGCAGGGCTGGCTGGGCGACGCGGACGGCAGCGGCTGGGGCGGGCGCGCCATGGAACTGATGCCTTCCTCGCTGCGCAACCCGATGAACGCGGTGACCATGAACACCAACCGCACCCTGGTGCTGGGGCGCAATTCGCCGGTGTCCTTCATCGGCGCCTGGGGTTCGCGCCATTGGGGTCCTTTCGACCTGGCGCAGCAAGGCAACGACGGCACCCAGGCCCTGATGCGCATGGCGCAGTGGCAGTACGGCAGCCAGTACTCGGCGGAATATGCGCGCACCTTCGGGCGCAGCCTGCAGGAATCGGCGCTGGTCACCCAGGCCACCATGAATGCGCCGGAGCCGAACACCGGTTTCGACAACGACGAACTGGGACGCGGCTTGCGGCGCCTTGGCACGGTGCTGCCGGTGTTCAAAAAGATGGGCTACAAGCGCCAGCTGTTCATGCTGCAGTGGGGCGGCTTCGACACCCATTCGGCGCAGCGCGGTTCGGCCCAGTACTCGCAGGACTACCAGCTGGCGCAAGTGGCGCGCAATGTCGCCGCGCTGGATGCGGCTAACAAGGCGTCCGGCGTCGATGGCGGCGTGGTGCTGCTGATCATGTCCGACTTCGGCCGCACGCTGCGCATGGCCTCCGGCAACGGCTCCGACCACGCCTGGGGCAATAACTGGTTCGTGCTGGGCACGCCCGTCGCGGGCGGCCAGGTGTACGGCACGCTGCCAACCCTGCGGCTGGGCGGTGTGGATGATGCCGACCCGGGCGGCGAAGGCCGCTTCGTACCGTCGATGGCGACCGACCAGGTGGGGGCGACCCTGATGCGCTGGCTCGGCCTGCCGGCCGACCAGTTGACGGCGGTCTTCCCGAATCTCGCGAACTTCAGCACCAAGACGCTGAACTTCCTGCACGCTTAGGAGCCTACATGGAACTCAGACTCACGGCAGGCGACGACACCTACAAGCAGGCCAAGACCGACCAGGAGTGGCGCGACTACTTCGGCCTGGAGGGCGACGACAGCATCAGCGTGTACTACGGCACCGTGCTGGGCGGGCCAGGCAACGACCGCATCGAGCGCTTGCCGGGTAATGACTGGGACCACGTGGTGGTCGGCTATTGGGACCTCGACTCCATCGCCAGCATCAACCTGGAGGCCGGTTTCGCCGACGACGGGAAGGGCGGGCGCGACACCCTGGTCAATGTGAACGATGCGGCACTGGCCTGGCGCGGCGGCACGATCATCGGTTCATCCGTCGACAATTACCTGCACGCCGGCGGCGGCGGGCGCAACGTCATCGACGGCAAGGGCGGCGACGACCGCGTCTACATCCCGAATTGGGACTCCAATACCGAGATCGAAGAATTCGACATCCGCGTTTCGATCGATGGCCTGACGGCCGACATTACCAATGCGCGCGACAAGAATTTCTCCGTGCACCTCGAAAATGTCGAATCGGTCGGCATGTGGAAGCCAAGCGGTGAAGTTGTATTTCCGCTGGCCAGCTTCATCCGCCCCACCGATATCGCCGAACAGGCGATCGCCGGCGAAGGCGCCGCGCGCTGGAATGCCGGCAGCGCGCTCGGCACGGCCACCGCCCTGACCTACAGCTTTGTCGACAGCGCGCCGGGCGTTAGCGGCTTCCGTACGTTCAGCGCAGAGGAGCGCGCCATGGTGCGCGCCATGCTGGATGCAGCGGCGGCCACCACCGGCCTGAGTTTCACCGAGGTGGCCGGCAGCAGCGGCCAGCTGCGTTTCGGCGCCAGCCAGCAGAACAGCACCAAGGGCACCGGCCAGGCGCCGGGCAGCGGCCCCAATGCCGGCGCCGTCTGGATCGACCTGGAAACCATGGCCAAGCTGAAGCCGGGCCAGGAAGGCCTGGCCATCCTGCTGCACGAAACCGGGCACGCCCTGGGCCTGCGCCACACCCGCAACAGCGAACCGGGCGACTTTTTCGAAAAGCAGATGCGCGCCACCGACGACAATGTGTCGATCAGCGTGATGTCGCTGACCGCTTCACCCGACGGCCTGTTCCCCGCCACCTGGAGTGCCTACGATATCCACGCGCTGCGCTACCTGTATGGTGCGCGCAGCTGGAAGGCGCTGGACGACACCTACAAGCTGGATACGGCGCGCTTCAGCGCCCAGTCGGCGCTGGTGGACGATGGCGGCAACGACACCATCGACGCTTCCGCTTCCAGGGCCGGCGTGGAGCTCGACCTCACCCCGGGCCACCTGAGTAGCGCCGGCGTCACTGCGGCCGGCGTGGCGGCAGTCGACAATCTTTCGCTCGGCCTCGACACCTGGATTGAGAATGCCATCGGCAGCGATTTCGACGATGTGCTGACCGGGAACAAGCTGGACAACCTTCTGGTTGGCGGCAAGGGCAATGACTGGATTGACGGCGGCAAGGGGCGCGATATCGCGCAGTTCAGCGGTGCGCGCACCGATTACGTGCTGTCCACCGGCTTCGGCAAGATCTTCGTCAGCGCACGCGACGGCAGCAGTGGCTTCGATACCCTGCTCGGCGTCGAAGTGCTGCGCTTTGCCGACGGCGAAATCGCGCTGGCCGCCAGCGCCCAGGGCGCCGACCTGGCCTCCAGCCTGGACCAGGACACCACGCTGGCCGGCAGCCTGCCCGCCGCCAGCAGCACCGCCAGCGGCGCCAAATACACCCTGCTGCAAGGGCCGGCCTACGGCACCGCCACCGTCACGGCTGACGGCCAGTTCACCTATAAGCCCAATGCGGGCTATGCCGGCACCGATGTATTCAGCTACACCCTGAGCGACGACAAAGGCAGCAACACCTACTACGCCTACTTCTCGATGCTGGCCGCCGGTAACACGCACCTGGGCGGCAACGCGCCGGACGTGCTGTCCGGCCTGTCCGGCAACGACACCATCAATGGCCTGGGCGGCGACGATCGTATCCTCGGCAGCGCCGGCAACGACAAGATCGACGGCGGCGCGGGGCGCGACAGCCTGGTGTTCGACGCGCTGCGCGCCGGCTACGTGCCGACCCAGGGCGGCGGCAGCTGGGTGCTGTCCAAGCAGTATGGCGATGGCGGCAGCGACACCTTGTCGAATATGGAGCGGCTGCTGTTCCAGGACGGCGCGCTGGCGCTCGACACCATCGCGGCGCAGGCCTACCGCCTGTACCAGGCCGCCTTTGGCCGCCAGCCGGACGAGGGCGGCCTGGGCTTCTGGCTCGCGCAGCTGGACAAAGGCATGTCGATGGCCACCGTGGCGCAGTACTTCCTGGCGTCCGACGAATCGGTGAAGCTGTACGGCGCCAAGCCAAGCAACCAGCAGCTGATCACCACCATCTACCAGAACGTGCTGCACCGCGAGCCCGATGCCACCGGCTTCGCCTTCTGGGTCAAGGCGCTGGACTCGGGCTATGGCGCCGACCAGGTGCTGCTCGGCTTCTCGGAGAGCGCGGAGAACGTGGCCCAGGTGGCGGAGGCCATCGCCCACGGCGTGCCGTTCCAGCCCTACCTGGGCTGACGCGGGCAGGGGCGGTAGCGCGGGGCTTGTGGTAGAGTCGCCGCACGATGAAGATACTGTTCCTGCTATTCGCCGCCCTGCTGGTGGCGGCACTGGTGACGGACCGCCTGCGCCAATGGCGCGGCGCGCGCCGCAACGAACGCGGTGCGTGCGCGCTGTGCGCGGCTGAAATCAAATGGAATACCTACGAGGAGCTGCCGCTCGCCAGTGGCGGCGGCGCCAAGATGCGGGTGTGCCAGCGCTGCCACGCAGTCCACTACAAACTGAAGTGGACTGCCGTGTTGCTGATCGCGCTGGGCTTTGCGGCGGTCGCCCTTATGCTCGCTTGGACACCAAAGTAAGGATGTCGTAGCTGGCCACCAGTTCGTCGTTCTGGTTGGTGACCTGCACGTCCCATGCCACCACACCCTGGCCGCGGCCCTGGTCGTCGGTGCGGTTGCGGTCCACCTTGCGCTTGCAAGTCAGGCGCGCGCGGATGGTGTCGCCGATCGCCACCGGAGTGATGAAGCGCAGGTTGTCCAGGCCGTAGTTGGCCAGCACAGGACCCGGCGCCGGCGACACGAACAGGCCCGCCGCAGCGGACAGCACGAAGTAGCCGTGCGCGATGCGCTTGCCGAACTGGGTGTCCTTGGCCGCGATTTCGTCGAAGTGCATGTAGAAGTAGTCGCCCGAAATGCCGCCGAAGTTGACGATATCGGCTTCGCTCACGGTGCGGCGATGGGTCAGCAGGGAATCGCCCATCTGCAGGTCTTCGAAGCACTTGCGGAACGGATGCACATCGCTCTCGCGCACGGCACCGCCACGCACGTACTCGCCGGTGATGGCGGACAGCATGGTCGGCGAGCCTTGCACCGCGGCACGCTGCAGGAAGTGGCGCACCGCGCGGATGCCGCCCAGTTCTTCGCCGCCACCGGCGCGGCCAGGGCCGCCGTGCTTCAGCTGCGGCAGCGGCGAGCCGTGGCCGGTGGAGTCGACCGACGCTTCGCGGTCCAGCACGTGCACGCGGCCGTGCGAGGCGGCGGCGATCGGCACCGCGTACGCTGCAATCGCCGGGTCCTTGGTGATCAGCGAAGACACCAGCGAACCCTTGCCGCGCGCGGCCAGTTCCAGCGCCTCGTCGATGGAGTCGTAGGTCATCATGGTGCTGACCGGGCCGAACGCTTCCACGTTGTGCACGGCGTCGTTGTCCATCGCATTGCGGCACATCAGCAGGGTCGGCGCGAAGAAGGAGCCGTTCTCCACCCCCTGGCCCACCAGCTTCAGCGCGCCGTCGCCGCCGAACACGATCTCATTGCCCTGCGCCAGCAGCGCCACGCGCTCGGCGACGTCGCGCTGCTGGTCCTTGGACGCCAGCGCGCCCATACGCACGCCTTCCACCGCAGGATCGCCTACCACGACCTTGGCCAGGCGCTCGCGCAGCTTCCCGGCCACCGCGTCGGCATGCTGGCGCGGCACGATGATGCGGCGCACGGCGGTACATTTCTGGCCGGCCTTGGTGGTCATTTCACGCTGCACTTCTTTCACGAACAGGTCGAACTCAGGATCGTCAGGAGTGACGTCCGGCGCCAGGATGGCGCAGTTCAGCGAATCCGCTTCGGCGGTGAACGGTACGGAGTTGTTGATCAGGTTGCGGTTGGAACGCAGCTTCGCTGCGGTGTCGGCGGAACCGGTGAAGGTCACCACGTCGGCGCCGCCCAGGCGGTCCAGCAGGTCGCCGGTGCTGCCGATCACCAGCTGCAGCGAGCCTTCCGGCAGCAGGCCGGAGTCGTTGATCATGCGGATCAGGGCTTCGGTCAGGTAGGAGGTCGCGCTGGCCGGCTTGCCGATGCAAGGCATGGCAGCCAGGAAGGATGGCGCGAACTTTTCCAGCAAGCCCCAGATCGGGAAGTTGAAGGCGTTGATGTGCACCGCGATGCCGCCGCGCGGCACCAGGATGTGGGTGCCGGAGAAGCCGCCGCGCTTGCCCAGCGCCATGGCCGGGCCTTCGTGCAGCACGTTGGACGAGGGCAGCTCGCGGCTGCCCATGCTGGCGTAGGCGAACAGGGTGCCGATGCCGCCTTCCACGTCGACCCAGCTATCCGGGCGGGTGGCGCCGGTCAGGTGCGAGATCGCGTACAGCTCTTCCTTGCGCTCCATCAGGTACATGGCCAGGGCCTTGAGGCGCTGGGCGCGGGTCTGGAAGTCCAGCTTCATCAGCGCCGGGATGCCGGTCTTGCGGCCGTAATGCACTGCTTCGGCGAAGTCGATCTGTTCGGCGTGGGTGTGGTAGATGACGCGGTTATCCAGGGCGCTGTGCAGCGCGGTCGCGGCTTCCTTGCCTTGCCAGCGGCCGCCGATGAAGCTTTGCAGGGTGTGTACCATTTGATGTGTCTCCGTTATTTGTTTTCGAATGCTTGCTTGTGCAGGTGCATCGGCAGCGAGCTTTCCCACTCCATGCGCGGGCGGTCGGGCGCGGCCTCGGTATCCGGCTGGCACTCGCGCATGGTTTGCGCCGAGCGCACCGCCAGCTCGTGGTATTGGTGGGTGCCCGAGCCTTTCCATTTCAATTCGGTGTCCGTCACTTCGCGCAGGATCCGCGCCGGCGCACCGACCACCATGCTGCGCGGCGGGATCTGCATGCCGGCCTTGACGAAGGCGGTAGCGCCGATGATGCTCTCCGCGCCGACGGTGGCGTTATCCATCACCACCGCGTTCATGCCGACCAGCGCGTTGCGGCCGATGCGGCAACCGTGCAGCACGGCGCCGTGGCCGATGTGGCCATCCTGCTCCACCACCGTATCGCCGCCCGGGAAGCCGTGCATCACGCAGGTGTCCTGTACGTTGGCGCCCTCCTCCAGGATCAGGCGGCCGAAGTCGCCGCGCAGCGATGCCAGCGGAGCGACGTAGCAGCGCGGGCCGACGATCACGTCGCCGATCAGCACCGCGGTCGGGTGCACATAGGCGGTCGGATGGACCACCGGGCGCACACCGTTGATTTCGTAGCAAGGCATATCAGACTCGCTCGATAACGAGGGCGATGCCCTGGCCCACGCCGATGCACATGGTGCACAGCGCGTAGCGGCCGCCGGTGCGTTCCAGCTGGTTCAGCGCGGTGGTCACCAGGCGCGCGCCGGATGCACCCAGCGGGTGGCCGATGGCGATGGCGCCGCCGTTTGGATTCACGCGCGCGTCGTCGTCCGCCAGGCCGAGGTCGCGGGTGACCGCCAGGCCCTGCGCGGCAAAGGCTTCATTCAGTTCGATCACGTCCATCTGCTCGATGGTCAGGCCCAGTTGCGCCAACACCTTCTTGCTGGCCGGCGAAGGGCCGAAGCCCATGATGCGCGGCGCCAGGCCGGCGGTCGCCATACCCAGCACCTTGCCGCGTGCCTTCAGGCCGAACTTGTCCACCGCAGCGGCGGATGCCAGCAGCAGCGCGCAGGCGCCGTCGTTGACGCCGGAGGCATTGCCGGCGGTGACGGTGCCATCCGGCTTGACCACGCCTTTCAGCTTGGCCAGCGCTTCAATGGTGGTGTCCGGACGCGGGTGCTCGTCGGTGTCGATGACTTTCGGCTCGCCCTTTTTCTGCGGGATGGTGACGGGCACGATCTCGCCCTTGAAGAAGCCGGCCGCATGGGCGGCGGCCCAGCGCTGCTGGCTGCGGATGGCGAATGCATCCTGGTCGGCGCGCGCCACGGACCACTCTTCGGCCACGTTTTCGGCCGTCTCCGGCATGGAATCGATGCCGTACTGCGCCTTCATCAGCGGGTTGACGAAGCGCCAGCCGATGGTGGTGTCCTCGATCTTGGCGCTGCGCGAGAAGGCGCTGTCGGCTTTGCCCATCACGAACGGTGCGCGGGTCATGCTTTCGACGCCGCCGGCGATCACCAGCTGCACTTCGCCGGACTTGATGGCGCGTGCCGCCATGCCCACCGCATCCAGCGAGGAGCCGCACAGGCGGTTGATGGTGTTGCCCGGCACCTCCACCGGCAGGCCGGCCAGCAGGCCCGCCATGCGGCCCACGTTGCGGTTGTCTTCACCGGCGCCGTTGGCGCAGCCGTAGTAGACGTCGTCCACCTGCTTCCAGTCGACGGACGGATTGCGCGCCATCAGGGCCGCGATCGGGATCGCCGCCAGGTCGTCGGCACGCACGCCGGCCAGGGCGCCGCCGTAGCGGCCGAATGGGGTGCGAACGGCGTCGCAGATGAATGCTTCGGTCATGGTTATTCCTTGGGTCGTTTATCGATTACTCGTTTGGCTTTGCCGGTCATGGTGCGTTCGATGCCGCCAGCGGGCAGCAGCGTGACGCGGGTACTCACGCCGACATTGGTCTTGATGCGTTGCTCCAGCTCGCGCGCCAGCGCGGCCGCGTCGGCGCCGGCCGCGGCTACGCCATCGCGCAGCTCGACCAGCACTTCCAGCGCGTCCAGGTGGCCGTCGCGGCTCAGCACCAGCTGGTATTACGGCGCCAGCGGCGCCATCTTGCAAATCAGTTCCTCGATCTGGGTCGGGAACACGTTCACGCCGCGAATGATCAGCATGTCGTCCGAGCGGCCGGTGATCTTGCCGATGCGGCGCATGGAGCGCGAGGTCGGCGGCAGCAGGCGCGTGAGGTCGCGCGTGCGGTAGCGGATCACGGGCATGGCCTCCTTGCTCAGGGAGGTGAATACCAGCTCGCCTTCCTCGCCGTCAGGCAGCACCTCGCCGGTTTCCGGATCGATGATCTCCGGGTAGAAATGGTCTTCCCAGATCACCGGGCCGTCTTTCGATTCGATGCATTCGCTGGCCACGCCCGGGCCGATCACTTCCGACAGGCCGTAGATATCCACCGCGTCGATGCCGGCGCGCTGCTCGATCTCGGCGCGCATGGCGTTGGTCCACGGCTCGGCGCCAAAGATGCCGACCTGCAGCGACGACTTGGCGCAGTCCAGGCCCTGGCGCTGGAATTCCTCGACGATGTTCAGCATGTAGGACGGCGTGACCATGATGATCGAGGGCTTGAAATCCTGGATCAGCTGCACCTGCTTCTCGGTCTGGCCGCCCGACATCGGGATCACGGTGCAGCCCAGGCGCTCGGCGCCATAGTGCGCACCGAGGCCGCCGGTAAACAGGCCATAGCCGTAGGAGATGTGCACCATATCGCCCGTGCGGCCGCCGGCGGCGCGGATGGAGCGCGCCACCACATCGGCCCACATATCGACGTCGCGCTGGGTGTAGCCGACCACGGTTGGCTTGCCGGTAGTGCCGCTGGAAGCATGCACCCGCACTACCTTCTCGCGCGGCACGGCGAACAGGCCGAACGGATAGTTGTCGCGCAGGGTTTTCTTGTCAGTGAACGGGAATTTCTCCAGGTCGGCCAGCGACTTCAGATCGCTCGGGTGCACGCCTTTCGCGTCAAACGCCTCGCGGTAATGCGCGACGTTGTCGTAGGCGTGCTGCAGCGACCATTTCAGGCGCTCCAGTTGCAGGGCTTGCAGCTCGTCGCGGCTGGCGCGCTCGATCGGCTCCAAATCGGATGGTGCGGGGATGCGTTGAACCATTGGAAAACACTCCTTCAGCTGTGCGTCGGAACCACCTCTCCGGACACGCGGTGCGATTTGCCGCGGAAAGTGGCGATCATCTTGCCCTCCTGGTTGGTGACGTTGACATCGTAGATGCCGGTCTTGCCGGACAGGGTGCGCTCGATCGCCTCCGCCGTCAGCAAGTCGTCCAAGCGCCCGGGGGCCAGGTAGTCGATCGTGCAGCCCGCGCCTACCGTCGTGTGGTTATGGCTGTTGCACGCAAAGGCGAAGGCGCTGTCGGCCAACGCAAAGATAAAGCCGCCGTGGCAGGTCTGGTGCCCGTTCAGCATATCGCTCCGGACAGGCATGCTCATGCGCGCATAGCCGGGACGGATTTCTACCAACTTCATTCCCAGCCCCTGGCTGGCGGGATCGCGCGAGAACATCGCCGCGCCAGCCGCTTCCGCCAGGGCCTGTGGATTCATCTTGGGGTTATGCATGGATCTTCTTCCCGCTTTGCTGGCGGCGGCGCAGCAGCGGCGACACGCGGTAGCGGTCTTCGCCGTAGCTTGCGGCCAGGTTCTCCAGCACGGTGACGATCTGCTGCACGCCCACCATATCGGCCCAGGCCAACGGACCGCGCGGGTAGTTGACGCCCTTCTGCATTGCCACGTCCGCCGCCTGCGCGCTGCACACGCCCTGGTTGACGGCATCCGCCGCTTCGTTGGCTAGCATGGCGACGGTGCGCATCACAGCCAGGCCCGGCACATCGTCCATGCGGGTCACGGAGAAACCGGCGGCCTGGAACATGGCAATGGCGGCCGACGCCGCGCGCTCGCTGCACTGGTCCGAGCACGCAATGGCGATGCGCGGCGATGCGCTGTAGTCGAACACCAGGTCATACAGCACCATATCGGGGTGCTTGTCGTCGCGCGCGCGCTGGGTAGCGGTGCGGCCGTCAGTCAGGTAGATCGCGGCGCCGTTGCAGTGGAAAGCCGGAGCTTCATGCGAGCGGTGGCCTTCGGCGGAATTGCGCTTGGTGACGGCCACGCCCCGCGCCTTCAGGCGCTCAATGATCATGGTGGCGATGGCGGTGTGTTCGCCCGGCTCGAAACTGAAGCCGATGTATTCAGGCAGAGGCTGCGGTGCTTCGGCGCGTGCTTGCGGTGCGGCGGCGCCATCGCTGTAGTCATAGAAGCCGCGGCCCGACTTGCGGCCCAGGAAGCCGGCATTGACCATTTCCTGCTGCAGCACGGATGGCGTGAAGCGCGGGTCGTTGTAGTAGGCACGGAACACGGATTCGGTAACGGAGTAGTTCACGTCGTGACCAATCAAGTCCATCAGCTCGAATGGGCCCATGCGGAAACCGCCCGCTTCGCGCATCACCGCGTCAATGGTGGCGGCATCGGCGGCCTGCTCGTTCAGCAGGCGCCAGCCTTCGGCGTAGTACGGACGCGCCACGCGGTTGACGATGAAGCCCGGCGTGGATTTGGCGTGCACCGGGTTCTTGCCCCAGGCGATGGAGGTGTCGTAGACGGTTTCCGCCACGGCGGCGTCGGTGGCCAGGCCGCTGATCACTTCCACCAGCGCCATCAGCGGCACTGGATTGAAGAAGTGCATGCCGACCAGGCGCTGCGGCTTGCGCAGCTTGGCGGCGATGGCGGTGACGGAGATCGAAGAGGTGTTGGTGGCGAGGATGGCGTCGTCCGCGACGATGCCTTCCAGGTCGGCGAACAAGCTGCGCTTGACGTCCAGGTTTTCGACGATGGCTTCGACCACCAGTCTGGCGTCGGCTACATCGCCCAGACCAGCCACGCCGTGCAGGCGGGCGCGCGCGGCGTCGGCGTCCGCGCCGGTCATCTTGCCTTTTTCAACCAGCTTGCCGTACACCTTGCCGATATCGGCAATCGCCTTCTCCACCGCTTCGGCGCGGGTGTCGAACAGCTTGACCGTGTAGCCGGAAGCCGCCGCCACCTGCGCGATGCCGGAACCCATTGCCCCGCTGCCGATCACGGCAACGACACTGCCTTTCGCCAGAGCCGCCATGCTTATTCCCCTTTGAAGTTTGGAGCGCGCTTGTTGATGAAGGCGTCGACGCCTTCGCGGTAGTCGTGGCTGTAGCCAAGTTCGCGCATCATTTCGCCTTCCAGCTTGAGCTGGTCGGCCAGGGTGTTGCCGTAGCTGGCTTGCAGCGCGCGCTTGGTGAAGGCCAGGCCCTTGGTCGGAGCGGTGGCGAAGTGCTTGGCCATGGCCATCGCTTCGTTCATCAGTTCTTCGTCCGGCACGGCTTTCCAGATCAGGCCCCATTGCTCGGCGCGTTCGGCGGACAGCTTTTCGCCCAGCATGGCGAGGCCGGTGGCGCGCGCGTGGCCGATCAGGCGTGGCAGGTGCCAGGTACCGCCGGTGTCGGGGATCAGGCCCAGTTTGCAGAAGGCTTCGATGAAGCTGGCCGATTTGGCGGCGAGGACGATGTCGCAGGCCAGGGCCAGGTTGGCGCCGGCGCCGGCCGCCACACCGTTCACGGCGCAGATCACCGGCATCGGCAGTTCGCGCAGCGCCAGCACCAGCGGGGCGTAGAATTTTTCGACGGATTCGCCGAGGTCCACTGCGGCGCCGCCGGGGGCGACGGCACGGTCGCCCAGGTCCTGGCCGGCGCAGAAGCCGCGGCCGGCGCCGGTCAGCACCAGTACGCGGACGGATTTGTCGGCGCGCAGCTGCGCCAGCACTTCGCGCACTTCCAGGTGCATGGCCTGGGTGAAGCTGTTCAGTTTATCGGGGCGGTTCAGGGTCAGGGTGGCGACGCCTTCCGCGATGTCGAATTTGATGTTTTCGTAGCTCAATTCTTGTCTCCTTCTTAAACCCGGTAAACCTGGGTTGGTTTTATTCAGCCTGATCGAAATCCACAACCACTTTATCGGTCACCGGGAATGCCTGGCAGCTCAATACGAAGCCGCGGGCGATTTCGTAGTCTTCCAGCGCATAGTTGACGTCCATATCCACTTTGCCTTCCACCATCTTGCAGCGGCAGGTAGAGCATACGCCGCCTTTGCAGGAGTAGCGCATGTCCAGGCCAGCGCGCAGGCCGGCATCCAGGATCGACTCCTTATCCTTCTCCATGGTGAAGGACGCCGCGTTGCCGTCCATGATGACGGTGACTTCGGTCAGGTGCGGCGCGGTGTCCGCCACCGCGCGCGGCTTGTGCTGGTGCTTCGGAATGCTCGCTGCGAACAGCTCGATCTTGATCGCCGCCTTCGGCATGCCGGCTTCCTGCAGCGCAGCCGAAACGCCCAGCATCATGTCTTCCGGACCGCAGATAAAGGCGTTGTCATAATCCTTGATATCCACCCAATGCTGCAGGAACTGTTCGGTCTTTTCCTTGGTAATGCGGCCGTTGAACAGCTCAATATCCTGCTGCTCGCGCGACATCACGTAGACGATGTTCAAGCGCTCCAGGTAGGTGTCCTTCAGCTCCATCAGCTCCGTCTTGAATATCACCGACGACGACGCGCGGTTACCGTAGAACAGCGTGAAGCGGCTGTTCGGCTCCGTCAGCAGCGTGGTCTTGATGATCGACAGGATAGGCGTGATGCCACTGCCCGACGCGAAGGCCAGGTAGTTCTTGCTGTTGGCCGCATCCAGCGGCACGTTGAAGTGGCCCATTGGCGGCATCACCTCGATGGTGGCGCCAGGCTTCAGCGTATCGTTGGCCCAGGTCGAGAACTGGCCGCCCGGCGTGCGCTTGATCGCCACGCGCAGCGCGCCATCCTGCACGGCGGAGCAGATCGAATACGAACGGCGCAGGTCTTCGTCGTTGATGGTGGCGCGCAGGGTCAGGTGCTGGCCTTGCTGGTATTTGAAGCTGTCCTGCAGTTCGGCCGGCACGGCGAAGGTGACCGCGATGCAGTCGCGGGTTTCCTGCTGCACTTTGGCGACGGACAGTGGGTAGAATTTGCTCATGGTGTCAGTGGCACTTGAAGTAGTCGAAAGGCTCGCGGCAATCGAGGCACTTGTACAGCGCCTTGCAGGGCGTGGAGCCGAACTGGCTGGTGATTTCGGTATGGCTGGAGCCGCAGTGGGGGCAGATGACTTTCGGTGCCGGCACGGCGCCGCGCGCCACGCCAGCGCGCAGCGCATCCATCGGCGCAGCACGCGGCGAACGCAGGCCGCTGATGTCGACCACGCGCTGGGCTGGCGGAGCGATGCCGTAGCCTTTCAGTTTGGCCTTGCCGGAGTCGCTCATCCAGTCAGTCGTCCAGGCGGGCGACAGGCGCGTGATGATGTCGACCTGCTTGATGCCGGCATCGCGCAAGGCGCCCTGTACCGCGTCGGCAATGACCTGCATCGCCGGGCAGCCGGAATAGGTTGGCGTGATCGTCACCGCGCACGAAGACGGGCCGGTAACCTGCACGTCGCGCACGATGCCCAGGTCCACCACCGAGATCACCGGAATCTCCGGATCGGACACCTGCTCCAGCAGGGACCAAACGCGCGCTGCGTCCATCACCACTCCGAGCCTGGGTAGGCGCGCTGCAGGAACTGCATTTCGGCCAGCAGATAGCCCAGATGCTCCGAATGGCGGCCTTGCTTGCCGCCCTTCTGCATCCACGCATCCGCCGGCGGCATGGCCAGCGTCGCTTCGCCGAGGATATCCGACACATGCGACAGCCACTGCTCGCGCAAGGCAGCGCTGGCAGGCGCCACGCCCGCCGCCACCATGGCCTCGTCGACCGCGTCGTAGTTGAACACCTCGCCGGTGTACATCCACAGCTCGTCGACAGCGGTCTGCGTGTAGCGCTTGCTGACTTCCGTACCGTCGCCCAGGCGCACGATCAGGTCGCCGCTGCGGCGCAGGTGATAGGTCACTTCCTTGAGCGACTTTTCGGCGATTTCCGCAATGCGCGGATCGGAGGAGCGCGTGAGGGCACCGATCAGGAAGTAATGCCAGGTATCGAAGAAGAACTGGCGCACCAGCGTGTGCGCATAGTTCCCATTCGGCTGCTCGACCAGCAGCACGTTTTTGAAATCATGCGCATCGCGCAGGTAAGCCAGCTTGTCCTCATCGCGGCCCTTGCCCTCCAGTTCCGCCGCATAGGTGTACCACATGCGGGTCTGGCCCAAGAGGTCCAGCGACACATTGGACAGCGCCATATCCTCTTCCAGCGCCGGACCCTTGCCGCACAACTCGCACAGGCGCTGGCTCAGCACCATGGCGTTATCGCCCAGGCGCAGCAGGTAATTGACCTTGTTATCCATCGCAGCCGCGCCTTACAGGTTCTTCACTTCTTCCGGCATCGGGAAGAAGGTCGGGTGACGATACACCTTATTGTTGGAAGGCTCGAACAGCGGCCCCTTGTCGGCCGGTGCGCTGGCGACGATATCGGAAGCGCGCACCACCCAGATGCTCACGCCTTCATTGCGCCGGGTGTACACGTCGCGCGCGTTGTTGATTGCCATCTCCGCATCCGGAGCATGCAGGCTGCCCACATGCTTGTGCGCCAGACCGTGCTGGCTGCGGATGAACACTTCCCACAGTGGCCATTCTTTGCTCATCTTGTCTCCTCTCAGGCCGCAGCCTGCTCCTTATTGTGTTTGTCGGCGTAGGCTACCAGCGCATCGCGGAACCACTCACCGTCTTCGTAGGCTTTGACGCGGGTGCGCAGGCGCTCGCGGTTGCAAGGGCCATTGCCCTTCAGGACCTGGTGGAATTCTTCCCAATCGATTTCACCGAAGTCGTAGGAGCCGCGCTCCTCGTTCCACTTCAGGTCAGGGTCGGGGATGGTCAGGCCCAGGAATTCAGCTTGAGGTACGGTCTGGTCGACCATGCGCTGGCGCAGTTCATCGTTCGAGAACAGCTTGATACGCCAGGCGCTCGATTGCGCGCTGTTCACGGAAGCAGCGTCGGACGGGCCGAACATCATCAGCGAAGGCCACCACCAGCGGTTCAGCGCATCCTGCGCCATCGCCTTCTGCTCCGGCGAGCCCTTGGCCAGCGACATCATGATGTCGTAGCCCTGGCGCGCGTGGAAGGACTCCTCCTTGCAGACACGGATCATGGCGCGCGAGTACGGGCCGTACGAGCAGCGGCACAGCGGGATCTGGTTGATGATGGCCGAGCCATCCACCAGCCAGCCGATGGCGCCCATGTCGGCCCAGCTCAGGGTCGGGTAATTGAAGATCGACGAGTACTTGGCCTTGCCGCTATGCAGGGCCGCCAGCAGCTCATCGCGCGACACGCCCAGGGTTTCGGCCGCGCTGTACAGGTACAGGCCGTGGCCGGCTTCGTCCTGGATCTTGGCCAGCAGGATCGACTTGCGCTTCAGGGTCGGCGCGCGGGTCACCCAGTTACCCTCAGGCAACTGGCCGACGATTTCAGAGTGGGCGTGCTGGGAGATCTGGCGGATCAGGGTTTTGCGGTAAGCCTCCGGCATCCAATCCTTCGGCTCGATCTTGATACCGGCGTCGATGCGCGCCTGGAACTCGCGCTCCTGCGCGTCCATATCTTCTGCGGTCTGGACCTTTTTCAGGCCAGTTTCCACCATTTGTGCGTACATAAGGAGGGCCTCCTTGTTCGGGATAGACTCATAATACGATACACAATCGCTTTTGCAAACGAATTTTGTGTGTCATTTAAAGATTCTGTATCTGGATCATTGACAGTGTATAAAATGAGGTCTATGCAAAAAAACCAGAAAATCAATGGCTGGATAGAAGAATTCCTGGCCAGCGACCCGCCGCGTTCGAAATCGCTGGTGATGACCATTTTTGGCGACGCCATCGTGCCGCACGGCGGCATGGTCTGGACCGGCAGCCTGATCGAGCTGCTGGCCCCCTTCGGCGTGAATGACCGCCTGCTGCGCACCTCCGTGTTCCGCCTGGCGCAGGAAGGCTGGCTGGGCGCCCAGCGCGACGGCCGCCGCAGCTCATACGCCATCACGCCCGACGCCATGCGCCGCTTCAGCCGCGCCTTCCGCCGCATTTACGCCCCGCTGAACGTGCACTGGAACGGCCAATGGACCTTGGTGCTGGCCGCTGACGGCCTCGACGCACCGGCACGCAGCCAGCTGCGCAAGGAATTGCTGTGGGAAGGTTACAGCGTGATCGCGCCCGGCATTGCCGGCCACCCCGCCGGCGATATGGAAGCCCTTGAGGCACTGCTGAGCCGCCTCGGCCTGCTGTCCAAAGTCTACGTGGTGCAAGCCACCGAAGTGCCCGGCCTGCGTGCGCGCCCGCTAGGCGACATGGTGGCCGAGGGCTGGGACCTGAGCGAGGTGATCACCGGCTACGAAAAATTCGTCTCGCAGTTCAACGCCCTGCCCGCCCTGCTGGCCGAGGCTGGCGAGATCGCCCCCGAACAAGCCTTCGTGCTGCGCACCTTGCTGATCCACGCCTACCGCCGCGTGCAGCTGCACGACCCGCAGCTGCCGGTCGAACTGCTGCCCGAGCCATGGCCCGGCGCCCGCGCTTACGAACTGGCCAGCCAGCTGTATCGCCTGCTAAGCGCCCCCGCCGAGCAGCACATCCTCGCCGCCCTCCAGCGCGAAGACCCCAGCGCCCCCCAGCCCGAGCCCAGCTTCTACCACCGCTTTACCGGCCAGCAATAATTGTCCGTTTTGGGGTCAGGAACAAAAGTGGACAAAAATGTCCGGCGAGGAAGAAATGTCCACATTTGTTCCTGACCCCAAACCGGACAATAGTTGCCTGGTGTATCATGTCGGGCTTCGCGCGACGGCGCTCCAATTTTTCCGACAGGACACACAATGTCTATCAAGATCAGCAGCCAGTTTGATGCTGGCGCCATCGATGTGGTCAGCGTTACTTCCGCTGGCGATATCGACCTGAATATCCGCAAGGACTCCCATGCGGACATCATCCAGTGGTTCTACTTCCGTGTGCAGGGCGCTAATGCGGTGCCGCTGACCATCCGTTTCCTGAACGCTGGCAAGGCTGCTTATGCTGAGGGCTGGAAGGGCTATAACGCTGTCGCTTCCTATGACCGCGATACCTGGTTCCGCGTGCCGACTTCCTTCGATGGCGAGGTGATGACCATCGAGCATGCGCCGGAACACGATTCGGTCTATTACGCTTACTTCGAGCCGTATTCGTGGGAGCGCCACCTGTCGCTGCTCGATTCGGCGCAGCAGCATCCATACGCTGAACTGGTGGACCTGGGCAGCACCGTGGAAGGCCGCGATATGAATATGCTGGTCATCGGCGACCAGCAGGCGGAGAAGAAGGTGTGGGTCATCGCGCGCCAGCACCCTGGCGAGACCATGGCTGAATGGTTCGTGGAAGGCATGGTCGAGGCCCTGCTGGATGCGGCCAATCCTTACGCGCGCCAGTGCCTGCAGGATGCCTGCTTCTACGTGGTGCCGAACATGAACCCGGACGGCTCGGTGCGCGGCAACCTGCGTACCAACGCGGCCGGTGCGAACCTGAACCGCGAGTGGAACGAGCCAACCATGGAGCGTTCGCCGGAAGTCTTCGTCGTCAAGGAGAAGATGAAGGAAATCGGCTGCGACCTGTTCCTGGACGTGCACGGCGACGAGGGCCTGCCATACGTGTTCGTGGCCGGCAGCGATGCCCTGCCTAACTTCACCAAGGAGCAGAAGGCGGCGCAGGACAAATTCATCGCCGACTTCAAGCTGGCGTCGCCGGACTTCCAGTCGGAATTCGGCTATCCGGATTCGCCATACACGCCGGAAGTGCTGACCATGGGTTCGCCGCACATCACCCACCTGTTCGGCTGCCTGTCGCTGACCCTGGAACTGCCGTTCAAGGATAACGCCAACGATCCGGACGAAATCAACGGCTGGAGCGGCGCCCGTTCCGCCAAGCTGGGTGCGGACGTGCTGCAGCCTATCCTGCGCACCCTGCGCAACTTCTAAGCCTTATCCGCGCAGCAGCGCCTTGAATGCCTTCGGCATCCACGGGCGCGCTGCCAGCATGATGGTCACGGCGCGGCGCTGTTCAAACGGCAGCCGCGCATCATCCTGGTGCTGCAGCGAGAATTCGTCTGCCACCTGCTTCAACCGGTCCAGCAAGGCGCGCGTCGATTGCTGCGACAGCATCACACTCACCAAGCGCTGCACCTCATGATGGCCGTCGAAACGGCTGTTGAAATAGTCGCCATACGCTTCGTCGCGGAAGAAAGTCTGGATCGGGCCGTTCGGCAGCCAGCTGAAGGTGCGCGATACCAGCAGCTTGACGCGGTTGTTCGGCTTGAGCATCAGGAAGCCGATCTTGTCGAGCCTTAGCAGGCAGGCGGTGGCTTCGGCGGCGCTGATCTTGTAGCTGGCCACGATCTCCTCCAGCGGTACCTGGTTCAGGGTCAGTACCGCCACCACCAGCAGCTTGGTGTCGCTGATGATTTCCTTCTCTTGCGCCCAGGTGAGCTGGGAGATCAGCTGCGGCGTGTCGGCGGCCGATTGCGCCAGTTCGGCGAAGTCCATCTCCAGTACGGCCAGCACCTGCTCCAGCCGCTCCAGCGTGAAATTGCGGGCGGCGAACATGCGTTTGATACTGGGCTCGGACAGGCCGATCTTCTGTCCCAGCTCGGCGTAGGTGATGCCGCGTGCCTTGAGTTGGCGTTTGATGGCGTCGACCAGGCGGGTGACGTTGGACATACATGCTTCTCCGGCAATAAAGTATCGAAATATGATACCACCGGCACCCGTTGCCGCTACAGTGCGCGCCACGATTGCGCCGAGGCGGGACGCGCAGCAAGATTGCGGCTCCTACAACTGACGGAGTACCGAACATGAAACGCACCCTGATCGCAACCCTGCTGGCCTTTGCCTGCGCTACCAGCCAGGCGGCAGACGGTTCGCAAGCCTCGGCCAATGGTTTGAGCGACTTCACCGCTTCCGTGGTGGCGGGGTCGATGGTGACGGTGCTGGTGGGCGGTTCGCTGGTGGTGGCGTCGGTGGAAACCATCGGCGATGGCGTCTCTGTCGTGCTGGAAAACGCGGCCGATGGCAGCAAGGCCACCGTGCGCTTGAGCGGCAAGGCGCTGGAGGGCGTGTCGCTGGCGGCCGGTACGGCGGTCAGCGCAGTGGCCATGTCGGCCGGCCATGCGCTGGTCGTTTCGGGCAAGGTGATCGCCTTCCTGCCGAATGAGGCGGGCAAGGCCCTGCTGCATCACAGCCGGGTGAATTAAGCCATGCGCCGCCTCCTCACAGCCCTGGCGCTGGCCTGCCTGGTGGGCGCGACCGCGCTGGCCCACGCCGGCCAGCAGTGCGATCACAAGCCGATGTCGGTGCGCGACGTCGAACGATCGCTGGAGCTGGCGCAGCGCAGCCAGCAGGCGCTCGATGCCAGCGGTGCGCAGGTGGCGCTCATCGCGCGCGCCGGCCAGGACCTGTCGCAGTATGGCCTGCGCTATTCGCATGTGGGCCTGGCGTGGCGCGATCATCCGGCCGGACGCTGGGTGGTGGTGCATCTGCTGAACGATTGCGGCACAGCGCATTCGGCGCTGTACAACGATGGCCTGGGTAATTTCTTCCTGACCGATCTGTACCAGCACAAGGCGCAGCTGATCGTGCCGGCGCCGGCGGTGCAGCAGCGGCTAGCGCAGTTGCTGGCTTCGCGCACGCCGCTGCGTCTTCATGAGCCGCGCTACAGCATGCTGTCCTATACCTGGTCGACCCGCTACCAGAACTCCAACCAGTGGGTGCTGGAGGCGCTGGCCGCTGCCAGCGCGGCGCCGGGACGGGTGGAGTCGCGCGCCGAAGCGCAGCAGTGGCTGGCCAATGCGGGCTATGCGCCGGATGCGGTGCAGGTGGGCGCCATGTCGCGCCTGGGCGCGCGCATGTTCCGCGCGAATGTGGCGTTCGACGACCATCCCGCCATGCTGCGCCTGAAAGGCAGTTTCGCGACCGTGACGGTGGATGGCATCGAACAATTCGTGCGGCGGCATGATGCCGAAGCGCGCGTGCTGGAACTGTGATTAGCGGCGGCCGAGCTGGCGGATGCGGGTGACGTGCTTGTGCCGCAGGCGTTCGATCTCCCGTGCTTGCGGGTAGCCGGGCTGGCCGGGCATCCGCTGGCGCGGCGCGACCTGGGCCACGGGTTCGGGATCAAGGTAGAACTCCGGCAGGCGCTCGATTTGTCGTTTGCTGATCATGCTTCATGTTAGGCAACGCGCTGCAAAGTTGCCAGATTTGGGGCGGCGCAAATGCCGTGCTGCGATCTGCGCCGATCATGGGGGTTTATGGCGGCGAACATGAGGCTATTTCCTGCTGGGCTGGCTTGCGCCATGCTCGTCGGCTGCTCGTCCCTGCTCAGCCCTGACGTTGCCCGAACGGCCGCGTGTGGCCAGCCGCGTAGTGCGCGTTGCGGATGATGTCGTAGACCTTGCGCGCCTCGGGGATGGAATCGAAGCGCGGCACGTCTGCCATGCCGGGCCAGGAGGCCAGGCCGCTGAACACATTGCCGGCCGCCGAGACGCCGAAGGAAATCGTGCCTTCACCGCTGCGGCTTTCCGTCAGCGAGTATTCGCCCAGGCTGCGCAGGTCCATGGTTTTCAACTGGCGGTTGAAAATGCCGGAGTGAATGGTGACGCGGTCGCTGGTGACTTCGTATTCGGTCCGGGAGCGCTGCCAGGCGTCGAGGAAGAAGCGGCCGACAATCATGTGCAGGCCCACCAGCACAAACGGAATGCCCCACAGGCGGAACAGCAGCGGCGCGTCGGAGTGGACGACCGAGTATTCCCAGTAAAACGCAAAGCCGCCCCACATCAGGCTGAATGGCACCATCAGGATATCGGCGCCGCGCAGCATCAGGCCCTGGCGCGGGCGGCCGCGCCAAAGCAAACGTTCATTGTTCGAAAGCTGATCCATACCGCCATCTTACCCGGCGGCATGGCCCTGAAATCTGGCAGATTGTCACTTCCAGAAAGAGAGTAAGCGTTGCCACCAGCTGCGGCGCGGCGGCGCTTGATAGTGGATGCCGGGGATGACGCCAAAGTCCGTCACCAGCGCGGCCACGCGGCCCGCGCTGTCGTAGCCGAAATAGGAGGGGTAGCGTCCATTGCGCACGCCGTCCGAAAAGGCGACCGTGCCGTCTTGTGTGCGGAAGCAGGCGCTGCCCGATGCCACTTCAAAGCCGAAGGTCTCGCCCGGCTGCAAGGTGCGCGCATCCTGTTCGGCGGTCAGCGCGGGGTACCAGTTGGCGACAACGGCGGCGGGGTCGATCAATACGCGCGCATAGGCCAGGCGTTCACCGGCCATGGCCAGGGTGACGGGATACTCGCCTTGCGGCACGCATTGCGTGAACGGCGGCAGCGGCTCTTCCGACTGCGGGTCGCCGGCTGCGATCTTGCCGCCGCTGACGGACAGCAGGCCCGCCTCGGCCAGCGCAAATTCAATGGTGGTGTCTTCAGACGTAAAACGCTCCGCGGCAAAGGCGGAGCGCAGTGCTTCAGGATTGGGCGCATAGCTCATGCGCCCATCATATTACTTTTGAAGGCGAAGCAGCAATTCCTTGCCCACCAGTGGTGCCGATGCCGGGTTCTGGCCGGTGATCAGCTCGCGGTCGGTGACCATATTGCCTTCCCAGTTGGCGGCCTTGGAGAATTTCAGGCCGGCCTTGACCAGTGCAGTCTCCGGGTAGAACTTCATCTCGCCGCCACCCAGCTGGCCTTTGGATGCCTCCTCTTCATCGTTGGTGAAGACGGTGACCTTGTAGCCGGAGTAGATCCACTTTGGCTGGCTTGGGGTGGCGCCTTGCGCCAGCTTCATGGTGAAGCCTTTGGCGTCCGGCATGGCGGACAGCAGCGCGATCGGGCCGTGGCAGACCAGGGCGGTCGGCTTGCCGTCTTTGTGGAAGGCGGCGAGGACTTTGCCCAGTGCAGGGCTGGTCAGCAAGTCCTGCATCGGCGCGTGGCCGCCAGGCACGTAGACGGCGTCGTAGCGGCCGTAGCCCTGCTGTTCAACGCGCGCCAGGCTGACCACCGGCGAACTGGCTTTGTCGGTCAGGCGCAGTTGCTCAAGCAGTTTCAGGTGGGTGTCGAGTGCGGTCTGGTCGCCGCCGAAGAACATCGGGTTGACGGAGCCCTTGTCCAGGGTCGGCGCCTTGCCGTTCGGGGTGGCGAAGGTGATGGTGTGGCCGGCGTCCATCAGCATCTTCACCGGCTGCATCAGCTCGTTCAAGTAGAAGCCGGTCTGGAAGGTTTTGCCGGCTTTCAGGTCCAGCGTGGCTTCATCGGACAGGACGACCAGCACGTTGCCGGCATGTGCGCTGCCCATCGCGGCGGCAGCCAGGGCGATTGCGGTGAGTTTCTTGATCATGGTCTTGCTCCTCGAAAAGTTGATGGAGCAACTTTATTCGAATCTCCAACGGCGATAAACTATCGCTCAACCAAACTATTTTTCCCTTAAAGGCAATAATGAGCCGCAAATACGACCACCTGAGCGATGTCGAGACCTTCGTCACTGTTGTCGAGCGCGGCTCGCTGACGGCGGCCGCGGTGGCCATGTCCACCACGCCCTCCGTGATCAGCCGCGCGCTGGCCCGGCTGGAAGCGCGCCTTGGCACCCAGCTGCTGCGCCGCACTACCCGCAGCCTGGGGCTGACCGACGCCGGCCGCCTTTACCTGGAGCAGACGCGCGCCGCCCTGTCGCTGATCGACGATGCAGAACGCGCCGTGCAGGCGGAAGGCGGCGAAGTCACAGGCCGCATCCGCATCAGCGCGCCGACGACCTACGGCCACTACCGCCTGCCCGCGCTGTTGCAGCGCTTCGCCGAACGCTATCCGGCGGTGCGGGTGGAGCTGAACATCAGCAACCGCAATGTCGACCTGGTGGCGGACAATTTCGACTTCGCCATCCGGCAGGGCTTCCTGAAGGACAGCAGCATGATCGCGCGTAAGCTGGAGGATGCCGAACTGGTGCTGGTCTGCTCGCCCGCCTACGTCCAGCGGCGCGGCCTGCCGCGCGACCTCGACGCGCTCGCGGGCCACGACTGCCTGACCTTCCTGCTGCCCAGCACCGGCCGCTCCTTCCCCTGGCAATTCATGCGCGACGACGAAGAGTTGGATTGGCCGCCCGAAACGGCTTTGCAGGTGACCGATGATGCCTTGGGGGTGGTCTCGCTGGCCGAGGCTGGCCTGGGCATCTGCCAAACCTTCCGCTTCATCGCCCAGGACCGTATCGAGCGCGGAGCGCTAGTAGAAGTCCTGCCAGAATTGCGCGGTCGCAGCCGCCCCTTCTCCCTGATCTACACACCCCAGCGCCGCATGACCGCCGCCGCCCGCGCCTTCACCACGTGCCTGCTCGATCAAAGCTAGCATGGCAGAAATTGACCGTTATCCGGATAACGGATAACATCAACGCATGCCAATCCAGTCCTTTGCGTGCCCCGACACAGAAGCGCTATTCACCACAGGCAAAAGTCGTCGGTTCGCCAACAATAAGAGCGCAGCTGAACGTAAGCTCGCTCAACTCGACGCTGCACCTTCTTTGAACTTTATGAAGGCGCCGCCTGGCAATGACCTAAAGGAATACAACGGTGCCTGGCACGTACGAATAAACGATCAGTGGCGTTTGACCTTCCGATGGGGCGCAAGCGGCCCCTATGATGTATTGATTGAAGACCCGCACTGAAGGAGAGCATCATGTTCAAGAATGGAATGCGCCCAATACACCCCGGCGAAATCCTGCTGGAAGATTACATTAAACCCATGGGTGTCAGCGTACGAGCCGTTGCATTGGCGCTGAGTGTGCCCTACTCACGCCTCAGTGAGATAACCAAGGGTCAACGTGGCGTATCCGCTGACACGGCCCTTCGCCTCGAGCGTTATTTCGGTAGCGAAGCCCAGGGTTGGCTTAACCTGCAAAGCGCGTATGACCTTCGACTTGCTGAAATCGCCGCCGGCAAGACCATCGCGAAGGAAATTAAGCCGCTTGCGCTTGAAACTTAATCAAGAAGGGGCGGCAGCTTCCGGCCAAGAACTGACGGTGAAAATTTTAGCGAAGGGTTTATGAAGAAAATTATCTTTGCGTTTGCTATGCAG
>NZ_JASATG010000008.1:0-199578 GCF_038440195.1 Pseudoduganella sp. OTU4001 | reverse complement strand
AGTGTTAACTCAGCGGGTCACTTGAACCGACGTCGTGGAGGTATTGCCGGCGGCATCCCGGGCTACGGCCTGGATGGTGTGGCTGCCGGCGGCTTCCTTCCTGGTGTTCCAGTTGTAGGTCATGGAAGAGCCCGTGCCGGAAGCTTTCAGTTTGCCGTCGATGTACAGGCTCATGGTGATGCCGGCGGCGCCGCTGTTGTCGGAGGCATTCAGTTGCACGCTCACGTTGCCGGATACGCGGCCAGCAACCGGATTGGTGATGGTTATGACCGGTGCGACAGTATCGGCCACTGGTGGCGGTACGGCATTAGCCACGTTGACCTGCACCGTGCTGGAGGTGGCGACATTGCCGGCGGCATCGTAAGCGATGGCGACCAGGTTGTTCATGCCGTTGGAGACGCCGGCCGAATCCCAGGAGAAGCCGAATGGGCCAGAGGTGTCGGACGCCACCACGGTGCCATTCACTTTCAGTTCGACACGCGACACGCCGACATTGTCGGCAGCGTTCACGCTGATCGATACCAGGCCGGAGACGGTGGAGCCGCCGGCCGGGCTGGTGATCGCCACGGTCGGCGCGGTGGTGTCCGGCGTAGGAGTGGACAGGGCGGCCGCTACAGCGCCGGCAGCGTTGACGCGGCCATAACCGAATTTGTTGTCGCGGCCGACAGTCCCCAGGTCAACGGCCGTGGTGAACAGGATGTTCTGCACTTGGTCCGCCGTCAGTGATGGTTTGGCGGACATTACCAGGGCGGCGACGGCTGCAGCAATCGGGCTGGCGAAGGAAGTGCCGCTGGCCGCGCCGTAGCTGCCGCCGCTGACAGTGGTGTAAATGCCCGATCCGGGCGCCGAAAGGGCGGTGAAGTTGCCCCAGCTGGAAAAGCTCGACAGGTTGTCGGCCGAATCGGTGGACGACACCGGAATCATGGTGGTGGTCGGAGTGAAATTCTCGTCCCTGGCGTTGTTGCCGGTGGAAACGAACAACAGGCCGCCCTTGCTGCGCAGGTAGTTGGCAGCGCTTTGTACGGCAGAGCTGGTCGGCACACTGCTGTAACTGATGTTGACGACACGGGCGCCGTGGTCGGCTGCGTAGGTGACGCCGCTGGCCATGGTGGAGAAGTAGGCGTAGCAGCCGGCGTCGTAGAAGGCGATCCGCACCGGCATGATCTTGGCTTGGCCTGCGACACCGGCCACGCCAGCGCCATTATTGGTCACTGCTGCAGCTGCGCCCGCGACCTTGGTGCCATGGCCGCAAACGTCAGCGGTATTGGTGTTGTTTTCGTAAGCGTTGTAGCCGGCGACGGTATTGCCAACCAGGTCAGGGTGGCTAGCGTCCTGACCCGAATCCAGGATTGCAATGGTGATGCCGGTGCCCTGGGTGGAATCCCAGGCGGTGTTGGCGCCAATCTTGGGCAGATGCCATTGGCTGCCGGCATATGGGTCGTTGGCGGCGGCGGAAACTTCCACGCGCTCGTCCAGTTCAGCAAATTTGAAGTGCGGATTGTTCTTCAGCTTGTTGGCGACGGCTTTCTCCGAACCTTTTGGCAGGTCCACAATATGGATATTGCTCTGGCCCAGTTTGCTCGCCGTGCCGCTATGTTGCTTAAGGATTTTGCCCATTTCATCAACGGTGAGGCCGGCGCGCGGCTCAACGATGATGCGACCCGGGGCAAAGTGTTCAGATGGAGCTGCGACGGCTGAAGCCGCCAGCGTAGCGATTGCAGCAGCGATTGCTGCGGAGTAGGTAGTGATAGTTTTCATTTAAGTATCTGGCAGTCCTGCCGTCGTGGAGCGAGCTCTATAGACCGATGTTTCACGGAATCTTAGGTGCTCAATTTCCCCAAAGCAAGCGTAATCTAAAATACTTTATTATCTGTCGTAAGTAAGTCTGACTATTATGAAAACTAAGTTGTCAGTATTTTATTTGCGGCGCAATTGCTGAGACAAATCAATCACTTGCAATATTTCGCGATTGGAAGACAGATTAACATCAAAGAAAGTCACATATAATCTCGGCATTGATGTCAAAAGAAAGTGTACGACCGTTCTATTTCTGGGTTATAGTAGCTGTTCGGTATCACCACCATACTAAGAAGGAAGAGACGATCTATGAGTGCAGATTACGCAGTCCACGGTTCTATCGCCGTCATTTCGCTGAATAATCCACCGGTCAATGGACTGGGCCTGGCCACCCGCAGCGCAGCTATCGAAGGTATCCGCCGTGCGCAGGACGACGATGCGGTCAAGGCCGTGGTCCTGACAGGCGCCGGCAAGGCATTCTCAGGCGGCGCCGATATCAAGGAATTCAATTCGCCTAAAGCGTTGACGGAACCGACCCTGCACACTTTGATCCGTGCAGTGGAAGGGTGCAGCAAGCCGGTGGTTGCCGCCATCCACTCGGTCGCCATGGGGGGCGGTCTTGAGTTGGCCTTGGGTTGCCATTACCGCGTAGCGCTGCCTGGCGCCCAGATCGCACTGCCGGAAGTGAAACTGGGCTTGCTGCCTGGCGCAGGCGGTACGCAGCGCCTGCCACGCGTCCTGGGCCTGGAGATGGCCTTGAATATGATCGTTTCCGGTACGCCGGTCCTGTCGGAAAAGCTGGCCGGTACGGCGATTTTCGACAAGCTGCTGCCAGCCGGCGCAGACTTGTTGGCCGAAGCCCGCGCTTTCGCCGAATCGATTGCTGATACGCGTCCGCTGCCGAAAGTACGCGAGCGAAAAGTCGAGTATCCGAACCACGAGGCCTTCCTGCAATTCAGCCGCAATACCGTCAAGGCGGTGGCCGGCCCGTTCCCGGCGCCGCTCGAGTGCGTAGAGACTGTGGCGGCATCGGTGACGATGGAGTTCGAAGCGGGCCTGAAGTTTGAGCGCGAACGTTTCCTGCACCTGATGCAAACAACTGAATGCAAATCGCTGCGCCATGCCTTTGTTTCCGAGCGCGCCGCCAGCAAGATCCCGGACGTGCCTTCCGATACGCCGACCCGCACCATCGCCAAGGCCGCCGTGATCGGCGCCGGCACCATGGGCGGTGGCATTGCGATGAACTTTGCGAACGCAGGGATTCCGGTCGTGCTGCTGGAAACCAAACAGGAAGCGCTGGATAAGGGCATCGCGACGATCCGCAAGAATTATGAAAACACCCTGAAGAAGGGCAAGCTGACGCAGGAGAAGTTCGACCAGCGCGTGGCGCTGATCAGCGGGACCCTGGATTACGCAGCGATCGGCGACGCGGACATCGTGATCGAAGCCGTGTTTGAAGACATGGGCGTGAAGGAAACCGTGTTCCGTAAGCTGGATGAGGTGATGAAGCCCGGCGCCATCCTGGCGTCCAACACTTCGACCCTGGACCTGGACCGGATTGCCGCCTTTACCAAGCGTCCGCAAGATGTGGTCGGCACCCATTTCTTCAGCCCTGCCAATGTCATGAAGCTGCTGGAGGTCGTGCGCGGCAAGGAGACCGGCAAGGACGTGCTGGCGACCACCATGGCCTTGTCGAAAAAGCTCAAGAAGACCGGCGTTGTTTCCGGCGTGTGTGATGGCTTTATCGGCAACCGCATGATCGAGCAGTACTTCCGTCAGGCCGGCTTCCTGCTTGAGGAGGGCGCGCTGCCGGAGCAGGTGGATAAGGCGATCGAAAAATTCGGCTTCCCGATGGGGCCATTCCGCATGAGCGACCTGGCCGGCAACGATATCGGCTGGTACATCCGCAAACGCCGCTACGTGGAAAAGCCGGAAGTTGTCTATTCGAAGACCGCCGACCTGCTGTGCGAAATGGGCCGGTTCGGCCAGAAGACCAGCGCCGGCTGGTATGACTACAAGGAAGGCGACCGCAAGGCCTATCCGAGCGACGTGGTGAACGGCATGATCGTCAAGCACTCGGCAGATATCGGCGTCGAGCGCCGCAAGATCAGCGACCAGGAAATCGTTGAGCGCCTGGTGTATGCGCTGGTCAATGAAGGTGCGCTGATCCTGGAAGAGGGGATTGCCTTGCGCGCTTCGGACATCGATATGGTGTACCTGACCGGTTATGGCTTCCCGCTATACCGTGGCGGCCCGATGTTCTACGCCGATACCATGGGCCTGACGAATGTGCTCTCCAGTATCGAGAAGTTCGCCAAGGGCCGCCATGGAGAAGCCTGGAAACCCGCTCCGCTGCTGGTCAAGCTGGCGGGCGAAGGCAAAGGGTTCAACGGCTGATCAGCCGATCCGCTTGCGCATCCGGAGCAATGGGACTGAAACATTATCCGGCAGCGCAAGCGCCATTGGCTCCACCTCTTCGAACCCGCAGGCGCGATATAGCGGCACGCCCGGCATGGTCGCGGCTAGCTCCATGAAGTGGAAGCCTGCGTTGCGGGCTTCGCTTTCGCAGAAATCCATCAACATGCGCCCCAGGCCCTGGCGCGGCACAGTAGGGTCGACAAAAAACGCCCGGATGCGGGCCGGCTGGGTGGCCGGATCGAGCAGGGGATCCGGCCCCTTCTTGTGCTGGTCGCCGCCAAACAGCGTAGCGCGCTTGCTCCAGCCGCCACAGGCCAGCAGCACGCCATCACGCTCGATGACGAAGTAAGTCCCGTCTTCCACCAATTGCGTATCGACGCCAAAAACGTGGCGCGTCACCGCCGAGGCTTGCTGCTCGGTGTAGAAACCCTTGCTTAATTCGATTCCCGAACGTTTGATCAGCGCTTCCATCGTTGCCAAATCGGTCATGCGGGCAGGGCGCAGGGTAGCTGGAATAGTCATATGGAAATGGTATCATGGGCCACAGGGAGGGAAACATGCGCAAACTCACTGCTGCAATCTTCGCCTTGCTCTGTTGCCTGCCGGCGGCGGCCCGCGATTTGCTGGTGATCGGCACCCACTTCGAACGTGTTTATGAACGGGGCCAGGAGGGCGAAATCGTCGGCTTCGGGCCCGAGGTGGTGCGGCTCATCGCGCAGCGCCTTGGCCACCGCGCCATCTTCGAACTCTATCCCTGGTCCCGCGCCCAAGCCCTGGTCGCCCAGGGGAAGGCCGACATTCTCGTCGGGCCTTACAAGACTTTCGAACGCCAGCAGCTCATGGCGTTCTCCAAACTTCCGTTTTACCAGGACCAGATGGTGTTCTACGTCCGTAAGGGAGCAGCCACGGACTGGAATGGCGATTACGCGGCGCTGGCCGACAAACGCATCGTGATCGTCAATGGCTGGGCTTATGGCAATGCGTTTGATAAGGCGCGGCCGCAATTGAAGCTGGACGTGGTCAATAGCGTCGATAGCGGCTTGAAGATGCTGGCTGCCCAGCATGCCCATATGTTCGCCAGTAACCGGCGTAATACGGAGCCGGTTCTTGGCCGATTGGGGATGCTGGGGCAACTGACCATGCTGCCGCAAGTGATCGAGGTGCAGGATGGTTACTTTGCCTTCCCCAAGCGGCCGGCCTCCGATGCGCTGCGCAAGGAATTCGATGCCGAATTCCAGCGCATGGTCGAAAGCGGGGAATTGAAACGCCTGGGCGCGCGGCACGAGGTGAGCGTGCCGCCGCTGTAGGTATCAACGGCGGTCCGGCGTGAGTACGGTCGGCAGCGCCTTAGGCAGGGTGGCAGGATAGTCGCGGCTGAAGTGCAGGCCGCGGCTCTCGCGCCGCTGCAATGCGCTGTTGACGATCAGCGAAGCGACTTCCACCAGGTTGCGCAACTCCAGCAGGTCGCTGGTGATGCGGAAGTGGCGGTAATACTCGTCGATCTCCTCTTTCAGCAGGGCGATGCGATGCTGGGCGCGTTCAAGGCGCTTGGTGGTACGCACAATGCCGACGTAATTCCACATGAAGCGCCGCAGTTCATCCCAGTTGTGGGCGATCACCACTTCTTCATCGGCGTCGGTCACGCGGCTGGCGTCCCAGTCCGGCAGGTAAGGCGCGCCTTCCTGCTCTTGCGCCAGGATGTCCTGGGCGCAGGCACGTCCCACCACCACGCACTCAAGCAGGGAGTTGGAAGCCAGGCGGTTGGCGCCATGCAGGCCGGTGCAGGCAGTCTCGCCGACGGCATATAGGCCTGGCAGGTCGGTGCGGCCGAACAAGTCGGTCACGACGCCGCCGCAGGTGTAGTGGGCGGCCGGCACGATCGGGATCGGCTGCTTGGTGATGTCGATGCCCAGTTCGAGGCAGCGCGCGTAAATGGTCGGGAAGTGCGAAATCAGGAAATCGGCTGGTTTATGGCTGATATCAAGGTGCACGTAGTCCAGGCCGCGCTTCTTGATCTCAAAGTCGATGGCGCGGGCCACCACATCGCGTGGCGCCAGCTCCGCGCGTTCGTCATGCGCCAGCATAAAGCGTTGGCCCGCCGATGCGCCGGCTTCCGGCGGCAGCTTGAGCAGGCCGCCTTCGCCGCGGATAGCTTCCGTGATCAGGAAGGACTTGGCGTAGGGGTGGTACAGGCAGGTCGGGTGGAACTGGATGAATTCCATATTCGACACGCGGCAGCCGGCGCGCCATGCCATGGCAATGCCGTCGCCGCTGGCAGTGTCGGGATTGGTGGTGTACAGATAGACCTTGCCGGCGCCGCCGGTCGCCATGACCGTATGCTCGGCTGCCACCGTGTGCACCTGGCCGGTCTGGACGTCCTGCACATACAGGCCGTGGCAGCGTGGCGGGGCATTGTCGGGGCGCGGGCCCAGTTTGTCGGTGGTGATCAGGTCAATCGCGCAATGCTGTTCGAACAGGCTGATATTCGGATGTGCGCGCACCTTTTCTTCCAGCGTGACCTGGACCGCGTGGCCGGTGGCGTCCGCCGCGTGGATGATGCGGCGCTGGCTATGGCCGCCTTCACGCGTGAGGTGGAAACCCAGTTCGGCGTTCTCGTCGCGGGTGAATGGCACGCCAAGCCCGATCAGCCATTCAATGGCTTCCCGCCCGTGCTCCACGATGAAGCGGGTGGCGCCTTCGTCGCACAGGCCGCCGCCGGCCACCAGGGTGTCGGAAATATGCTGCTCATGGCTGTCGCCAGAGTCCAGCACAGCGGCGATACCGCCCTGGGCCCAGTTACTGGCGCCATCGAGCAGTGCGCGCTTGGAAATGATGGCTACTTTGCGGCTTTCCGCCAGGTGGAGTGCTACAGAAAGGCCGGCCAAGCCGCTGCCGACAATCGCTACATCGAATTTCATGGTGTTTCGGACAGTCTTTTTCGCGAAATAAGCAACAATATAAACTATTTGCCGTTGCGCTGCCTCAAAAGCCCCACTGCCGGCATGTTGCATGATAGGGCCATGAGCAAGAAAAAACTGCTAGTGGTCGAGGACGACCTGGGCCTGCAGAAGCAATTGCGCTGGGCCCTGGATGCGTACGAGGTGGTCTTTGCGGGTAACCGCGATGCCGCCCTCGGGCAGCTGCGCCGCCACCAGCCGGCCGTGGTCACCATGGACCTGGGCTTGCCGCCGGAACCGGACAGCGCGGGCGAAGGCCTGCTTTTGCTGCGGCAGATGCTGGCGATCGCGGCCGATACCAAGGTCATCGTCCTGTCCGGCAACCAGGACCGGGAGAATGTCCTGAAGGCGATGGCCCTTGGCGCCTATGACTTCCACCAGAAGCCCCTGGACGGCGACATGCTGCGCCTGATGGTCGACCGCGCATTCTTCCTCCATACGGTGCAGCAGGATAACCGTCGTATGCTGCAAACGGAAGCCGACACGCCGCTGTCCGGGCTGGTCACGCGCGATCCCGGCATGCTGCGCGTCTGCCGCAGCATTGAAAAAGTGGCGCCCAGTTCGGCCACCGTCATGCTGATGGGTGCATCGGGCTGCGGCAAAGAGGTGCTGGCGCGCGGCCTGCATGAACTGAGCACGCGCCATGACCGGCGTATGGTGGCGATCAATTGCGCGGCAATTCCCGAGCATCTGCTGGAGAGCGAACTGTTTGGCTACGAGAAGGGCGCCTTCACCGGGGCCGAACGGCAGACACTGGGCAAGATCGAGCTGGCCGCGGGCGGCACCTTCTTCCTCGATGAAATCGGCGATATGGCCTTGCCGCTACAGGCAAAGATGTTGCGCTTCCTGCAGGAGCGGGTCATCGAGCGCCTAGGGGGCCGCACCGAAATTGCGGTCGATGTCCGCATCGTGTGCGCCACCCACCGCAACCTGAAGGCGATGGTGGATGAGGGACGCTTCCGGGAAGACCTGTTTTACCGCCTGAGCGAGATCGTGCTGGTGGTGCCGCCTCTGCGCGAGCGCGTTGGCGACGCGGTCCTGTTGGCCCAGCACTTCCGGCACCGCTTCCTGCAGGCCGAGGGGCGCCCGCCGCTGCCTTTCCACCCTGATGCACTGGCCGGAATCGAGGCTTATGGCTGGCCGGGCAATGTGCGTGAGATCGAAAATTGCATCAAGCGCGCGGCCATCATGAGCGAGGGGCCGCATATCACGCTGGAGGACCTGGGCTTGCCGCCTGGCGTCCAGCAAGCCGAAAACATCGACCTGCGCGAAGCGCGCAACGCGGCCGAGTACAAGGTGATGGTGAAGGCGCTGGCCCGCACCGGCGGCAATATCGCCCGCGCAGCGGAGCTGCTGGGCGTCAGCCGCCCAACCCTGTACGACTTAATGAGTCACCACGGGATCAAGTGACTCGGGCTCGCGCCATTCGTGCGCGGCCTTGAGCTGCTGGCGCAGTCCGGGCAGCGGGAAACCCATGGCGTAAGACTTGTGCGCAGCCTCCAGCGCCGCAGGAAATGCCTTGATGCGAACCCGGGCCAGGCCGAGGTTGTACCAGGCCGCGGCGTGGCCCGGCTGCGCCGCCACGGCCGCCTCGAGCTGTTCGATTGCGTCCTTGTCGCGTTTGAGCGCCAGCAGGTAGGCACCGAATAGGGCGCGCGCCGCACCATCATCCTGCACATAGTTGATCGCACGCTGGAAATAGCATTCGACCCCGAAGCGCGCGCCGGGCACTTGGTCTTTGCGCAGGCGCAGCGCCAGGCGCGCCATTGCGGCCAGCGCGCGCGGATGGTTGGGGAAGTGTTCGAGCGTGTAGCTGATGTCCCCGCCCAGCGTGCCGGACTGGCCGCGCTGCAAAGCCTCGACGGTGGGGCCGAAATGGTAGCTCTCAACGACCGTCAGCCCACGGGCATCATCCGCATTGTAATAGTCGCCGCCGGTTCCGCCCTTGACATAGGGTGGGCAGCCGCCAGCCAGCGCGGCCAGCAAGATCAGGGAGCTTGGCATGGGCGGGCTTCTCCTTCCAGGGAACGGGTGTCGAATACCAGTTTCGGGTATGAGCTTGGGTTTCCCGAAAGGTGGATGTAGGGTGGGCAGGAAGCCAGCATCAACTGCCAGCGTCCCAGTGTGAAGAAGTTCGCGCTGCCCAGGATGATGGCGCCGATCCGGCGATGGGCACGCAGCGAATCTGGATTGAAGGCCGAGATTCGGCTGCATGTCCAGGCGATGCCATGCGCCTGCATGCGCCGGTGTGCTTCATCCCACAATCGGCAGAAGGCGACGCCGAGGCGCATGTGGGGCTGAACAAAGACATCGTAATCCCAGCATGAACGAGGGGAGGGCAGGCAGTACCGTGCCCGCACCTCGTCCTCCTGATAGGCCCCCAGCTGGTACCACAGGAAGCCCGCCAGTTCAGCGCCCTTCCACGCCGCGATGCTGTAGCCGCCCTGGCGGAAACGCGCCGCGACGATTTGCTGCGGGCGCGGATAGGCGGCGGGCAAGTCCTCGAGCCTGGCCAGGCTGCGAACGTCGATGCTGGCCGCTCCGCGCCGCATGGCTTGCGGGGCTACGCGTTGCGCGACAAAGTGATAGCGGTGCATCGAACAGCCCACCAGTGCGAGACAGCGCGCCACGGCATACCAGGCCGCATCGATGGCGCCCATTTCGGCAACTGTCTGGAGGTAGCGCGTGTTCATGGACCCATTACAGCAAAGCCTCCGTGCCAGCTCTTTGCGTTAGCGCAAGCGTCGATGCTGCGGGCTTGCATAGACTGGGACCTCCAAGGAGGAGATCATGCTGACTGTGCTGATGGCTACGTTCAACGGTGCGCAAACCCTGCCCAAGGTGCTGGATGCCTACACCCAGTTGCATAGTCCAGAGGAGGGCTGGCGGCTGCTGGTGGTTGATAACGGCAGCAACGACGGCACGCGCGAGCTGCTGATGTCGTACGCCGGCAAGCTGCCTTTGCATTACGCCTATGAGCCGCGGCGTGGTAAGAATGCGGCGCTGAACCACGGCCTGGCCGTGGCGTTAAAGGGCCCCGAAACCCGCCTGTTCGTCTTCACCGACGACGACGCCACGCCGGATCCGGACTGGCTATTGCGCTACGCCGACGCTGCGACGCAGCGGCAGGGCTTCGCGATTTTCGGCGGCAGTATTGTGCCTGACTGGAGCCAGGCGCCGCCGCCGTGGCTGCTGCGCCTGGTGCCTTGCGGCCTGACCTATGGGCTGACCGATCCGGAAATGGCGGAAGGGCCGGTCTATCCGGGCCTGGTATGGGGCGCCAATATGGCAGTGCGGGGCGAGGTTTTCCATCAGGGCTTCCGCTTCGATGAATCGATTGGGCCCGCCGCGGGCGAATATGCGATGGGTGGTGAAGTCAGCTTCACCCGGCTGCTGGATGGTGCGGGCTTCCAGTCCTGGTTTTGCCCATCGGCGCGTGTCGCCCACCACATCCGGCCCGCGCAGTTGACCAGCGACTGGGTGATTACGCGCGCCCGCCGTTACGGCCGTGGCGCCTGTCGCCTGGCGAAACCGGGCCAGTTCCCCGAGCTGTTCGGTGCGCCGCGCTGGATGCTGCGTAAGTATGCGCAGGAGTTGTGTGGCCTGGCGGCGGCGCTGGTGTTGCGCCAGCCCGAACGGATTTTCCAGCGGCGCTGGGAACTGGCCTATCTATCCGGCTATATCCGAGAGGCGGCGGCCGCGAACCGTGGCGCGACGCCCCGTATCCTGGTCACCAGCTACTCCGGTGAGCTGGGCGGGATGGAGTTGCGCATGCTGGACGAAGCGCGCATCCTCAAGCGCATGGGCTACGACTGCGTCCTGGCCGCGCCGCGCTTCCCGGGCGACGAAGCGTGGCGCCAGTCGGCGCAGGACGAGTGCGTGGAAGTGGCGGAGCTGAATGTTCCGCCTCTGCTGGAAGAATGGTCGTGGCGCCGTACCAACCGCCTGCGCGCGATCGCATTCGCGGCGCCCGCGCTGCGGCAGCTCAAGCCAAGCCTGGTCCACATAGCGTTTTGCTGGACCTTGTACGGCGCCAGTGCGCTATGGCTGGCGCAGCGCTGCGGAATCCCAACGGTGATCAGCGTGCACAACGCCTTCCCGCCGGTGGAGTTCAACGACTGGCAGCGCCGCTTGCTGCAGCGCGCGCTGGCCGGCGTCAAGGGCGTCTATAGCGTTTCCGACTCCGCGATGAAGCGCTTTCTCGCCATCTACCAGCAATGGCTGCCAGCCGATGCCAGGCTGGCCGTGATCCCTAACTGTGTCGACACGTGCCGCTTCCAGCCATCGGTCCGGCGTCGCTCGGCGGCGCGGCGCCAATGGGGAATCGGCGACGACGACGAGGTGATAGGCTGCGTGGCGCGTTTGTCGCAGCAAAAGCGGCCGGAGGAGCTGCTGGCCATCTTCGCGCAGCTTGCGGCAATACGCCCGCGACTGAAGCTGCTGCTGGTCGGGGCGGGGCCGCTCGAATCGTCCCTTCGCGACCTGGCCAAGCGCTTGCGGTTGTCCCGCCGTGTGATCTTTGCGGGCTTCCAGGCCCGGGTCGAGAACATCATCCCAGCCATGGACCTTCATTTGCTGGTGAGCCGGCGCGAGGGGTTCGGGATCGCCACCATCGAAGCGATGGCCTGTGGCGTCCCGGTACTGGCAACACGCGTGCCAGGCAGCGAGGACATCCTGCAGGACAGTGCAGGCGGCATCCTGCTGCCGCTTGGCGATACCGACGCCGCGGTACGCACCATCACCGAGCTACTGGACGATCGTACACGGCGCGAGGAGATGGGCCGCAGGGGGCGCGCGGAAGTCGAGTCGCGCTATGCGGTGCCGGTGGTGAGCGCCCAGGTGGAAGCCTTCTATGAGGGGCTGGTCTGACATGCCCGGCATGGTGCGCAATTTTGCTTTTGCCTTCGCCGAAAAGTACCTGATCGTGATGCTGGCCCTGGCGGGCTCCATGCTGCTGGCGCGCCTGCTGACGCCCGCTGAACTGGGTGTGTACAGCATTGCCGCTGTCCTGGCAGGATTGGCGCAAGTGTTCCGCGACCTGGGGGCCGGGCAATTGCTGGTGGTGCAGCGGGCGCTTGGCGAGCCGGAGCAGCGCGCCTTGCTGACGTTGTCGCTCGCGATGGGGTGGTTGCTGGCCGCAGCGCTGGCGGCGCTGTCCTGGCCTTTTGCCGCGTTCTATCGCCAGCCAGCGCTGGGCGAGGTGCTGCGCATCCTGTCCCTGAACTTCCTGCTGGTGCCGTTCTCATCACAGGTGACGGCCATGCTGCGCCGCGAATTGCGCGCCGGCCGCTTGTTCGCTATCAGTACCGCGTATGGCCTGACGCAGTTCGGGGCAACGATCGTGTTGGCGCTTGCAGGACTCGGCCCGCAAGCACTGGCCTGGGGCAGCTTCGCGGCAACGGTGGCAGGCCTGGGCACTGCGCTGTTGCTGCGCCCAGCCGGCATGTATTGGCGCCCGACGCAGCATGGCGTGTGGGGTTTGCTGCGCCCGGGCGGCTTGGCGGTCGCTGGCAATGTTATGGATGAAATAGGCGTGGTTGCGCCCGACCTCGTGGCTGGCAGGCTGCTGGGTGTTGCGGAAGTGGCCTTGCTTGGCAAGGCACAGTCGGTGCTTTCCCTGTTTAACCAAGCTGTTACCAGCGCGGTGTCCCCCGTTATTTTCCCGCTGTTCGCCCGGCAGGCGCGCGAGGGCGCCGATCCGGTGCAATCCTACTTTTCGGCTGCGGCCTGCATTACAGCGTTGTCGTGGCCATTCCTCCTGCTGGCAGGCCTGTTCGCCTCACCGCTGGTGGCGTTGTTATACGGACCTCAATGGCAAGGCTGCGTACCTTTGATCAGGATCATGTGTGGCGCCGCTGCGCTGTATAGCATGTTCAGTATGGTGCGCTATCTGCTCTTGGCGACTGGCCATATTGCCGCCCAGGCCAGGCTGGATGCCACCGCTGTTGCTGGCCGCCTGCTCATGCTGGCGCCCGCCGCCATGGCTGGCTTGAAGTGGCTTGCATTGGCGGTAGCACTGAGCCTTGTGTTCCGCAGCTGGCTGGTTTGGCGCGTCCTGCGGCGTTTGTACGGGGTGTCCGTTGGCGGCCTGCTCGGACACCTGCGCAAAAGCGCTGCAGTGGCGCTAGCCGCAGTCGTGCCGGCGGTGCTGGTGTTTCTCGCGGCCGGTGGAGACCGGACGGGTTTCCTGGCCCTTCCGGCTGGTGTGGGCGCTGCGGCACTGGGCTGGGGCACGGCGCTGTGGCTTGTGCAGCACCCATTGGCGGCATACCTGCGGCGTCCCAATTCGCTGCAATGAGCGGGAGGAATCTATGCGCGTCGGAATCCTGTCCTACCCCATGCTGTTCCAGCGAGAAGGCGGCCTGCAGATCCAGGTCCGCGAAACCGTGGCGGCGTTGAACCATCTGGATGCAACCATGTCAGCGGAGCTGGTCGATACGGCGCGCCAGCGTCTGGACGAATACGACGTGATCCACATATTTTCGGCGTTCAACGGCAACGTGCGCGTGGTCGAATCGGCCGCCGATCTAGGCATCCCGGTCGTGCTGTCGCCGCTGGTGTCTCCGACCTGGAACCGCAGCTCCGGTTTTCGCGCCCGCGTAGCGGACCGGCTGGCGGGCCGCATTTCCTCTTACAACCTGCAATCGAGCTATGCGCAGACCAAACGCGCCCTGCAGCTGGCCGACCTGGTCATCGCGCTGGGCGAGGCGGAGCGTGAAGCCATCGTCAGCGGCTTCCTGACGGACCGCGCCAAGATCCGTGTCTTCCCGAATGGTATCGGCCGCCAGTTTTTCACCGCCAGACCGGAGCCGTTCCGGCAGCGTACCGGGATTGTCGGCCCCTTTGTGCTGTCCGTCGGTTCGGTCTCGCCCTACAAGAACCAGCTCGGGCTGGCGCAAGCACTGGAGGGCAGCGAATTGCCGCTGGTGCTGATTGGCCCGGTGGCGCGGGAGGAACAGGCCTACCTGCAGTCGGTGCTGAGGTCTCCCTGGGTACGCTGGCTTGGTGCACTGGACCATGAAGATCCCTTACTGGCCAGCGCCTTTGCTGCCGCCTCGGTGGTCGCCTTGCCCAGCCAGGGAGAAATCTTCCCCTTGTCGGTGTTGGAGGCGCTGGCGGCTGGGACGCCAGTTGTCATGACCCAGGACAGCGCCCTGCACCTGGAGGGGGCTGACACCATGCTGCGCAAAGTCGCCTGGAACGACCATGCGGCGCAGCGCGAAGCCATCATTAGCCTGGCCGCCCTGCCACCAGAAAGGGCAGGCGTGCAGTCGCTGGTTGAACAGTTCACCTGGCAGCGTGTGGCGGTGCAGGTTGCGGCCTGTTACCGTGAACTGGTGCCGGAGGCGCAAGGTGCTGTTTAATTCCTTTGCCTTCATTTTCCTGTACCTGCCACTGACCCTGGCCGGCTACCAGCTGCTGCGCCGGCACGGCGTCATGTGGCTGGCGCTATGCTCACTGTTCTTCTATGCCTGGTGGGACTGGCGCTTCCTGCCCTTGCTGCTGCTCTCGATCTGCGTGAATTTCCATGCCGGGCAAGCGATATGTTCCCGCACCGGGACGGCGCGCCAGGCCTTGTTCTATGCCGCCCTGGCATTCAACCTTGGCTTGCTGGTGTGGTTCAAGTACGCCGGCTTCGTGTTCGGCATGGACCCCGGCCTGCCGCTGCCGATTGGCATCTCCTTCTTTACCTTCACGCAGATTGCTTTCCTGGTCGACTGCAGGCGCGGCGTGGCGCGCGAGCCGCGTCTTGGTCCCTATGTCCTGTTTGTCAGCTATTTCCCTCACCTGGTCGCAGGTCCGGTGCTGCACCACGCCGAAATGATGCCGCAGTTCCGCAATGGCCAGTCACTGCGGGCCGAGAACCTGGCCGCCGGCCTGACGATCTTCGCGCTCGGGCTGGCGAAGAAGGTCCTGATCGCCGACAACGTGGCGCCGCTGGCGAATCCCCTGTTCACGGCGGGCGCCGCACCGCAGCTTCTCGACGCCTGGATCGGCACACTTGCCTACAGCATGCAGCTGTACTTTGATTTTTCCGGCTACTCGGATATGGCGATCGGCCTGTCGCTGCTATTCGGCGTGCGCCTGCCCGAGAACTTCAACTCACCTTATCAGGCGCACGATATCGCGGACTTCTGGCGCCGCTGGCACATGACACTGTCGCGTTTCCTGCGCGATTACCTGTACATCCCGCTCGGCGGGAACCGCAATGGAAGCTGGGCGCGCCGCCGCAACCTCATGCTGACCATGGTGCTTGGCGGCGCCTGGCATGGCGCGGGCTGGACTTTCCTGGCATGGGGCGTCCTGCACGGCTTCTACCTGGTGCTGCACCAGCATTTCTCGGGCGGCGCGCGGCGCTGGTGGGGCAGGCCACTGACCTTCCTCGCGGTGCTGCTGGCCTGGGTGCCATTCCGCGCGTCCGATATGGGCGCGGCACTCGATATCTGGTCCGGCATGGCCGGGCTGCACGGTCTGGGCCTGCCGCGCGGACTGGGCGGACCCGGCCTGCAATGGGTGGATGGTGGCGGCTACGGCTTGCCCCTCCTGGCGCTGGCCGCGCTGCTGGCGTGGTTCGCACCCAACACGCGCCAACTGATGGAGCAGAAGTGGGATGGCTCGCTGCGCTACGCCGGCACCACCGCCATCCTGCTGCTGGTCTGCGTCTTCAGCATGAACCGCCCAACCGAATTCCTCTACTTCCAGTTTTGAAATGAAGACCTATCTCACCGTCGCTGCCGGAGCGCCCATGCTGCTGGTCGCAGCGGTCGCTGGGGCCAACTATGTGCTTGATCCCTATCTGATCCACCAGTGGGATACGCCAAAAGTCTTGCGCTTGCGGCAACCGGTGGAGAAGCTCAATGCCTGGGGCAAGACCTACGCCGTCGCGGTCTACCAGCCGCACACCATTTATCTCGGAAATTCGCGCACTGAACTTGGCCTGGCGGTAGCGAAAGACGGCAATACGCGCGTGTTCAATGCGGCTCTTTCAGGTTCCACCCTGGGCGATGCCATCCGCATGCTCGGTCACGCACGCCAGTCCGGACCCGTGCGGCGCGTAATCTGGGGTATAGACGCTCCTTCGTTTACACTGACTGCCGGGAATAGCGAGCTAGAACCAGCCTTGCTTGCAAAGGATGACGCCTACTTCGCCAGGCGTGTCCTGCTCGATTTGCAGCGTGCGGTCAGCATGGACATGAGCCGCGAAACCCTGGCTTTGCTGCGCGGCCAGACGGAGCCAATCTGCCATGCCAGCCTGGCGCGCTTTGGGCAGCGGGACAACGCCTGCATGCGGCACCGTATCGCCGGATGGGGCGGCACCGGTGCCGTGATCGGTGCACGCACGCGTGAATTCCTGCGCGGCGAAGGACCGCGGGAAAGCGCGCTTCCGGCACTGGAGCAGGCATTGCGCAGCGCTTGCCACATCCAATGGCGGCTGTACGTCAACCCCACCCATGCGATGACCATCGACGCGATGTACTGGGCGGGCAGGGGAGGGCAATACGAAGCCTGGCTGCAAGCGATCACCGGAGTTGGTGAAAGGATGCGCCGCGCCGGCTGCGATGTAAGGATTTACGACTTCTCCGGCTTTAACAGCGTGACCAGCGAGGCGGTGCCGCGCGCGGGGGACCGCTCGGATATGCGTAATTATTGGGAAACCTCGCACTACCGGGACCACGTGGGCGCCGCCATCCTGGCCCGCCTGACTGGTGGAGCCGCCGCGCCGGACGGCTTCGGGACGGAACTAACTCCCGTTAGCATCGGCCGCCACATTGAGGGCCAGCGCACCGCGCGCGCCGCCTACCTGGTGGACCGCCCTTACGAAGCGGCTTGGGCCCAGCGCATCGCCGCCGCACCTTTCTCGCAAGGCAGCGACTGAACGTCGAGGTGGGGGAACTCGAGCGACCAGCGCTGCAGGGCCGCCCGTTCGCCCGGCCTTTCGGCATCATCGAGAAAGACCATCGCACCCGGCGCCAGGCGCGGGAACAGGATCGGGCCAGCGGGGTAGCGGGCGTGCTGACCGATGGCCTGAGGCGGGCCGTCAATCACCAGCATGTCGATCGGCATTACGAGCGGCAAACCGCTGCAGTCATACCATAGCTGCTGGCCGCCGCCGACAGCCTGTCCGGTCAACGGGGCATCGATGACGGTCGCCCACGCTGACAGCCCGTGCAATTCGAGCTGCCGGCGGGTGCGCCGAGCGTAGAGCGGATCATGTTCCAGGCTGTACACCATGCCGGCGCCATTCAGTTGCAGGCAGCGCGCCAGTACCAGGGTGGAAATGCCGCTGCTGCACTCCACCACACAGCGCGGCTTCTCATCCAGCGCATGGGCCGCCAGCTCCTGCAGGAAGTCAGGCGAAGCAGCCCAGCCGCGTGTCAATGGCAGCGCCCGCCGCAAGCCGAGGCTGACGTACAGTCCCTGCAAGGCCTCCAGCTGGCGGAACAGGGTTGCATTGCCATGGCGCGTATCGTCGCGCAGGGTATGCACCAGGATGTGCATGTGGCGCACCTTGTGCAGGATATAGCCGCAAAGGAGCAGCAGGGCCGCGATCGCGTAGGCGTCCATCATTCGTAATAGCCGTAGTAGTCGGAGCCGGGGAAGGCGCGCGACTTGTTATAGATCAGGTTCAGGTTGGGGCAATGCTCAATGCGGGCCAAGGCATCGCGTACGGCCGCCTGGGTCGTGGTTTCGGCCTCCACCACCACGACCACCTGGCCCATCTGGGACACCAGGACGCTCGATTCGGTCGTCAACAGCAATGGCGGGGAGTCGAAAATAATGATGCGGTCCGGGTAGCGGTTGGCCAGCTCTTCCAGCAGGCGTGTCATATTCCGGCTGGCCAGGAGTTCGGTCGCGTGGCGGCTCGCAGGGCCCGCCGGAAGCAAGGTCAGTGAAGGCACATTGGTGCGCATGATGACGTCGGATAGCTCCACGCTCCCGTCCAGCAGTACATCCATCAGCCCGCGTTCCGCCTGTAGCCCGAGCACTTTCAGCACTGAAGGACGCGCCACGTCGGCGTCCACCAGCAAGGCGCGCGCATCCCTTTCCATCGAAATGCTCATGGCCAGGTTGATGGCGCAATACGTCTTGCCTTCACCGGGCAGCGCGCTGGTCACAACGATGAGGTTGCCATGCGGGATGGCACTGGTGCCACTGGCACGCGCATCCTTCAGCAGGTGGCGTTTGATGATGCGGAAATCCTCCGCCACCGAGGTGCGGCCACTTTCATGCGTGATCATGCCGCGCTGGCGCATCCGGACCAGGTTGATATCCGCAAAGCCCGTTTCACCGGGCGGCGCGACTTCGAGCAGGCTGGGCGGCAGTTTCATGATTCTCCCGTCTAACGGAGCAGCAAGGTGTAGGTCAGGACGCCGCCGTAGCAAAGTAGCAGGAAAGCACTGCCCGCGCTGAAACTGACCAAGTCGCGCGACCGCCGGCGTTTTTCGTCATCGGTCCAGTTCATCGCAATGCTGCCAAGCACGCGCAAGCCCGTGCTCGCGCGCAGCTCGGCTGGGCTCAGGAAGGTGGGGCGCAGTTCTGCCAGACTTAATGCCACCGTGCCGCCACCGACCAGGCCCATCAACAAGGCTACGCTGTAGTACAGCGCCCGGTTGGGACCGATGGGCCGCTGCGGCATCGTAGGCGGATCGATGATCTTGAAGCTCATCATCTCGGTCGTGCTGGTCAGCTCCCCGGACAGCTTGGCGGCTTCGCGGCGGGCGATCAGCTTTTCGTAGTTTTCCTTATTGATCTGGTAGTCGCGCGTCAGCTGGCCGAGCTGGGATTCGAGCTCCGGGACCGCGTTGCGCTGATCCTGCAAACGGGACTGGCGCTCACGCAAGGCATCCACCCGCGCCCGCAGGGCCGCTACACGCGCTTCCGATTCGGCCAGTGCCACCTTCATTTGCTGGAACAGCGGGCTGTACTGGTAGGTGGCATCGCTGCTGGCGGATTGCTTCTGGCGCTCCTGGCGCCGCTTTTCCGTGAGCTGTTCGACCAGGCGCACGGTGGATATGACGTCCGGATGCTGGTCGGTGTACTGCAGGCGCAGGGCATCGAGGTTCTTGTTCAGCGCGCTGATCCGGCTATCCAGGTCGGATTGCTCGCCGTTTGCGCCACCGGGCGTCAGTACCGGTTCGTCACCGCCAAACTGGGCTTCGATCGATTTGCGGGCCTGTTCCGCCTCTGCCAGCTCCAACTGGGCGTTCGCCAGGGCTTCGTTGGCCTGCAACAGCTTGCTGCCGTAATCCTGGCCCTCGTGCGGCAGCAGGAAATTGTGCTTCAGGCGGAAGTCCTTGACGGCGTTTTCCGCATTGAGCAGCTTGTCCTCGTAACCGCGCACTTGTTCGTCGATGAATTGCACCGCCTTCTCAGAATCGCCCTTTTTGCCCTTGAAGCTGCCTTCGACAAAGATCGCCAGCAGCGCCTGGACCACGTCGCGGACCTGGCGCGGGTTGGAGTGGTGGTAGACAATGGTGTAAATATCGTTAGATCCAGTGCCCTGGATCCGGATCGTCCTGAGCAGCTCGGTCACCTGCGCATCCAGCTCCCTCGGCGTGAGCGCCTTGACATCAAGGTCGACCATGCGCAGGACGCGCTCGAGGTTGGGGCGGGTGAGCAAGGTCCGGCTCATGATGGACACCTGTTGTTCCACATTGGGCACGGTGGTCATGCCAACCATCAACGGCTTCAGCACGCTTTGCGTATCAACGAAGACGCGTGCCGAAGTCTGGTACTCGTCAGGCAGGCTGTAGATCTTGGCCCAGCCCGCAAGCACCAGCACCCACGCGGTGAAAAATCCGAGCCAGCGATGTTTCCACATGCCCTTCAGGCTGGATATCAATTGGCTGTAAACATGCTCCATACGGGGTCGCTCCATGTGATCGGGCCCGGTCTTTATGATTATATGGACGGGTTTCCGGATTGTCCGGCCAACCCGCCCGACCTTTGAGGCCCATCAACACAGCACGTCAGGATTTTCGGCGCCGCAGTGCCAGCGACATGGCCAGCATGCCGGCAGCCAGCACCGCCAGCGAGTCAGGCTCAGGCAATTCCTGCTGCAATGCATTGGCCAGCGTGTTGTGCTGGATCGTGATCTGGTAGGTCGTGCCGGCCGCCAGCATTGGCGTGATTGCCAGGAAGGCTGCGGTGCCTGGAGCGTAGGTGGTGAGGCCGGTCAAACCGTCGGTACGGCTGACAGCACTCAGGCCGTTGAGTTCGTCGGGCGCGTAGTCGAAAACCGAAACGCCGGTCGCCAGGTTGACGATATTGATCGCCCATGACAAGCGCGCGTTGGCATTGGCCGTCGGTGTCGAGCCACCCGAGACAAAGGCTTGTGTGTAAGGCGTGCCGTCAAACGAGATCGTCATGGTGTCGGCGGCGCCCAGCGTGAAGCTGAAGGTCGTCGAAGTGCCGACGTCCGAATTGCCCGAGGCGACAGAGTTCAGCGCGGTCGAAGCGTCGGCCCGGGTGCGGGCATGGGCGCCGGCCGGTGCGGCGCCAATGGTGATCGAAGCGCCGGTCAGGTCCTGGTCGGCATAACCGAAGTTGCCTGGTACGGGTGGCGGGCTGGCGAAAGGCAGGAAATTGTTCTCGGGCAGGGCCGGGCAGGGCGCCCCGACGCACTGGTGCGCCACGTTCGGGGTCATGCCGCTCAGGATGCCCAGGGATGAGGCGCCGTTCGAGAACACATTGTTCAGCGCGGCAGTCGCGTGGGCATCATTGGTGCCCGTCAGCACCGTGAAGTCGGCGGTGCTGTAAGCCACGCCGCTCGAGTGCAGCAGGCGGAAGTTGTTGATGTCCAGGATGGCGGAAGCGAATGTCGATGCCTGCGCAGGCGTGCAGGCCAGGCCGGCTGTCACGACAGCGGCCGATGCCAGTAGGTGCTTGCAAAGATTTTTCATGGCGGAGTCTCCGTGGGAATGCGGCGAGTTTGCCGGCATAGCCTAAGGAGCAGCATCCATGCCATATGTCCGTGCCCGGGCGGCGCCCAGTCGTGAAAAGAAATCCGACGCGGGCGGAACCTTATCGCCGCGCATGCGTCCAAGCCAGACACCGATAGGAGGACCCATCGTGGATGAAGACGCTATTGTTTCCCTGTTGATTGAAGAAGCCGCGCCAAACTCGCAGCCGCTGGAGGCGCTTGACCAGCAGCAGTTCCACATCCGACTGGCGAACTCGGCCGGTCAGCGCGAGGCCGCCAGCCTCCTGCTGCAAAAGATGTACGGCTGGCGCGGATATGAGGTGGATCCCGCGGCGCCGCACCTGCCCAACCGTATCACGCTGGCGGCGGACAGCCAGGGCGAGACTGTCGGCACCATGTCGCTCTGCCTCGATGACCCCGCCATTGGGCTGCCGGCCGATGAAAACTTTGGCGACATCCTGGGCGAATTGCGTGCGCAGGGGCGGCGGCTGTGCGAACCGGCCCGCCTGGCGATCGACCGCAACGTCAATATGCGCGTGTTTGCGGCGCTGATCCACATTTCCTATGTGTACGCCCACAACCTGCATGGCTGCACCGACTACGTGATCGAGGTCAATCCGCGCCACGTCATGTTCTACCAGCGTATGCTGGGCTTCCGCGAACTGGCTCCCGAGCGCCATTGCAACCGGGTCGGCGCGCCTGCCGTTCTGCTGCGCCTGGATCTTGACTATATGCGGGAGCAGATCGCGCGCCATGGCGGACGCATGGAAGCACGCGGCGAGCGCTCCTTCTATCCCTTCTTCTTCTCGCCGAGTGATGAGGCCGGTATTACCGTGCGCCTGCGGGAAGGGAGAAACTGAGATGGCGGCGATCCCTGAATCCGCGTTGGCCGCGTGGCGCCTGCTTCTGGGCCCCGCGCGTGTGCTCACGGCAGGCGCCGAACTCGCCCGCTACGCTGCCAGCACTTCGGCCAATCCCGTCCAGCCGCTGGCTGTACTGCGGCCCGAGTCGCATGGCGAAGTGGTGGCCATCGTACGCAGTGCCGGTGAATTTGACATTCCCCTGTATCCGCTAAGTACCGGGCGCAACTGGGGCTATGGCGATGCCTGTCCCACCGGCGAGGGCCAGGTGATCCTCGACCTTGGGGGCATGAACCGCATCCTGGAAGTCAATGCCGAGCTTGCCTATGCGGTACTGGAGCCGGGGGTGACGCAGGCTCAGTTGGCTGGGCATCTGGCCCAGCTCAACTTGCCGTTATGGATGGATTGCACTGGCGCGGGGCCGGATACCAGCCTGGTCGGCAACATCCTTGAGCGCGGGTTCGGCCATACGCCGTATGGGAACCGCATGCTGCATGTGTCGGGCATGCGCCTCGTGCTGTCCAGTGGCGATACGCTGGAGACGGGCTTCGGCCATTTCAGCCACGCCACAGCAGCGCACATCTATCCCTACGGTGTCGGACCCTGGCTCGATGGCCTGTTTACGCAATCGAATTTCGGCATTGTGACCAGCCTGGGCCTATGGCTGATGCCGCGGTCCGAAGTGGTCAGCCACGCTATCGCCAGCGTCGCCGGTTTCGAAGATATCGCACAAGTGGTTGATGCGCTGCGGCCCCTGCGCATGGACGGCACCCTGCGCAGCGTTGTCCACATTGGCAACGATTTGCGTGTGCTTTCGGGCGGCATGGTGTTCCCGCAAGCGCTGGCGCCGGATGGCCCGCCGCTGACACAATCCGTGCTGGCTGCCTTGCGCAAGCGGTCGGGAATTGGCGCCTGGACAGTGTCAGCTGCGCTGTACGGCCGCAAGGCGCAGGTGGCGGACGCGCGCCGGGCCATTCGCCGTGCGATCGGCAAGCTGGCCCGGCTGCAGTTTCTCGATGATCGCGCACTGGCGCTGGGCGGCGCGGCCGCGCGCACGCTGGGAGACAGCGCGCTCGGCCGGAAGCTGTCGGCCCAGGTAGCCCTGGGGCGCTCGCTGCTGAATATGAACCGCGGTCTGCCGGACGGCCGCTTCCTGTCCGGCGCATATTGGCGGCGCCGGGGCGGCCTGCCGCAAGGGTTTCCGGATGGCGCCGATCCGGCGCGTGATGGTTGCGGCATGATGTGGTTAGCGCCGGTCCTGCCCATGCGCGGCAGCGATCTTCTGCAGGTGCACTCGCTGGCCGCGCCACTGTTTGCGCGCCACCGTTTCGACCTGTTTGCCACCTACAGCATGGTCAACGAACGCAGCCTGGGCGGCGTGCTCACCATTTGCTTCGACAAGGAGGACGCGGCGGAAACCGTGCGCGCCCACGATTGTTACGGAGCGGTCTTCGAGCGTTTGATGGCGGAAGGATATATCCCATACCGTGTGGGGCCGCAATCCATGGCCGCCCTGGACAACGGACACGACAGCTATTGGCGTACCGTGGCGCGTATCAAGGCGGCGCTCGACCCGCAGCACCTGATCGCGCCAGGGCGTTACGAGCCGCGCTGACGGCGCCGCGTGCTGTACAGGGCCAGCAGGCCGAGTGGCAGCAGCCACGAGCTGTCAGGCAGCGCCAGCGCAACCTGGGCCGCGACCGGATCGGACAGCCGTGTGGTCCAGCCATTCTGGCCAGTTGCCGACAGCGCCAGCAGCGAAGTCATGGTGTTGGTGCCATAGAAGTCGGCGCCGGCCGGCTGCGAGCTGGTGCGGAAATAGCGGCAGGCAGGGCCGCCGACGCAGGTCGCCAGGTAGCTGCCATAGCCGGAAGAGGGCGACGTCAGGCCCGACAGGTGCTGGTACAGTGTCACCGCCGGTCCGGCGGCCAGGGTATTCACCAGGCCGGGAACGAATTCCCATTGCATCAGCAATTCGCCGTCGGTGATGCCGCCGAGGAGATTGAACCCCTGGCGCTGAGAGGCTTTGATGCCGCCCACGCCGAAGCCCGGATTGGTGCCGCCCACCAGCTTGTCCAGGTAAAAATCCAGGTGGATCTTGCCGTCACAGCCGAAAGCGGCGTGCGTGCAGCCCGTACCGTATATCTGGTTGCCGAACGCACCGGGACCCGGCAACACCATGCCGTCGCCAGCGCCGTACATCATGAAGGAAATGCTCTGGTTGTCCTGGCCGCTGCGCCAGAGCTGGTTGGCCGGATTGCCCAGCTCGTGGATGCTGCTCATATAACCCGCGGCAAAGTTGGCTTCGCGCAGGCCCGGCCCGCCGCTATCGCTGCTGCGGGCCAGGTAGCCGCTGTATTTGATCTCAACCAACCCCGGCGTGCGCAGGACGAATGGGGCGAGGGGATTGGCGTAGGCCGTTCCGGCGTAAGCTAGCAGGGCTAGCAGGCCGGCGGCGGCACGGTGGGCGATCTTAGGCATGGCGTGCTCCGGTTGTTGGATATGAACCATCTTGCAAGGAGCGCGCCAGCCGCCGGGCCGGGGCAATGGCCGTGCTGGCGTAAAAATCGCCGACGCACTACATGCGCGCTATCAGGCTTTGCACTTCGGATCGCAAGGCGAATCCCTGCACCGCCAGCAGTTGTTCGCACTGGCTGCGTGCCCCTTTCTTATCGCCGGTACGGAATAGTGCATGCGCGTAGTGCAGGCGGATGTCGTGCGATGTCGGTGCGCTTTCCAGTGCCTTTTTCAGCAGCGGCACGGCGCGCGCCGGCTTGCCGCTTTCCACCAGGATCCAGGCCAGGGTGTCGGCCACCGCGGGATTGGCGGGCGCCAGGCGATGGGCCCGCTCGGCCGGACGCAGGGCGCCTGCGTCTTTCAGCTGCAGCAGGGCCCAGGCCAGGTCATTCAGGGCCAGTACATTGTCGGGATCGTTTTGCAGGATGGTTTCATACTCGTGCCGGGCGGCTGCATGGTCTCCCAGTTGCAGCAGATGGCTGGCGAAGTACAGGCGCGTCGGCTGGTCCTGCGGCTGCTGCGCCAGCCAGGCGTCCATGCGCTGCCGGGCTTCCTGCAGTTTGCCAGCCGCGTGCATGGCCCGGTGCAGCGCGATCATCAACGGACCGCTGCGCTGCAGGCCAAAGGCGCGCTCATACAAGGCCAGTGCTTCCTGCGGCTTGGCGTCCTCAAGCAGGGCATCCGCTTCCAGCTTGTAGCCGATGCCGGCTTTCGGCTGCCGCTGCTGCGCAAGGCGGGCCAGCTTGCGCGCATCGTCGAAAGCGCGGCTGTCGATCATCAATGCACTGGCCAGGGCCAGGGCTTCTTCGCGCTGGGGCTCGATGGCGATGGCCTTGCGCACCGAATGCAGGGCCTCCGCCTTTTGCCTAAGTGCCAGCTGGTTGCGTGCCAGGCGCATGAACAGTTCGGCGTTGGCCGGATTGAGTGCAGTCAGTTTCTGCAGGGATGCCAGGGCAAGCTGGTGCTTGCCGGCGGCGGCGGCCGCTTGCGCCACCAGGTCGATCGCGGCGGCTTCGGCCGGACGGCTGGCCTGGTAACGCTGGGCCAGGGCCAGGGCACGCTCGGCCTGGCCGGTGCGCAGGTACAGGGCCGCCAGCGCCTGCATCGGGGCCGCGGCGTCCGGCGCAGCCTTGCTGGCCTGTTCCAGCCACGCGATTGCCGCTGCAGGGTTGCCAGTCCGGGCCTCCAGCCGTGCCAGCGACATCATGAGAGGGACGTTGCCGCGATTGCGCTCGAGGGCAGCCTGGTAGCGCTTGCGGGCTTGCGGCAGCTTCTTCTCCATCAGGTCCAGCTCCACCAGGTTGTCGAGGGCCGGCATATGGCCAGGATCGATTTTCAGTGCCCGGCTGAAGGCGCGGCGGGCGGCATCCGGGTCGCCGCTCACCAGGAAGACGCCACCCTTGAGGTTTTGCACGGCGGGATTGTCGCCCTGCGCCTCCATGGCTGCCACCTGGGCCTTGGCTTGTGCGAAGTTGCGCGTGCGCAGGTGGGTCATCACCAGCAACGCGCCGGCACGCGAAGCGGGGCCGTCCTGGCGCGCGGCCTGCTCGAGTGCATCCACGGCGCGCGCATCCTGCCCCTGGCTGAGCAAGCTCAGGCCATTTGCCGCCAGCAGCTGGCTCGATTCGGGCGCCTGGCTGCTGGCCAACGCGAACCAGCGCCCCGCCAGCTCGTGCTTGCCGGCCCGCATGGCTGCCTCGCCGCCTATCGCCAGCAGGTCGATGTCCTGTGAGCCGGCGGCCAGCAGCGGCTCAACCAGTGCCAGCGCGTCTTGCGGCTTGTTCTCGCGCAGGTCGCACAGCGCCTGCAAGCGGATGCCGTAGATTTCTTTGGGTTGGCCCTGGCGATAGCGCAGCACGTGGGTGCGGGCCTGGGCGGTGGCGCCAATAGCGAGCTCGATGGTGGCAGCCAGCAGGTAGCTCGGCATATGTTCAGGCGCCGCGCGCAATACCATTTGCGCGTGTTCCAGTGCAGTCTTGTGCTTGCCCTCGGCGTATTCGAGCAGGGCTTGTGCGTAGACCAGTACCAAGCTGCCCGGCTGCAGCTTGCGGGCTGCCGCCAGTTGCGTGCGCGCCAGCGCCGGTTTGCCGGACTGCAGCAGGCTGGCGGCGATATCGGCGTGGGCCTGTACATTGTTCGGGTCGATAGTGAGGATGGCCCGATAGGTGGTCATCGCGGCCTCCAGCTGGCCGCGCGAGCGCAGCAGGTCGCCCTTGAAGCGCAGGGTCTGCGTGTTGCGCGGTGCTGCGGCCAAGGCGCGCTCCACCATGCCGGCGGCGCCATCGGCGTCGCCGCGCACCAAAGCCAGGCGCGCTTGCCCCAGGTGCGCTTCCACCAGGTCGGGGTCCTTGCGCAGCGCTTCGGTGTAGAGCTGGCCGGCGTCCTCGTTCTTTCCGAGGCCGAACTGTGCATGCCCGCGCCAGGCGAGCACGGCGGCAGTCGGCGGCTCAGCCTGCAGTTCGTCCAGCACCCCCTGGTAGGAAGCCTGCTCCAGCAGGGCCCGCACCAGCGGTGGCAGCACATCCTTGCGCGGGTGGCCAAGCGACAGCGCGCGCCGCAATTCCTTTTCCGCAGAAGCGGGGTCGCCCAGGGCCAGGTGCAGTTCGCCCAGCATGTGGCGCGCAATGGCATGCCCCGGCTCCTGTTGCAGGAGGTTCTTAAGCTGGATCACTGCCGCCCGGTTCTCACCACGGGTATGCGCCTGGCGCGCTTCCTTGAGCAGGTCTTCGGACGGTTTCATGCGCTGGCAAGCGAGCAGCGCAACCAGCGCCATTGCGGCGGCAACGGTAATCTTGTGAGACATGGCAAACTCCCAGGCTGGTGAAGGTTCCAGCGTAGGGAGCTGTCAGGGATGCTTGTTGATCGCGCTCAAACTTTGCGCGATCCGGGAGGAGGGGAGTTACTTGGTGTGACGCGGCGTGGCCATTTGCATGTACAGCGGCCAGCTTCCTTCGCCGGCGCTATTGGCGACGGTGGAATTGGCACGATAGCGGCTGGTCAGATAATCCGCCGATACCGTATCGCCGCCGCGTGCCGCTTTTTCCAGCAGGCGCAAGGCTTCCGGACGCTTGTTGGCGTCCAGGCTGTACAGCAGGCCCAGTTCGCGCGCTGCCACGACGGAACCCTGTTCGGTCCATTCGCGCAGGCGGCGTTCCGCAGCTGCACCGCCGTGTTCACCAAGCTTCTTGGCGACGGCTTCAATGACAGGGGCAGGCGGCTCGACACCTTCCTTGACCTGACAGGCAATCAACATGCCGACCATGACCAAGGTGGACGTAACGATAACTCCCGCCTTGTTGAAAATTTCCATATTTTCTTATTTTTCCCCGAAGGATGGCATTATATCAATAAGTTGCCCACAATCAAATCCCGGATCAACTTGCCTTATTCTAGGGATTCCCGGGCAAGCAAAGCGCACGCTTTGCAAGACTGCCTGAAAGCTAAATTGTTGCCGATCATAGCATGCGGGTGTTGCGCCGCATCAAAACCGCTGGGGTAACAGATGTAACCAATCGTTAGCGGGCAACCGCACGTCCGCTATGCTGGTCCAGCCAGGCCCCGGCATGGTCATGCACTAGCTTCAGCTCACCTTCGAGTGCGGTGAACAGGAGGGGAATTTCCATGATCCGGCCCTCTTGCAGGGCCAGTTCCAGGGCCAGTGAAGCGGCGACGAAGCGCTTGGCCCCCAAGTTGCCGATCGTACCCCGCAAGTTATGCAGGATGCGGCGGGCTTCCATCAGTTTGGCGTCACGGATGGCTTCGCCAGCCATATTCAGCGGCTCCACGCCCGGGCCGATACCGTCGCGCACGATCTTGACCACCGTTTTGACGGCCTTTTCGTCGTTGCCCATATATTCCAGCAGTTTTTCGACGCAAAACACTGCCTCGTCGGGCGCACTTGCGTAACTCATGGAACGGGTCTCCTTATTATTCGCGGAACGTCCAGTAACGTCCGGTGGCGCTATCGACCGCCCGCAAACCGAACCGATCAGCGGCGCGCGCCTGCTTTTGCACCAGATAATACATATCGCTCAAAGCCGAGCGCTGCTCGGCGAAATAGGCGTGGCGGATGAAACCCGTGTCCACACCGCTGGCGTCAATAGTTTCGACGCCCTTTGCCACTATCAGGCCGGCGCCGCTTTCGCCGGCGCGCGCGTAACCGTGAATCGCTTTGGCAGTGCGCAGGCCACTATCCTCGGAGGAAGCATACAGCGTCAATGGGTTGGGCACCGCCGCCAAGGCTGGCAGCAACTGCTGGCGGAAAACGTCGGCATCGATATCCGGTGCGGCGAGGATGACTTCGCGGATGCGTCCCGCCAGCTCCGGCTGTGCGGCAATCACGCTGGCCGTCGCCTTGGCTAATGCCCGGTTACCCATGCTGTGCGCCAGCAGGTAGACATGCGCGGCTTCCGACTGCTGCAGGAAGTCGGACAGGAATGCAGCCAGGTCCGCCTGCGTCCATTCCACATTGGCTTCATCCACTATATATCCTGACAGCTTGCCTTGCGAGGGCCAGCTGTAAAAAACCGGTGTTCCCTGGAAGCCCAGGTCGTAAGCCAGCTGGCCGGTACGCCGCGCGGCATCTTCAAAGGTGGTGCGGAAACCGTGGATGAACAGCAGGGCGCTGCGGCTGCCGCTGGCGGCAATCGACTGTTTCAGCTCAGCCATGCAGGTTTCACGTTCGCTCGGCTCGGCCGTCAGCAGGACCACATGCTGTTCCGGATCCTGGCGGAATTCGAGGCGCAGCAGGCTTGGCGTTTCCAGTTCGCCCATGCGGTGGTCGCGCGGAATGCTGACTTCGCAGCTGCCGTAGCGTAGCGGGCCGCGGGCATTGCCAAACAGGCGGGCAGGGTGGCGGTCGCCGCTCAGCTCGCGGTCGGTAGCAAAGAATAGCCGCATCACCGCATAGTTCGGCACACCGGCAGCATTGGCTTGCACGGAAGTCTTGGCCGAGCGGCGCCGGTCGACCTCGTCAATCAGGTTGCGGGCGGCGGCGCGCAGGTAGCGGTCGCCGGCCAGACCGGCCGCTGCCAGGGCATCCGACAGGGCGAACTGGCGCGAGCGCGAACCGGGATCCTCTTCCACATCCGCCATGGCATCGGCAACGGTAGCAGACTGTGCCGAGAGGCGCGATTTCAGCATCTGGTAGGCAGCACTGATGCCGCCCTCGCCGGCACCTGCCGTCACCGCTGTCGTAATGACGTCCATGCTCTTCTCCTGGCTGATTAATGTATATCTGACCACACACCAAAGACCAAGTCCAGCGCCGCGTGAACCTAGCGCTCGGCCGCAATTTCCAGCCGGTTAATACGTGCTGCCTTGTTGAAATCGACTGCGATACGCAGGGCTTTCGGCTTGCATTTGGCGCGGTATACATACATGCGGTCCTCGCCATTGACATTGCGCGATAACAGCTCCAGCGCGAAGGGCCGGCTGCAACCCTGCAGGGCCGCCGATAGCCCGGGTACGGACAGGTAGCTGGCGCCTTTTTCCGTGAAACGCTCCTGTGCCGGCTTACCGTCGGCCAGGTCGTCCAGCATGTCGATCACCTGGGCCGTGACGTCGGGTTCCAGATCCGGAATCGCCCGTGCCGCGCCGGCCAGCAGCAGGCATGAAAAAAATAACAAAATGTTAAATTTCACTGAGGCCTCCCTCTAACGTTGCGCGTGCGGTCTTGACTTGATTCAAATGCGACAGTTTTACTATTTTAAGCAATGTTCCCATCAAGTTAACGATCTTTTAGTAGTTATACTCGGCCCTCACGCTGTTGAGTACCGGCCCGGCGGGGCCTGAAAGTGCATACCAAAAATAACCTTAAATCTGCTTCAGGAGAGACAGACAACATGCGCAACACAACCCGTACCACCATCGCCTCCCTCGTCATGCTGGCCTGCGCCAGCCTGGCACAAGCCGGTGAAAAAACCGTCGACAACCTGACCATCTTCAGCAACACCAAGGCCGCTTCCGCAGAAGCCGCGCTGAAGGCCAACGCTGCCCGTTTCGGCCTGCCAGCCAACCTGAACAACCTGGTGCTGGTGTCGGTCAAGGAATCCCTGACCGGCAAGCACTACCACTACCAGCAAATGCTGCGCGGCCTGCCGGTGGACCGTGCCGAGATCGTTGTCTCGATAGGCAACAACGGCGAGCTGCAAAAGATCTTCAACGAAAGCCGCCATATCTCCGCCAAGATGGACGCCGATGCGGTGAACCAGATGTACAACAAAGCCCAGATCAGCGAAGACGAAGCGCTGGACAAAGGCTGGAAGAACATGAAGGTCCAGCACAACCTGGTCAGCGTGCCTTCGACCGCCCTGGTCTGGATGCCGACCAAGGACGGCGTGCAGCTGGCGCGCAAGGTCAGCATCGAAGCTGAAATGCCAACCGGCGGTTTCGTCCAGTACCTGAACGCCCACAACGGCGAACTGCTCGACTCCTATACCACTTCGCTGCCACGCACCAACAAGGGCGGCGAACGCTCGATCGCGGCGCGCAATGCCGCACCGGGCCAGATGCTGGACATGAAGGCCGCCATCAAGGCCGCCAAGGATGCCGGCAAGGACACCGCCGGCAACACCAGCAAGAGCACCGGCGGCACCGTGACCACCGCCGCGGTTGCCGCATCCGGCATCAATGGCTCCGGCTATGCCTTCGATCCGGATCCACGTACCGCACTGAACAGCGATGCGCTGACCGATACCTCGGCCGCTTCCGCCTTCGACGCCGCGTACTCGACCAAGACCCTGCGCGACCTGACCGTGACCTCCGGCGTCTACAAGCTGACCGGACCGTACGTCAACATCAAGAACATCGAAGCCCCTAACACCGCGCCAAGCACCACCACCAATGGCGTGTGGACTGCCAAGCGCGGCAACAATGCCTTCGACGACACCAACGTCTACTTCCACCTGGACCAGAACCAGCGCTACATGCAATCGCTGGGCTTCACCGGCACCAAGGGCATCATCGAACGCTCCTTCGACGTCGACACCGACGGCCTGAACGGTGACGATAACTCCCACTACAGCTACAGCGGCGCCACCGACTACCTGGCCTTCGGCCACGGCTGTGTGAACGACAGCGAAGACGCGGACGTCATCCTGCACGAATACGGCCACGGCATCCAGCGCAACATCAACGCCAACTGGACCGGCGGCGACACCGGCGCCATGGGCGAAGGCTTCGGCGATTACTGGGCTGCTTCCTACTCCTACAGCACCCCGAACGGCAAGACCTACCACCCTGAGTGGGCCTTCAGCTGGGACGGCCACGGTTCGTGCTGGGCCGGCCGTATGCTGAACCGCACGGATGCAAAGTACAACAGCACCAAGACTTACGGCGCACACCAGTCGGTAACCGAAAATGGCGTGACCTTCCAGTCCGACGAGCTGTGGTCGGCGCCGCTGTACCAATCGATGGTGTCGCTGATTGCCGCCGGCAAGCCGCGTGCCAACATCGACAAGATCATCCTGGAAGCGCACTTCGGCCTCGGTTCGAACATCAAGATGCCGGCCATGGCAACCGCCATCGTCAACGCCGCCAAGAACCTGTACCCTTCAGACCTGACCTACGCCAACACCTTCCAGGCCAAGTTTGAAGCACAGAACATCCTGACCGCGGTGGTGCCGCCTGGCCCGACCATCAACGAGACCGAAAGCAATAACACCATCGCCACCGCGAACCCTGTGACCCAGACCGGCACCACCGTCAACGGCAACATGGGCTCCAGCACCGATGCTGACTATATTGCGATCACTGTGCCAGCTGGCAAGACCCTGACCGCCGTCATGACCCCGAACGCCACCTCGGACTACGACCTGAAGCTGTACAACAGCGCCGGCACCGAACTGGCATCGAGCGTCAAGGGCACCGGCCAGGCCGATACCGTAACGCGCGCCAACACTGGCTCGACTGCTGTAACGTGGTACGCCAAGGTGTTCTACTACGCTGGCGGCACCGGCGCCACCAACGGTACTTACACCTTGAAAGCCTCCTGGTAATTAAGAGCGCACCCCCGCGCCATCGACCGCCTCGCCCGCAAGGGCAGGCGGTTTTTTTTATGCTGTTTTGGCTTACAATGGGTTTCGCTGCGTCCGTGAAACATTGGTGACTTTCTTACTAAAATTCATTGCCTATGCAAACCGACTTGGGCCAGTTCATCCTGGAGGAAGCTCCGGGCGGCATCATCGCGACCGATGCACACGACACCGTCCTGTTCTGGACCAAGGGTGCGACCGAGATTTATGGCTATTCCGGCGACGAAGCGCGCGGCAACAAGCTTGCCGAACTGATCGGCATGCCAGGCCACCCGGTGAAACAGGAGTTCGGCGCCGATCTCGAGTACCTGCGCCGCCGCAAGGATGGCCAGGCGGTCTACGTCGGCGCCGCCTGCCGCGCGGTCTACACGCCCCAGGGCGAGATCCAGTACATCATCCACTGCCAGAACGACATCACGGACGCCAAGGCGCTGCGCGACGCGCGCAATGTCGAATCGCGCTACCGCGGCTTGCTGGAGTCGATGCCGGACGCCATTGTCATGGCCAACTCCACCGGTCGCATTGTGCTGGTCAACAGCCAGGCCGAGCGCCTGTTCGGCTTCGCGCCGCGCGAACTGCTCGGCAAGCCGGTCGAAGTGCTGCTGCCGAACCGCTTCCGGGGCGGCCACGTGTCGCACCGCGCCCAGTATTTCGTCCAGCCGCGCACCCGCACCATGGGCGCCGGGCTCGAGCTGTACGGCCTGCGCAAGGACGGGCTGGAATTCCCGGTCGAGATCAGCCTGAGCATGATCCAGATGGAGGAGGGCGCCATCGTCATGAGCGCCATCCGCGATATCGGTGACCGCAAGAAAGCCGAACAGAAATTCCGCGGCCTGCTGGAATCGGCGCCGGACCCGATGGTGATCGTCAATACCAAGGGCGAAATCGTGCTGGTCAACTCACAGACCGAGCAGCTGTTTGGCTACCAGCGCCAGGAATTGCTGGGCAAGCCGATCGAAATCCTGATCCCCGCACGTTTTGCCGGCCGCCACCCCGCCGCGCGCAGCAGCTTTTTCGAGAAGGCCCAGCCACGCGCCATGGGCGCTGGCACGGAGCTGTATGCGATGCGCCGCGACGGCACCGAATTCCCCGTCGAGATCAGTCTCAGCCCGCTGAAAACCGAGGATGAAATGCTGGTTTCCAGCGCCATCCGCGATATCAGCGGCCGCCGCCAGATCGAACGCAAGCTGCTCGAGCAAAAGCTGGAACTGGAGCAGGCCAGCAAGGCCAAGGACCGTTTCCTGGCCAGCATGTCGCATGAGCTGCGCACGCCGCTGAATGCCATCCTCGGCTTTGGCCAGCTGCTACATAACGAAAAATTGCCGCTATCGCAGGCACAGCGCTATGCCTTTGCCGGCAATATCGTCCAGGCCGGCCAGCATCTGCTGCATTTGATTAATGAAACCTTGGACCTGGCCAAGATCGAGGTTGGGGCCGTGACCTTGTCGCTGGAGCCAGTTTCGCTCGACGACCTGCTGCACGAAGCCAATAAGATGATCGAAGCCATGGCGGAAGCCCGCTCGATCCGCATCTTCCTGGGTGAGACGCGCGGGCTGTACGTGAAGGCGGACCGCATCCGTTTGCGCCAGATCGTGCTGAACCTGCTGTCGAATGCGGTTAAATACAACCGCAAGGGCGGGCAAGTCTGGGTTGAGGTCGGCGCGGGTGATACGGGCCGCACCTGGCTGTCGGTGAAGGACGATGGCCCGGGGCTCAGTCCCGAACAAATTGCCGGCCTGTTCCAGCCATTTAACCGGCTCGGCCAGGAAGGCGGGCCGGAAGAAGGCAGCGGCATCGGGCTGGTCCTGAGCAAACGCCTGGCGGAGCTGATGGAGGCCTCTATCGAAGTGTCCAGTTCCGTTGGCCAAGGCAGTACCTTTACCGTTGAGATGGTGGCAGCCGCCCCGCTGCAGCTGCCGCCGGCCACAGCGTATGACGCCGCGGTCGAGGCGCCGCCCAGCATTGCCCAGCGCGCCAAGCCGGTGCTGCTGTACGTGGAAGACAATCCGGCCAACCTGCGCCTGGTGCAGGAAATCGTCAAGCTGCACCTGGAACTGGACCTGCTGTCGGCGACCGATGGCAATACCGGCGTCTCGATGGCGCGCGAATTCCGTCCTGACGTTATCCTGATGGATATGAACCTGCCCGGCATCAGCGGCCGCGAAGCGCAGCGCAGGCTGCGCCAGGATCCGGTCACGCGCGAGATCCCGATCATCGCATTGTCGGCCAATGCCATGCCGCTCGACGTCCAGGCCGCCTTGGAAGCGGGATTCTTCCGCTACCTGACCAAACCGCTCAATATCCAGGACTTCCTCGAAGTGGTGGGTGAAGCGCTTGAACAAACATGAACATTAAATTTGCAGCCTTGCTCCTTGCAGGCGCCGCGCAAGCCGGAGAACCACCTGTGCTGGAGCTTAAACTGTCGGTTGAGTCCCTGGACGGCCATCCGGTGGCCCGCGTTCTGCTGGCCAACCATACCGGCAAGGCTGTCAAAGCCTTGCATGCATTGGCCGACGAGGAGGAAATGTACGGCAAGCTGTTCGACCTGCGGGATGCCGTCACCGGCGAAGCGCTTGAGTACCAGGGCATCATGGTCAAGCGCGGCCCCCTGACCGACGAAGACTACCTGACAATGGCGCCGGGTGCGACCCAGCGCAACAGCATTGACCTGGGGCGCGCCTACGCCTTCAAACCCGGCCGGCATAGCTACACCATCGCCTATCGCGGCCACTACCTGTTGAACGGAAAAGAAATGCCGCTCACCGTTGGACCGGTACGCTTTGAGCATACCGGTAGGTGAGCGGCAGGCAGCCGCTTAGGGCTTATTGCAGGGCAGGGGTGTTCTCGCCGAAATATTCGTGCGAGTCTGCGTTGTCGATGGCCTGGGCCGGGTTGCTGATCGCCAGGCTGGAGGCAGCCGATTGGCCATATGCATGGTCATCCGTGCCGGCCACCACATTGAAGTGGCTCATTTCGTGCACCAGGGTGCCGCCTTTGGAGTCGGTGCCCGACATTGGCGCGCTCCAGAAAGCCTTGCACACATAGATGGTGTAAGGCTGGGTTGGATACACGTATGCGTAGTAGGTCTTCTTGCAGCCGCAGTCGACGGTGATCGGCTTGGTGTCGAAGGCGTCCTTAATCGCGGCGAAGTGGGCCTTGACGGTGGCATAGCGGCCCGCGTCGTAAGAGCCGAACCACTTGGTGTAGCGCTGGCCGGTCTTGTTGGCGCCCAGGTAGGCGTTGCCGTCGTTCGCCATGCCCTGCGCGGTCGACACCGCGCTGGAGATATCAGCCTGCTGAGATGCGGTGCACTTGGCGAAAGAGAGGCCAGCTGCGCCAGGGGTTGGTGCCGGCGCCTTGGCGACGCTGCCGCGTGGCAGGGTGCCTTCGATCGACACGTTCAGGGCTTCCGATTGCAGGGTGTCGGACTGTTTCTTGTCCATGGCCTTGCCGGCTGCATCGATATTGCTGAACAGCTTAGGCGACTTGGTGCTGTAGCGGATCGAATAGTCGCCCGAGATGCTCATGTTATACATCTGGGACAGTTCCACCGTCACCTTGTGCGATTTGCCCGGCTGGATCACGTAGTAGTCGGCCGCGGTCGGAGCGGCGCGCTTGACGTGCATGCCTTCGTAGGCAACCTTGGCGCCGTCACGGGTCACGTCAAACAGGGATTCTTCGATGTCGCCGAACGGGGTATGCCACTTCAGGACATATTGCGGCACTGCCGAAGTATTGGTCAGGGTCACGTGCACCACCACGTCGTCGCGTGGGCCCAGTGCGCGCTTGTCCATACTGATGCTGGCGGTTACGCCGTCTGCCGCATAGGCGCCAAAGCTGAAGGAAGCTGCCAGTGCCAAGCCGCCAAGGTGTTTCCAGTTCATAGTCTCTCCGTCCGGTGATTGAATGTTTTACAGGGCCTTAGCTCGGCCCATGCAGTCTATCTTGCTGCGGAGAGGGCGCCAGTTCAATCAAATTCGGCGACGGCGGTAATGGCTGTCGCCATTTAGACAACATTTACGTTAAGGCCGTAACATCCGCGCGCCACATGTCTCATTTGAGACATTTGTAACTGCGCTGGATGCTCATAAGGATGCCGCAACCCAAGCCCAGGGTGCCAAGCGCAGTGCCGCCGTAACTGAAAAATGGCAGCGGCACGCCGACCACTGGAACCACGCCGCTGACCATGCCGATGTTGATGAAGGCATAGGTAAAGAAAATCATCGTGATCGCGCCGCCCAGGAGCCGGGAAAACAAGGTCGCCGCAGCGGCCGAGATCTGCAGGCCGCGCACGATCAGCAGGGCGTACATCACCAGCAGCACAATGCCGCCCACCAAGCCGAATTCCTCTGCAAACACCGAGAAAATAAAGTCCGTGGAGCGCTCCGGAATGAAGCCCAGATGCCCTTGCGGACCATCCATCCAGCCACGGCCCGTAACGCCGCCCGAACCGATGGCCGTCATGGCCTGGTTGATTTGGAAGCCCTTGCCCAGCGGGTCGGCGGCAGGATCGAGGAAGGTCAGTACGCGTTGGCGCTGGAAGTCATGCAGCATATGCCAGACGATCGGCGTTGCCGCCAGCCCGGCTACCGCCAGCGCAGCCAGTGCTTTCCAGGACAGGCCTGCCAGCACGATCACATAGAACCCCGCCGCCAGCACCAGCATCGCGGTGCCAAAGTCAGGCTGCTTGGCGATCAGGCCGACCGGAATCGCCAGCAAGACGGCAGCGACCACGAACAGCTTCCAGCCTTTGACGTTATCGTAGCGGTGGAAGAACCACGCCAGCATAAGCGGCATGGCGAGCTTCATCATTTCCGAAGGCTGGATATCGTGGCCAATATGCAGCCAGCGCGTAGAACCCTTCTTGGTCACGCCCAACAGGAATACTGCGAGCAATAAAGCCACGCCGATGGCGTAGAGCGTGGCCGCGTGCCGCATCAGGAATTGCTGCGGAACGTTTGCGGCGCCACACATCAGCAGCATCGCCATCAGCACGTTGCGCAGCTGAAGCTCGAAGCGTCCGGGGAAATCGGCGGAAGCGGAATACAAGGTGAACAAGCCGGTGCAAACCAGCAAGCCGACAATGGCGGCCAAGGGCGCGTCAACAGCCAGCACAGGCCGCAGCCTGCGCCACAACGAGAGTTTCAAGGTCATTGGAGTGCCTGCAGCCAGATAGCGCGGCCGGCAAGGACGGCAAATCCGATCAGGGCGATAGCGCCAAGCATGGCAAGGCGGCGGCGAAATTGTTTTTGTTCCGGGTTCATGCCGAAATTATAAGGTCTGCTTCAGCGCTCACGCACGTAATTTCCGGGCGCCTCGCACAGCCAAGGGAATTCCGCGTGGGCTTCCGGCGACGCAGCGCGCATAGGGCCGCAGCGCGCCGAAAGCCATGCCGTCCAGTCCTGCCACCACGAACCCGGCGTGGGCGCGTGCATCGCCAGCCAGTCTTTGGGATCGCAGCCAGCGACCAGTGGCGCCGACCAGTACTGCTGTTTCGCGCTGCCGCCGGGCGGGTTGATGATGCCGAGGATATGGCCGGAAGCCGTCAGCACATACTGCACCGGAGCCCCGACCAGGGCCGCGCTGCGGTAGGTGCTGCGCCAGGGCGTGATGTGGTCCGCTATCGCGCCCACCGCGTACAGCGGCTGCCGGATGCGTCCCAGGTCGATTTTCTCTCCGCGCAGTTCGAGCGCATCGGGCTTCGCCAGTTTATTGGCCAGGTAAAGCTCGCGCAGGCAAAAGGCCTGTGTGGCGCGCGGCTGCCGCGTGCCATCGGCATTCCAGGCCAGCGGCGCCAGGGCAGGGGAAGGCTCGCCGAACAGGTATTTATGCACCACGTAGCGCCAAACCTGCGTGTTCGGACGCAGCATGCGGAAGCTCCAGCCGATCTGTTGTGCATCGAGGAAGCCCTGGCCAGCGGTTCGTCGGGATTGGACTGCCCAAGCACCACCAGGTCGCAATAGCGCGATTGCAGCACAAGGCCATCCGCACTCAGGTCGTCGACCAGGCGCGACTCAAAGGTAGCCACGCCCAGTGCCGCGCATTGCCGCTGGAACTCGTGCAAGGCGGACTTTGCCTGCAAGCGTGCTTCCTCCATGCATTCGGCTGCCATGCTGACTCCCATTGACGTGGCATAGTCCATCGTCAGGTAGCGTGAAACCCCGGTCATCCCAGCGCCGATCAGCCGGCCGCGGAACTGCGTGGCCAGTTGTGCGGCCAAGCGGACGCGGCGAGCTGTGTCGGGCGAACCGTTCAGGTGAACCACAATCGTCTTGAATGCCATGGCAGCCTCCGAGGTTTCAGTCAAGGAGAAGTCTAGGCCTCCGGTAAAACGCTGGGCATGACCTAGGTCAAGTCTGCGAGGCTTTGACAAGCGTGACAGGGGTGGTGAGACGGTGGCGTAAACGCAACTCACAGGTAAAAGCGGCTAGAGCGGCATTTGGAGCGACTTTTTCATAGTGCAGGGATGGCCCCAATCGGGTCCATATTCACACAACCTTAATTTGACATAATATAGATTATGCGAAGTGTTAGTTTCAGTTAGATTGTCACCTCTAGGTCACTCATCTATGATTCGCGGACAGACCCAAACAACGTCTCGAGTACCCACAATTTATGCAGCTGAACGAATTTACCACCGTCGCGGTCCGGAAAGGCCCGCCACGGGCGCAAGATGCTATTGCCCCAATCCCCGCAACCGCCAATGCGTACGATATGACGACTGAGGATGAGATCGGCGACACGCTGACCCTCCTCGCAGAAAGCGGCGAAGCAATTTCAATGTACGGAACCGGCAGCCGCGATGTCGTCCTGGGGCGGATCCTTTCCGTCGATCCAGAGTTGCCGCACTTCGTCATGGAGTTAAACGAAGGCGCAACCCTGCCTCCTGGCAAAGTCACTTTTGTGGCCTGGCTGCGCTCCGCCAAGCTCCAGTTCCGGCTCGAAAAATCTGAATGGAAATCGGTGTCCGGCAAGCCGACCCTGATTCCGATGGTTTTCCCGGAAACCTGCGCTGTGCTGAACCGGCGTACAACCGAACGCCTGGAGACCCCGCTCGGCGCGAACTACCTGGCCTCGTTCGTGGTGAATGGCATCCCTTATGAGATCCCGGTCTATGACTACTCGCTCGGCGGAATTGGCCTGCGCTGCTCCAAATACCTGTCCAAAGGCCTGATCAGGGGCCGCAAACTGGTCGATGTGCGGCTGGATTTTGGCCCTGAAACTGTCATCAGCGCGGAGCTGGAAATCCGCAGCACGCGTTCCTGCCGTTCCTTCCTGCTCGGCGAACAGATCCACCTCGGCTGCAAATTCGTCAATTTGCAGCCGGAAGCGGAAAGCAAGATCAAAGCCCTGATGGATCAGGTAGCGTCAGCCGCCCTGGCGCGGGCCGCGTGCAATTTGCGGTAGCTGTCGATCTTGCGGTGGTGACGGTCCAGGCCTTCCAGCTTCATGCTGGTTGGCGTCAGGCCATAGAATCGCACGCTGCCATTGACTGAGCCAATCACCGCGTCCATGCGCTCGTTGCCGAACATGCGGCGGAAATTGAACTCGTAATCTTCGATTTTGAGCTCGCCATCCAGCGCCACGGACAGCACGGCGTCCAGTGCCTGGTAGAACAGCCGGCGTTCCACCGTATTGTCGTTATATTGCAGGAAGGCGCCGATCAGTTCGTGCGCAACCTCGTATTCGTTCAGCGCCAGATTGATCAGCAGGCGCAGTTCAAGGACGGTCAGCTGGCCCCACACGGTGTTTTCGTCGAATTCGATGCCAATTAGCGTGGCAATATCGCCGTATTCGTCCAGCTCACTGTTTTCCAGGCGTTCCAGCAGCGCTTCCAGCTGGTCGTCGTCCAACCGGTGCAAGTTCAGGATGTCTTCACGGAACTGCAGCGCCTTATTGGTGTTATCCCAAATCAGGTCTTCGACCGGATAGATCTCCGAATAGCCCGGCACCAGGATGCGGCAAGCGGTTGCGCCCAGGTCGTTGTAGACGGCCATGTAGGACTCTTTGCCCAGCTCTTTGAGGATGCCGAACAAGGCTTCGGCTTCCTGGACGTTCGAATTTTCGCCTTTGCCGGAGAAATCCCATTCCACGAATTCGTAGTCGGACTTGGCGCTGAAGAAGCGCCAGGAAACGATACCGCTGGAATCGATAAAGTGCTCGACGAAGTTATAGGGTTCCGTCACGGCGTTGCTGACGAACGTAGGCGGCGGCAGATCGTTCAAGCCTTCGAAGCTGCGGCCTTGCAGGAGTTCCGTCAGGCTGCGCTCCAGCGCCACCTGGAAGTCCGGATGCGCACCAAACGACGCGAATACGCCGCCAGTGCGGGGATTCATCAGGGTCACGCACATGACCGGGTACTTGCCGCCCAGCGATGCATCTTTTACGAGCACCGGGAAGCCTTGTTCTTCGAGGCCTTTGATGCCGGCCACAATGCCTGGATACTTGGCCAGGACTTCCTGCGGAACGTCCGGTAGCGCGATTTCGCCTTCCAGAATTTCGCGTTTGACCGCCCTTTCGAAAATCTCCGACAAACACTGGACCTGGGCTTCGGCCAGCGTGTTACCTGCACTCATGCCGTTGCTGACGAACAGGTTCTCAACCAGGTTGGATGGGAAGTACACAGTTTCGCCGTCGGACTGGCGCACGAATGGCAGCGAGCAGATGCCGCGTTCCACGTTGCCGGAATTGGTGTCGATCAGGTGCGAGCCACGCAGCTCGCCATCCGGATCGTAGACTTCGCGGCTGTATTCGTCGAGGATTTCAGGCGGCAGCTTATCCTTCTTGCCAGGCTTGAACCAGCGTTCGTTCGGGTAATGCACGAATTTCGCGTTGGCGATTTCTTCGCCCCAGTATTCGCCCGCGTAGAAGTGGTTGCAGTTGATACGTTCGATGTATTCGCCCAGCGCCGACGCCAGCGCGCTTTCCTTGGTCGCGCCTTTGCCGTTGGTGAAGCACATCGGCGAATGCGCGTCGCGGATATGCAGCGACCACACATTCGGCACGATATTGCGCCACGATGCAATTTCAATCTTGATACCCAGGTCGGCCAGCACGCCCGCCATATTGGCGATGGTCTGCTCGAGCGGCAGATCCTTGCCCGGGATATAGGTGCGGGTTTCCGACGCTGTGTCCACTGCCAGCAGGCCCTGGGCATCGGCATCGATGCTCTCGACTTCTTCGATGATGAACTCAGGACCCTGCTGCACCACCTTTTTCACGGTGCAGCGGTCGATCGAACGCAGAATGCCTTCGCGGTCTTTGGCGGAAATATCGGCCGGCAGCTCCACCTGGATCTTGAAAGTCTGCTGGTAGCGGTTCTCAGGATCGACAATATTGTTCTGCGACAGGCGGATATTTTCGGTTGGAATATTGCGGGTATTGCAATACAACTTCACAAAATAAGCGGCGCACAGTGCAGACGAGGCCAGGAAATAGTCGAACGGACCCGGCGCCGAGCCATCGCCCTTATAGCGGATGGGCTGGTCGGCGATGACCGTAAAATCATCAAACTTCGCCTCGATGCGGAGTTTGTCGAGAAAGTTGACCTTGATTTCCATGGAATTCCAATACTGCCAAAAAATGATGTGGCCGCTATTATCCGCTTTTTTGCAGGACTAGGCAGCAAGCGCGGGATAGTCGGTCAGTCCGCGCGCGCCGCCGCCGAACAGTGTTTCGCGATCATGTTCGTTGAGCGGTGCGCCGATGCGCAAGCGTTGCGGCAGGTCGGGGTTGGCCACAAAGGGCCGGCCGATGGCGATCAGGTCCGCCCACCCTTCCCTGATTGCTGCGCGGGCGCGCTCGCCGGTGTATTTGCCGGCATAGATCATGACGCCCGGGTAGGCGGCACGCAAGGCCTGTTTAAAGGCGACCGGCATCAAGGGCGCGTCGTCCCAGTCCGCCTCGGCGATGTGGATGTAGCCGACGCCGATTTCCGCCAGCCGCGCGGCAGCTGCGGTATAGGTTTCTTCCGGATTGGCGTCGACGCAGCCGTTTAGTGTGGTCAATGGCGCCAGGCGGATGCCGACCCGCGCGGCATCGCCGGTTGCAGCCACCAGGGCGCGCGCTACCTCGTCGAGGAAGCGCAAGCGGTTTTCCAGCGTGCTGCTATATTCGTCACTGCGGTTGTTGGCGAAGGAATCGAGGAACTGGTTTATCAGATAGCCATTGGCACCATGCAGTTCGACGCCGTCGAAACCGGCCGCCATGGCGTTGCGTGCCGCCTGGGCGTACTGCTCGACGATTTCCTTGATCTCGTGGGTCTCCAGGGCGCGCGGCGCGGAGGCCTGTGCGGAGCCGGGCAGACCGCCCTCGCCTTCGATAAACACGCGCACTCCTTCCGCCTGGATCGCGGAAGACGATACCGGCGCGGCGCCCCCCAGCAAGGACGTGTGGCTCAGGCGGCCAACGTGCCACAGCTGCGCGAAGATGCGGCCGCCCGCGGCGTGTACGGCATCGGTGACCTTGCGCCAGCCGTCGATCTGCTCTGGGCTGTGGATGCCGGGCGTGCCGGCATAACCCTTGGCCATAGGCGAAATATAAGTGCCTTCGCTGATAATCAGGCCGGCGCTCGCGCGCTGTGCATAGTATTCAGCCATCAGCGTATTGGGCACATCGCCAGGCTGCGTGCTGCGCGAGCGCGTCATTGGCGGCATGACGATGCGGTTTGGAAGTTCGAGCGCGCCAAGGCGCAGGGTTTGAAACAATGGGTCTTGCATGGAGTTCTCCTGATTAGTCCCAGGCCGGGGCCAGGCCTTCGGGGTTGACGAGACGGCCGTTGCGTTCAAGCGCGGCGATGCTGGCCATGTCTTCTTCGGTGAGGCGCAGACTGGTTGCAAGCAGGTTGCTCGCCAGGTTTTCACGCTTGGTCGACGATGGGATGACGGCGTAGCCAAGCTGCATGGCCCAGGCCAGCGTCACTTGCGCTGGCGTCGCGTGGTGCCGCCGCGCGATGGCGCCGATCACCGGATCCGTCAGCAGTTGGCCGTAGCCGAGCGTCATATAGGACGTGATATGGATGCCCTGCCCTCGCAGGAATTCCACCAGCTTGTGGTTCTGCAGGTAGGGGCTCAGTTCAATCTGGTTGGTGGCGATCTGCGCGGCGCCGATGGCGGCAATGGCGCGCTTGGTATATTCGATGTTGAAGTTCGAAATGCCGATTTGGCGCGCCAGGCCGCGCTCGCGGACCGTTGCCAGGGCGACCATGTACTCTTCGACTGGTACGCTGCTGAGCGGCCAATGGATCAGCGCCAGGTCGACATAGTCGGTGCGCAGTTTGGCCAGGCTCTCTTCGAGGCTGGCGATCAGGCGGCCGGCCGCGAAGTTTTCGTTCCAGACTTTGGTGGTCAGCGACAGTTCGTGACGCGGCACGCCGGACTCGGCGACGGCGTGGCCGACTTCCTCCTCATTGCCGTAAATCTGGGCAGTGTCGATGGCACGGTAGCCGACTTCGAGTGCGTTGCGCACTGAGTCGAACGCGGCCTGGCCTTGCAGGCGGAAGGTGCCTGCGCCGAAAGATGGGATAGTCATCAAATGCTCCTTTGTTGATCGAGGCGGCCGCTCCAGGCGGTGAGGCCCACAGCGGCCAGGGTGACGATGCCGGCAATCCAGGGCGTGTGGATCAGGCCAAGGCGGCTGACCACCAGGCCGCCCAGCGAAGCGCCAATGGCGATGCCGACGTTAAATGCGGAAATATTGAAACCGGCGGCGACTTCCACCGCATCGGGTGCGACCCTGTGGGCCTGCTGCACGACATACGATTGCAAGGCCGGCACGCTGCCGAAGGCAAAGGCGCCCCAAGCCAATACGGTGAGCACGACGAAGACCGGATTTGGCGCAGTGAATGTCAGTGCGACCAGTACCACGGCCAGGCCGAGGAAGACCTTCTTCAAAGCGCTGGTCGGCCCGTCGCGGTCGGCCAGCTTGCCGCCCCAGACATTCCCGACTGCCACAGAGATGCCGTAGGCGAGCAGTACGACGCTGACGGCGGCCGGCTTGAAGCCCGAAACATCCTGCAGGATCGGGGCCAGGAAGGTGAAAGCAATCAGCGAGCCGCCATAACCAACGGCCGTCATGGCGTACACCAGCAGCAGGCGTGGCTGCAGCAGGACGCGGGCCTGGCGCAGCAAAGGCGCTGCTGGCGCGTTCTTGATATTGCGTGGCACGAACAGGAGCGCGCCGACCAAGGCAACCAGGCCGAAACCGGCCACCACCAGGAAGGTGGCGCGCCAGCCGAAGTTCTGGCCGATCCAGGTGCCAAGCGGGACGCCGGTGACAAAAGCCACCGTCATGCCGCCAAACATGGTGGCGATGGCGCTGGCGGCCTTTTCCTTGCGCACCAGGCTGGTGGCAATCACCGAGCCGACCGAAAAGAAGACACCGTGCGCCAGCCCGGTCAGGATGCGGGCCAGTATCAGCGAACCATACCCCGGCGCCAGCCAGGCGGCGACATTCCCGGCAGTGAACAAGACCATCAGGCCCACCAGCAGCGGACGGCGCGGCACTTTGCCGGTCAGCGCGGTCAGCACGGGGGCGCCGACGGCAACCGCCAGCGCGTACAGGCTGACCAGCAGTCCAGCCGACGGCAGCGTCACGCCCAGGTCGGCGGCAATGGTCGGAATCAGGCCGACGATAACGAATTCAGTGGTGCCGATCGCGAACGCTGCGATCGTCAAGGCAAGTAGTGCGAGTGGCATGTCCATTTACTCCATCTGTTGGGAATGGACGCCACTCTACCGGGCGGGCTCTTGCGGAGAAAGCCGTGTTTCCGCGAAAGATATTTGAATATAATTCAAAGATGAAGACGACACTCGACGAAATGCAGGCATTCATTGCCATTGTGACCATGGGTTCCATCAGTGCCGGCGCCGAGCGCCTCGGGCTGACCGTTTCGGCTGCCAGCCGCACCCTGACGCGCCTGGAAGAAAAGCTGGAAACCACCCTGGTCCGCCGCACCACCCGCCGCCTCGAACTGACCGAGGAAGGCAAGGCATTCCTGGAGTGCGCGCGCGGCATCGTCGCCAAGGTCGAAGAAACGGAAGAGAAAATGTCGCTGCGCCGCCAGGGGCCGGCCGGCCGCCTGCGCATCGATGCGTCCACGCCGTTCATGCTGCACGTGATCGTACCCCTGGTGAACGGCTACCGCGAGCGCTATCCGCGCGTCGAACTGGACTTGAACAGCAACGAAGGCATTACCGACTTGATGGAAAAGCGTACCGATGTCGCCTTCCGCATTGGTCGCCTGCGCGATTCCACGCTGCACGCCACGCCAATCGGCACCTCGCGCCTGCGTATCCTTGCCAGCCCATCCTATATCGAACGGCATGGTGCGCCTGCTGCCGCCGCCGACCTGGCGCACCATACGCTGCTGGGTTTCAACCAGCCCGAATCGCTGAATGACTGGCCACTGCAGGACGCGGATGGCCAACCGCTGCACATTACCCCGCACATCTACACTTCGAGTGGAGAAACGCTGCTGCGCCTGGCCCTGAACGGTGCCGGCATCGTCTGCCTGTCGGATTTCCTGAGCAACCCCTACCGCCGCGAGGGTCGGCTGCGCCAGTTGCTGGCCGATGAAACATTGGAGGTTCGGCAACCGATCAATGCCGTCTACTACCGCAATACCGCCCTCTCCGCCCGGATTGCGTCGTTCGTCGACTACATGAAGGAAAAACTGGGCGAGCGCGGCTTCGATGTGCCGGTATAATATCTCCCCTTGCAAATGTAGGGTTATTCAGAATGTCTTTGCTTGATCACGAGCTCGAACTGCTGGCGCCAGCCAAAACTGCGGAAATTGGCCGCGAAGCTATCCTGCACGGCGCCGATGCCGTGTATATCGGCGGCCCTGCCTTCGGCGCCCGCCATAACGCCAGCAACCCGATCGAGGATATTTCCTCGCTGGTGGAATTCGCCCATCGCTACCGCTCGCGCATCTTCGTGACCATGAACACGATCATGCACGACTCCGAGCTCGAACTGGCCCGCAAGCAGATCTGGCAGCTGTACGAAGCCGGCGTCGATGCTTTGATCATCCAGGACATGGGCCTGCTGGAAATGGACCTGCCGCCGATCCAGCTGCATGCCTCCACCCAGTGCGACATCCGCACCGTGGAAAAGGCGAAGTTCCTCGGCGACGTAGGCTTCTCGCAGCTGGTGCTGGCGCGCGAGCTAACCCTCGACAAGATCAAGCAGATCCGCGCGGAAGTCGATACTCCGCTCGAATACTTCGTGCACGGCGCACTGTGCGTGGCTTTCTCGGGCCAGTGCTACATCTCGCACGCCGACACCGGCCGCAGCGCAAACCGCGGCGATTGCTCGCAGGCCTGCCGCCTGCCATACACGCTGTCCGACAACCAGGGCCGCGTGGTGGCGTTTGAAAAGCACCTGCTGTCGATGAAGGACAACGACCAGAGCGCCAATATGGAAGCACTGGTCGATGCCGGTATCCGCTCCTTCAAGATCGAAGGCCGCTACAAGGATATGAGCTATGTGAAGAACATCACGGCCAATTACCGCCTGCTGCTCGACGAGCTGCTGGAGCGCCGTCCGGAGTTCGCGCGTGCCGGCAGCGGTCGCACCCGCGTGCTGTTCACGCCGGACGTGGACAAGACCTTCCACCGCGGCCATACCGACTACTTCGCCAATGGCCGCCAGGGCGATATCGGCGCCTTCGACTCGCCGAAATATGTGGGCGTTGAGCTGGGCGCCGTGGTGCGCATCGGCGGCGACCATATCGACGTCATCACCAACGCGCCGATGGCGAATGGCGATGGCCTGAACTACATGAACAAGCGCACCACGGTCGGTATCCAGGCCAACAAGGCTGAAAAGCTGGGCGATACGGAGGACGGCCAGCGCTGGCGCGTTTTCCCGAACGAGCCGCTGGCGACCCTGCCGGGCCTGAAGGTTGGCACTGTGATCATGCGCAACCGCGACCACCAGTGGGAAGCGGCGCTGCACAAGAAATCCTCCGAACGCCATGTGGGCCTGCAGCTGACGCTGTCCGAACAGGCTGGCGGCCTGCGCCTGTCCATCGTCGACGAAGACGGCATCGTTTCCACCACCGACGCGGCCATCGAATTGCAGCCGGCTCAGAATGCGGAGCAGGCTGAAAGCGGACTGCGCGCGAGCCTGGCCAAGATGGGTAACACCATGTTCGTGGCCGACCATGTCGAACTCAAACTGTCGCAAGCCTGGTTTGTTCCATCCTCCGTGATCAATGCCCTGCGCCGCGACGCCGTGGCGGCGCACGAGGCGGCGCGCCTGGCGGCCTGGCAGCGTCCGGAGCGCAAGGCGCCGGCGGAGCCGCGTGCCATCTATCCGGATACCCAACTGAGCTACCTGGCCAACGTCTATAACGAGAAGGCGCGCGAGTTCTATCACAAGCACGGCGTGCAGCTGATTGCCGCCGCCTACGAATCGCACGAGGAAGCCGGCGAAGTACCGCTGATGATCACCAAGCACTGCCTGCGCTTCTCGTTCAACCTGTGCCCGAAACAGGCCAAGGGCGTGCAAGGCGTACAAGGCCAGGTGAAGGCCGAGCCGATGACGCTGGTCAGCGGCGACCATACCTATACCTTGAAATTCGACTGCAAGCCGTGCGAGATGCACGTGGTCGGCGCCATCAAGCCGGGTATCCTGAACTCCCCGCCTCCATCGGCTGTGCCTTACAGCCCCTTAGTGTTCCACCGCAAGCGTCCGCAGTAAGCCGCGCGCTTCCGCCAGCAAGCCCTCAGCGCAGGGCTTGCCGGTCTTCGATTCCCTTAACGTGACGTGCCAGAGGCCGATCACCCCGGCCAGCTGGCTCTCGTCGCGCGCCTGCTCGATGCGGCGGATAAGATCGGCGGCCAGCAGGCCGAGATGCTTTTTTGCGGCGGCGACCATCAGTTCGCGCGCAGCGGCGACGGCCGGTTCGATCGCCACACTGGGGGGCGGGACGGGGGCCGGAGTTGGCGCCGCAGCGCGCGGCGGTGCCGACGCGATACCGGCCAGCCCTTTGCGCAGCAAGGCTTCCACCGCTTCCAGCATTTCGTCTTCAGGCAGCCAGGTATCTATTTCGCCCAATGCTTTCTGGCCATCGAGCAGGATCAGCACCGAGCGCTGGCGTGCCGACAGTTCGGCGCTGCGCTGGCCTAGTTCTGCGCGGCCGGCATTGGTCTTGCCAAACACCGTGGCGCGCAAGCGAATTCGATTTTCAGGAGTGACATGCATTCCTTAATGCTACGAGGCAATTGTTACACGATCATTTCAACCCCGCATAACAGCCCTGTGATATAAAGGCAGCACCATCGACCTGCCCACCCAAACATGCCCTCTCGCCTCCGCACGCTCACAGCCTTGCTGCTCGCTGCGGGGGCATATTATCTGCTGGCACGCCTCGGCCTGATGCTGGCACTGGCGCAAAGCAACGCCAGCCCGGTATGGCCGCCTTCCGGACTCGCCTTGGTACTGCTGTTGCGGTTTGGCCGCCATTTGTGGCCTGCAATTCTCATCGGCGCGTTTGCCGCCAACCTTGCCGTCTTCGTCAATAACCAGGCCGCATCGTTTCCGGTCCTGTGCGCCGCATCCCTCAGTATTGCTATCGGCAACACCGCTGAAGCACTGGTTGCCGACTGGCTGATGCGCCGCTTCCGCATCGAGAAGCTTGAGCTGCAAGCCCAGCGCGAGGTGTACAAGTTTGGCGGCTCGATTGCCATTGCGGCGCTGGCTTCGGCCGCCGTGGGCATGCTGACGTTGCGCCTGTCTGGCATCATCCCGCCGGAACTGGGCACGCAGGTGATCGCTACCTGGTGGACCGGCGACTTCCTTGGGCTGCTGCTATTGGCGCCATTGGCGATGGCGATTCCCTCCCGCCCCGCCTGGCCCTCGCTGAAGCCTGCGCAGATAGTGTTCCTTGCCACGCTGGCAGCGGCAACGCTGGCGGTCTTCATGAGCGACTCGCGTCTCCAGGTCAACCAGTACCTGCCATACGCCCTGCTGCTGTTCCTTGGGCTGGCTGCGGTCAAGCGCTGGCGCTCCATGATCCGTGCTGCCCTGGCTGTCATCGCCGGCATTGCGATACCGGCCACCGTGATGGACCATGGGCCGTTCGTCTCCGGCGTCCTGCACCATTCCCTGCTCTCGTTGTGTACCTTCCTTGCCATCAGCAGTATCCTGGCCCTGGTGTTGGCAACGGAGGATGACCCGGCCCTGTCGGAAGGCTATGTGTGGACCCCGATCATGACGCTGCTGGCATGCATGGCCATTACCGTCGCTGCCTGGGGCTGGATCACCGCCGATACCGAATCCCGTACGCGCGAACGCTTCCAGCGGGCGGCCGACAATGTGCGCGAAACCATCCGCATCCGGCTCGAATCCTACGAATCACTGCTGCGCGCTGGCAGCGCCCTGTTCGATGCCTCGCTCAGTGTCGAGCGCGAAGAATGGCACCGTTTCGTGGCCGGACTGGACATGCAAAAGCAGTATCCCGGCGTGCTCGGCGTCGGCTTTGCCCGTTTCGCTCCCGGCGGTGCGGCTGCCGAACTGGAAAAGGAAGTCCGAATCTGGCCCGCGGGGAAACGCGAGCTTTATGCGGCCATCATGTTCCTTGAGCCGCGTAACGAGCGTAACCTGTTCGCCATCGGCTACGACATGATGTCCGAACCGACCCGGCGCGATGCCCTGGTCGCCGCCATGCAAAGCGGCAGGATGACCGCCAGCGGGCCCATTACCCTGGTGCAGGAAATCAGCGGCCCGAAGCAGGTCGGTTTCCTGGTCTTCAACCCAGTCTATGCCGCTAACAGCGCGGGCCGCCGTGAATTGCTCGGCTTTGTGTATAGCCCCTTCCGTATGGGCGACCTGATGCAGGGCATGTTCGGCGACGGGCTGCGCGAGGTCAGGCTCGACGTCCATTTCCAGGACACCAGGGGCCAGTTGATGTACACCAGCACCCGCCCGGGCGAAGGCCAGAGTTTCACCCGCCTGGCCAGCGTGCAACAGATCCCGATCGGCGATAACGGACAAACCTGGTCCCTCAGCATCCGCCCCACCGCCCTGTTCGACGCCAGCGTAGACCAGGGCAAGTCCTTCCTGGTGCTGGTGATGGGCACCTTGATCAGCCTGCTGTTCTTTGGCACCGCCCGCAACCTGGTGCGCGAACGGATCGCGGCGCTGCGCGCCAAGGACCAGTCGGCCAGGCAGCTGGAACAGCAAACGGCCAGCCTGGAAGAATCGGAGGCCCGATTCAAACTCCTGACTTCGCACATCCGCAACCATGCCATCGTACTGCTCGACCCGAACGGCACCGTCACCACCTGGAATGAAGGCGCTGAGAAGCTGTTCGGCTACCGCAGCAGGGATATTGTCGGCCAGCCACTGCAGTTGCTGCTGGCCGAAGGCGATGCCATCACCAGCATGACCCTGGCGCTGGAACACGGGCAGGATGAGGCAACCGCCTTGCGCCGCCGCCAGGATGGCAGCACTTTCCTGGCCCTGACCCAGCTCTATCCGGTGCGCGACGACCATGAGCGCTGCATCGGCTACGCCATGATCCTGCGTGACGTCACCGCAGAAAAGGCCGCCGAAAAGGAGTTGAACGACGCCAAGACGCAGGCCGAATCGGCCAGTGCGGCCAAGAGCGCCTTTGTTGCGAATATCAGCCACGAACTGCGCACGCCGATGAACGCGGTGCTTGGCCTCAGCCAGATCCTGGGCCGTACCCCCTTGAACGCGGAACAGCGCCAGTACCTTGACATGGTATCGGGCGCCGGCCGCTCGCTGCTGGCCTTGCTGAACGACGTACTGGACTTCTCAAAGATCGAAGCCAACAAGCTGGAACTGGCGGACGACGATTTCCTGATCGATGACGTGCTGGGCGCGCTGGCAGCCGTCATGGCCATGACCCAGGCAGAAAAAGGGCTGGAGCTGTCCCTCAACGTGGAAGCGGATGTGCCGCTGTCCCTGCACGGCGATGCCCAGCGCATCCAGCAGATCCTGCTCAACCTGGTCAGCAACGCCCTGAAATTCACCGAGAAAGGCACGGTCAGCGTGCATGCCAGCCGCGATCCGGCCTCACCCGGCATTTTGCGCTGGGAAGTCAGCGATACCGGCATTGGCATCAGCGCCGAGCAACTGCAGCGCCTGTTTGCCCCCTTCAGCCAGGCCGATGCATCGATGGCGCGCCGCTATGGCGGTACCGGCCTGGGCCTGGCCATTTCGCACCGCCTGTGCCAAATGATGGGCGGTACCATTGAAGTCGTGAGCACACCGGGCCGTGGCACCACCTTCACCTTCCGCATGCCGCTGCGGGAGGGCAAGCTACCCGACCCGTATGTATTGGGCGGGGACCGCAGCAATTGGCGCGTGCTGTACGCCGACCCGAGCGATGCAATGCACGACGACATGGTGCAGCTGGCAAAGCGCTGGGGCTGGCGCTGCGATACGGTGGTGAATGCAGACGGCATCCAGCATGCTGTCCAGGCTGCCCGCTACCAGCTGCTGGTGTACGACTTCCGTCTTGCCGACGCAGCGCGCAAATCCGGCGTGCCAAACCGGATCAGCCTGCGCAGCCGCTTCGAACAGACCGACCCCACTCCGGGCCACGACCCGGAACTGCTGCGGCCCCTGACGCGTTCCGCCCTGTTCCATGCCCTGTCCGGTACGCCGGAAAATACGGTGGCCCAGCCCGCGCCGCGCCCGGCGGCCGCCAGTGTGGCGCCGCCGCCCAAAGGTGCGTTCACCTCCGGCAGCAAAGCGCTGGAAGGTTTGTCCATCCTGTTGGCGGAAGACAATGCCTTGAATCAGCTGGTGGCGCGCAGCATGCTCGAAGCGGTCGGCGCCAGCGTCCACATCGCCGAGAATGGCGAACAGGCGGTGCATTTCCTGCGTGAAGGCAAGACCCCGGTCGACCTGGTCCTGATGGACGTGCAGATGCCGGTCATGGATGGATTTGCGGCGACCCAACATATCCGGCGTGAGCTCAAGCTTGACCTGCCGGTGCTGGCCATGAGCGCCGGCGTGACCCTCGGCGAGCGCGCCGAATGCGATGCCGCCGGGATGAACGGTTTCGTCGCCAAGCCCGTTGATGGGGATGACTTAATAACAACAATTTTACAATTTGTTCATGCTGGGGAGCGCAATTGAAATCGTAAGAATTGACACAAAGGCTATAATTAAAAAGCAGTCATTATTTTGTGGAAATAAATGAAAAAGCTTTTGCTCGGGGCTACTTTTGCTGCCCTGTCGTCGCCGGTCCTGGCCGACACCTTCACGACCATCGGCAGCCAGCCTTTATCCGAGCTTTGGGTAAATCCCGGCTTCTATTCGTATCACTTCCAGCGCGACAAAGGTTTCGATGACACCAATCCGGGCCTGGGTGTCGAATACCGTTTCACCAGCGTCGCTTCGGCCACCGCCGGGCGTTTCCACAATAGCGACCGCCGGATGTCGAATTACGCCGGCATCTACTATCAGCCATGGGCGCTGGGCCCGCTCAGGCTGGGCGCCGTCATCGGCGGCTTTAACGGCTACCCCAAAATGCGCGACGGCGGCTGGTTCCTGGCCGCCATTCCAGTAGCCAGCATTGAATACCAACGCGTCGGCGTTAATTTTGCTATCGTACCTACATACAAGGAACGTTTGCATGGCGCCTTTTCGGTCCAGCTCAAGTTCAAGCTGATGTGATTCCAATGAACAACCGCGCATCCATCGAGCAACTGCAGGCCAGCCCATTTGCCGGGCTGCAACGCCTGGCACGCTTCATTTGCGGAAAGGACGTCCCGCTGGAAGACCTGATGGATGAGCACACCCTCCTCTCCTACCTGCCTGAGCACGCCACTGATGAGCAGCGCAGCGCCCTGGCCGACGTCGCGCAGAACGCGTTGGCCCAGGAGGAGCTGCGCCACGGCCTGGCCCGCGCCAACGGATTCCTGGCCGGATTTGCCGAGCACGCGCCGGCACCGCTTTGGATCAAGGATGCCGAGGGCTCCTTCGTCATGGGCAGCTGCCTGGAGGGCCAGGAAGGTGCATTGGACAACCCGGACGTCACCAAGACCATGGAAACCACGGACGAGGGGCGCCGCCACTGGCTGGTGCACAAATTTCCCATCCATGTGAACGGCGAATCCTTCACTGGCGGTTCGGCCATCGATGTCACCACCGAGGTGGAGAAAGAACGCGCCCTGATCCGCCACGATAATTTCTACGTCCTGCTGTCGCGACTGAGCGCCCTGATCCCGCGCTCACGCACGCTGGAACAGCTGTGCCTGGACGCCTGCCGCCTGGCCGCCCACCAGCCGGGGCTGGATTGTGCCGCCATTTCGCGCAAGGACGACGATGGCAGGCTGGTCCTGTATGCTTCCGCCAGCCGCGAGGGCCAGGAACGCCATTGGCATCACGGCGAGACCCCGCCGGACTGGCTGGCCGCCGAACTGGCGCTGCACGTGATGGCCACCGGCCGTGTGCAGTCCGGTTCGCGCAAGGGACATGAGATCGCCTCCTGCATGGCGGTACCGCTGTTCGTCAATAACCAGCCGTGGGGTGTCGCCACCTTCTACTCGCGCCGCGAACAGCATTTCGACGCCTTCTACCGTGAACGCGCCGGCGAATTGAGCAACGAACTGAGCTACGGCATTGAGCGCCTGGTCAATGCGCAGGAAATGCACCGCCTGGCCCGCACCAATGTGCTGTCCGGCCTGCCGAGCCGCTTGCAATTCGAAGAGGAAATCGCCGCCCTGGCCGCCTCCGATGCACGCGGCACCGTGCTGCTGCTGAACATCAACCGTTTTGACGAAATCAGCTCCGCCTACGGCAATGCCGCAGCGGTGGGCCTGATGCGGCATATCGCCCAGCGCCTGCGTTCGGTGATCGCGGAAAGCATGCTGCTGGCCCATGTCGGCGTCGGCCGCTTCGCCATTTTCCTGCCGGCGCACGGCACCCAGACTGCGGCTGAATTCATCCATGAAACAGCCGTGCCGATGCTGCAGGGCGCCTACCAGGTCAAGGAACACAAGATCTGGTGCACCATCAACGCCGGCGCCGCGGCCTTGCCCGACGACGGCACCACCGCCGACGAATTGCTGGTCAAGGCATGGGATGCCCTGGCCGCTGCGCGCGACCTCGACCTGCGTTTCGGCCAGTACGACCGCGCCGCGGACCGCGTGGTGGCGCGCCAGATCAGCCTTGAAGTGGAATTGCGGGATGCCCTGGAGCGCCAGGAGTTCGTCAACTTCTACCAGCCGAAGATCGACCTGCGCACCGGCAAGCTGACCGGCGCCGAAGCACTGGTGCGCTGGCGCCATCCGCAGCGCGGGCTGGTGTCGCCGGCCGAATTCGTGCCCGAACTGGAACGTACCGGCCTGGTGATCGCCGTCGGCCGCCAGGTCATGCAGCGCGCCATGCAGGACTGGCGTGCCTGGCACGATGCGGGCCTGGTGCCGCCGCAAATTGCGGTCAACGTGGCGCCGGCCCAGTTCCGCTGCGATTCGCTGTTCAGCGATATCGAGCATGCGCTGCACACGGCGGGCGCCGACAATCAGCCGCTGTCGATCGAGATCACTGAAAGTTCGCTGGTGTCGGACCACGACCGCGTGGTCGAAATCCTGAGCAAGGTGCGTGCACTGGACGTGCCGGTGGCGATCGACGATTTCGGCACCGGCTACTCCTCGCTGTCCTACCTGGTCAGCCTGCCGGTGGATGTGATGAAGATCGACCGTTCCTTCGTCACCCGCATGTCGCAGGACGCAGGCTATATGGGCCTGGTCAGCACCGTGGTCTCGCTGGCGCACAACCTGGACCTGAAGGTGGTGGCCGAAGGCATCGAAACGGAAGAGGAAGCCAAGCTGCTCAAGCTGCTGCGCTGCGAACAGGGACAGGGCTACCTGTATGGCCACCCTGTCCCGGCCGACGAATTCGCGGCCCTGCTCGAAGCAGCTTAATGCCGCGGGGCGGCGCGCGCCGTCGCCACCTGGTCGAGGATATGCTTCGGCACCGCGGCGTAGTGCTGGAACTCCATGGTATAGGTCGCCCTGCCCTGCGTCAGCGAGCGCAGCGAAGTCGAATACCCGAACATCTCAGCCAACGGCACCAGCGCGCGGATCTGCTTGCCGCCACCGCCCGGTATTTCGTCCATGCCCTGCACCATGCCGCGCCGGGTGGTCAGGTCGCCCATCACATTGCCCATGAATTCTTCGGGCGTTTCCACTTCCACGTGCATCATCGGCTCCAGCAGCTGGGCGTCGGCCTTGCGCATGCCTTCCTTGAAGGCCATCGAGCCGGCCATGCGGAAGGCGTTCTCGTTCGAGTCCACGTCGTGGTATGAGCCGAAGGTCAGCGTGGCGCGCACGTCGACCACCGGGTAGCCCGCCAGCACGCCTGAATTCAGCGTCTCGCGGATGCCCTTTTCCACCGCCGGGATGAATTCGCGCGGCACCACCCCGCCCTTGATCGCATCCACGAACTCAAAGCCTTTGCCAGCTTCCATCGGTTCCAGTTTCAGCACCACGTGGCCGTACTGGCCCTTGCCGCCGGACTGCTTGATGAATTTGCCCTCGATATCGCTGACCGCTTTCTGGATGGTTTCGCGGTACGCCACCTGCGGCTTGCCCACCGTGGTTTCCACGCTGAACTCGCGCCGCATGCGGTCCACCAGGATTTCCAGGTGCAGCTCGCCCATGCCGGACATGATGGTCTGGCCCGATTCCTCGTCGGTGTGGACGCGGAACGATGGATCCTCCTGCGCCAGCCGGTTCAGCGCCACCGCCATCTTCTCCTGGTCGGCCTTGGTCTTCGGTTCCACCGCCTGCGAAATCACAGGCTCGGGGAAGACCATCTTTTCCAGGATGATGACGTGGTCCGGCGCACTCAGCGTGTCGCCGGTGGTGACGTTCTTCAGCCCCACCGCCGCCGCAATATCGCCCGCGAACACTTCCTTGATTTCCTTGCGCTCGTTGGCGTGCATCTGCAGAATGCGGCCCAGGCGCTCCTTTTGCGATTTGGTCGGGTTATAGACCGTGTCGCCCGAGTTCACGATGCCCGAGTACACGCGGAAGAACGTCAGCTGCCCAACGAAAGGATCGGTCATGATCTTGAAGGCGAGCGCAGAGAACGGCTCGTCATCCGAGGGATGGCGCTCGATCTCCTTGTCGTCTTCATCATGGCCGGCAATCGCCGGCACGTCGACCGGCGACGGCAGGTACTCGATCACCGCGTCCAGCATGGCCTGCACGCCGCGGTTCTTGAAGGCGCTGCCGGCCAGCATCGGCACGATCTCGTTGCGGATGGTGCGCGCCCGCAGCGCGGTCTTGATCTCGTCTTCGCTCAGGGTCTCGCCGTTCAGGTATTTTTCCGTCAGCTCGGGCGTTGCTTCAGCGGCGGCTTCCACCATATGGTCGTGCCACTTCTGCGCCAGCTCCTGCAAGTTGGCGGGGATATCTTCGTAGGTGAACTTGACGCCAAGCGTCTCGTCGTCCCACATGATGGCGCGCATCTTCACCAGGTCCACCACGCCGTGGAAGTTTTCTTCGGCGCCGATGGGAATCTGGATGGGCACAGCAGTACCCTTCAAGCGGTCCTTGATCTGCTGCTGCACGCGGAAGAAGTCGGCACCGACGCGGTCCATCTTGTTGACGAATGCCAGGCGCGGTACTTTGTACTTGTTCGCCTGGCGCCACACGGTTTCCGATTGCGGCTGCACGCCGCCCACGGAATCGTAGACCATGACGGCGCCATCGAGCACGCGCATCGAGCGTTCGACTTCAATCGTGAAGTCGACGTGACCCGGCGTGTCGATGATATTGATGCGGTGCTCGGGGAAATTGCCGCCCATGCCTTTCCAGAAAGCGGTGGTGGCTGCCGAGGTGATGGTGATGCCGCGCTCCTGCTCCTGCTCCATCCAGTCCATGGTCGCGGCGCCATTGTGCACCTCACCCAGCTTGTGGTTGACCCCGGTATAGAACAGGATACGCTCCGTCGTCGTGGTCTTACCAGCGTCGATGTGGGCGCTAATGCCGATATTACGGTAACGCTCGATAGGTGTCTTGCGGCTCATCACAATCTCCTTGAACGATGCCTTGCGGGCATCATCGATTCTATCAGTAACAGGAAAGCGAAGATTGGGTGGCTCAACAAGAATTCAAGGGAGCGGTTGGGCTTTCACCATGGTACTGGCCCGCGCAAAGTTTCCGGCACCGAGATGGTGCAAGGTGTGCAGGTCGGAATTATCTTCACGGAACGACCAGTGCCCATCAGAAAATACACGCTGGTCCGCTGCCGCCCCCAGGACTTCGGCAAAGCAGGTGTCATAGGCTTGCTCGGTGTGCGGCTCGGGTATCAGCCTGCATTCAAGCCAGGCGACGCAGCCCGCCACCGGCAGCGGCACGCCCGTCAGCGGGGCCGGCACGGACTCGATGCCGAGCCGGTCGAATTTATCGGCGCCACGCCCGCTTGAGGTGCCGACGGCATAGGTAAGGTCGGCCGCCATGGCGCCGGGGATGCACACGGCGAATACGCCGCTGGCCGCAATCAGCTCGCGTGTATAGGTGGACTTGTCGATGACGATGGCAATACGCGGCGGGGTGAATTCCACCGGCATCGACCAGGCGGCAGCCATGATATTGCGCTGCCGTCCGTGGGCTGTGGTGACGAGCACGGTTGGACCGTGGTTGATGAGCCGGCTGGCATGCTTGAGCTCTACCGGCTTGAAGTGAGGGTGCGGACTGGTCATCCGCGCATTCTAGCCCTTATCGCGGGGAACCGCCGAGCACCCGGGCGGGCAGCATGACAATCGCGCGCAGCAGCTCGAACACGGCTTCGACCCCGATGCCAAGCAACCGGAACGGCAGCATCAGCAGCCAGACGAACGGATACAGGACCAGTGCCATCAGCGCCAGAGGCCAGCACAGGAACAGCAGCAGCAACCATAAGATGAAACCGAACATCCCATCACCTCCTATTGAACATGAGGCGACTTTAAAGCGGACGTCCGGCCCGGACAACGCTCATGCGACCAAATGCAGATTCGGGCGACAGATGGCGAAAAATCGGGGTCAAGCGGCGAAGGCTGGCAGAGCCGTATCGACCCTCAGCACGGTGGCACGCATATTGGCCTGCAGCGACTGGATCTGGCCCCCGGCACGGTAAGCGAAGCTGACCTGGACGGTTTCGCCCGCGTGCAGCTGTAGCGGTTCGGCCAGCGGCAGGGTCATATAGTGGTTGAGCCAGTCGATGGTGCTGTTGCGCTCGGGCACTACGGCCAGGATGTTCTTGGTGATGAAACGCAGGGCATTCAGCTGGCCGTCGCGCTCGGCGGTGAACTGGCCTTCCCAACGGTACAGCAGCTCGTTCGGCTGGGTAAAGTCGATCAGGGAATAGACCTGCGGTTGGGACAGTTCGACCGTGCCATTCTGGATCTGGCCGGGTTGCTGGAACTGGACAATGGGGGCGTGGAAGCCGTCAAAATCGTATTCCTGCTGTACCGGCTGGACAGCCATCAGCACCGCCTCCGGCATAAAGGCCGGCAACGGGCCGCCAAAGCGTTCCAGGTAGCGCTGTTTGAAGTGCTCGATCACCTCGACCTGCTTCTCGCGCAGCATGGCGACGTGGATCATTTCGCAGATCACCACATCGACCGGTTCCGGCGGCAGGTATTCAAAGGCGTCGGCGTGGATCACTTCGACCCGTCCGCCGTTCTTGTTGATCGACAGGAATTTGCGCGCTTCCTGCACCATGTCGGGATTGAACTCCACGCAGTAGACCTTGCTCGCCTTCTGCGCAGCGAAGAAGGACAGCACGCCGGTGCCGCCGCCCAGTTCCAGCACCTTCATGCCCGGCTTCACGGCGTAATCGATGGCCGCTTTGAAATTGTGCATGCGGTTGGCATCCATCAGCATGTTGTGGTGGTAATGCACAGGGATGAACTGGCCCAGGTAGCAGCTTTCAATTTCGCGTTCGTTCAGCATGGCGGGGGCGCGGCGGGCGCGGTGGGTTTTAGACAGTTGAATTGTCTCCCCTGCCGGCGGCTGGCATTTGCACGATATGAGAGGGAATTACCGCTTTATTTCTTGCCAAGGTGGCGCTGGATGGCCTCGGTGATCCAGGGTTTCTGCGCGCGGGTGGCGAATTCGGCGGCATCGATGCCCCAGGCGCGGTCCTTCAAGGTGGCGTCGGCGCCTTCCTGCAGCAGGAGTTTGACGGCGTCTTCCATGCCCTCGCGGGCGGCCAGCATCAGGGGCGTCATGCCGGTGGGGGATTCGGCGTCAATGTAGGCGTGGCGTTCCAGCAGGAGCTTCATGATGTCGAGGTCGCCGGCCGCGGCGGCGTAATGCAGGGCGGTCCAGCCGGGACGGTTGATCTGGGCGCCCTTCTCTAACAACGCCAGGACGGCGGGCTTGTTCTTTTGAAAAGCCGCCATCATCAGGGCGGTGTTGCCGTTGGGGGCGGCATGGTCGATCCTCAGACCGGGGTGGGCCAGCAGGAGCTGGGCGACCTTCATGGCGTCGTAGCGCATGGCCTGGATCAGGCCGGTTTCGCCGCGCTCGGGATCGGCAATGTTCGGGTCGAGACCGCGTGCCAGGACAGTGCGCACGGCGCGGTCATCGTCGAGCTGGATGGCGCGGAAGAAGCGGGTGGCGTCATCATCGGCGCTTGACCCGGCACTGGCCGCTGCTGGGCTGCCGGAGGCTGCCAGTGCGAGGGCCAATGCCGCCAGGCGGCGCGTCATGTAGCCTAGCGCCGCGCGGCGGGGATTGGCGGCGCGGCGTGGCTGCATCAGGCTGCAGCCTTGAACAGCTCGAAGAAGTTGGCCGTAGTCTGCTCGGCGACTTGCTCGACCGGGACGCCCTTCAGCTTGGCGATGAATTCCGCCACGTGGGCGACGTAGCCGGGCTCGTTGGTCTTGCCGCGATATGGCACCGGCGCCAGGTAGGGAGAATCGGTCTCGATCAGCATGCGTTCCAGCGGCACTTCCAGCGCCACCGCCTGCAGTTCCTTGGCGCTCTTGAAGGTGACGATGCCGGAGAACGAAATGTAGAAGCCCTGCTCCATCGAGGCGCGCGCCACTTCCAGCGATTCGGTAAAGCAGTGCATGACGCCTGCCACGCCGCCGTTATCGGTGCCGGCACCTTCCTCGCGCATGATGCGGATGGTGTCTTCCGAGGCCGAGCGCGTGTGGATGATCAGCGGCTTGCGCGATTCGCGCGAGGCGCGGATGTGGGTGCGGAAGCGCTCGCGCTGCCATTCGAGGTCGCCTTCCAGGCGGTAGTAGTCGAGGCCGGTTTCGCCGATAGCGACGATTTTCGGGTGCTTGGCCAGTTCGACCAATTGCTCGACGGTCGGCTCCGGCGTGTCCTCATAGTCGGGATGAACGCCGACGGAAGCGAAAATGTGGGGGTATTGCTCGGCCAGGGCCAGTACACGCGGGAAGTCCGGCAGGTCGACCGAGACGCACAGCGCGTGGCTGACTTTGTTGTCCGCCATCTTGGCGAGGATTTCAGGCATCCGGGCGGCCAGCTCCGGGAAGTCGATATGGCAGTGGGAGTCAATAAACATCCCGCCATTTTATCAGGGAACTTTTCGCGCCACGCCCTGTCGAATATCAAAGTCTCCAGAAGGCAGCTCAGCCAAAGTAGCGGAAACTGATCATCGGAGGCGACATGGATATCGAGGAACGTATGGCCAAGGCCGAAACAGATATTGCCGTTTTGAAAGAAATGCAACACGCCCTGATACAGGAAGTGCGCGACCTCCGTAGCGCAATGGAGCGCGGATTCACAGAAGAGCGCGCGGCGCGTGAGCGGCAGTTCCGATGGATGTTTACGACGCTGCTCGCAGTGCTGGCGCTCGTGCTGGGTATAATCGGCCGGCTGGCGGGCATACTGTGACGCCCGGCGCCTATTATGCGACGCGCTTGCCGAGGATGATCAGGTCACGCTCGATGCCATCGAGATTGGCGACGCGCGGCAGCTTGGCCCAGGTCTCGAAACCAAACTTCTCAAACAGCGCCAACGACGGCTTGTTGTGGCCGAAGATGAAGCCGAGCACGGTATGCACGTTCACCTGCGGCGCAAAATCGATCGCTTCCTGCAAGGCATAACGGCCGACGCCTTTGCCGCGCCACGCTTCGTGGATGTAGATCGAGACTTCGGCGGTCCCGGAATACGCCGGGCGGCCATAGAAATTCGAGTAGGAAATCCAGCCGATGATGCCATCCCGGCCCACTTCCTCAATCACCCATAGCGGACGGCGCTCCGGCTGGTGGTCATGGAACCACGGCAGGCGCGACGCCACCGATACCGGCTCGGTATCGGCAGTGACTTCGCGGGAAGCGATGGTGCTGTTGTAGATCTCAACGATGACAGGCAGGTCGTCAAGCGTGGCAATGCGGTGGCGGTACTGCGTCATTGATTCAAAGCGTATGGGTGGCACGGGACGAGCGCAGCGCGGCGCCCAGGATTTCTTCGATGCGCAGGCGGGTGCGGGTGCCGGTCTCGTCGTCCGGGAAGTGCACACCGATGCCCTGCGTCTTGTTGTTGGCCGCGCCGGCAGGCGTGATCCAGACTACCTTGCCGGCGATCGCGTATTTGTTCGGATCGTCCATCAGTGTCAGCAAGAGGTAGATTTCGTCACCAATCTTGTACGGCTTCTGCGTCGGCACGAACATGCCGCCGTGCTTCAGGAAAGGCATATAGGCCGCATACAAGGCCGCCTTTTCCTTGATCGCCAGCGACAGCACCGTGGGCCGGTTCAGCGGCACAGTGTTCGGATCGGTTGGGCTTGCGCTCATTCAGTTCCTTTCTTTAGCTACAGCAAGCGGTGTAGTCAAGAAGCATATCTTCAATAAACAATTTCGGCGACAGTGGATGGTCGGATGTCGCGCGCCTGTCGTTGGCGCCCTTGATCGCTCCCATCAGGCGGCTGATGTTCACCTTGTCGGCCAGTCCGGCCAGCTCGCGCTGGTAACGGGGATAATAACGGATGTTTCCCGCCAGTTTGTACGAAAAAAGATCGTAAAGCCAGCGCTGTTGCCACGATACCAGGGCTGTGAGCGGTACTTTTTGCAGCTTATCTGCAGTTTTCAGTGCGGCTTCCACGCTGGGACGGGCCAGGTACTGCAGGAAAGCGTCGAGTTCTTCGCGGTTGCCCGTTTCGGAAGCAGCCGCGGCGGCCAGCGGCGAACCGCCCTGCTCGCGCAGCCAGCTGTCGGCGTCCGGCACGCCCTGCTCCTTGAGCCAGGCCAGCGCTTCGGCATGGGCCGGCATCGGCATGGCGAACTTGCGGCAACGCGACAGGATGGTCGGCAGCACGCGGTCCAGGCCGTTGGAGGCCAGTAGGAAGACAGTGCCTGGCGGCGGTTCTTCCAGCGTTTTCAGCAAGGCGTTGGAGGCCGGCATATTCAGCGCCTCGGCCGGGTACAGCACCACCACGCGCAGGCCCTGGCGGTGGGTCGAGATGTTCATGAAATCCGACAGCGCGCGGATCTGCTCGATCTTGATTTCTTTGGAAGGGGCTTTCTTGGCGGCCTTCTTGTCTTCGCCCTCCTCGCCTTCGGACGGTTCGTCCTCCATCGATTCCGGGCGCACGCGGCGGTAATCCGGATGGCTCTGCTGCAGGAACCAGCCGCAGCTCGGGCATTCGCCGCAGGCATGGCCGTCCGGGCGCGCGTTTTCGCACAGCAGGGCCTGGGCGAACTGCTCGATAAAGTCGGCCTTGCCGATGCCGTTGGCGCCATGGAACAGGATCGCATGCGGCATGCGCTGGCGCAGTTGCTGCAGCTGCTGCCAGGCGCCCTGCTGCCACGGATAGATGTGTCCGCTCATTCGAGCGCCCCTACGATCTGGGCCAGTTCGGCCTGGATGTCGGCGATGCTGCGGGTGGAATCGATCACGCGGAAACGGTGCGGGGCTTCGGCGGCGCGGCGCAGGTATTCGGTGCGGGTGGCCATGAAGAAGTCGGCTTTCTCGCGCTCAAAGCGGTCCAGGTCGCGGGTAGCGTCCAGGCGGGCGCGCGCCACTTCCAGCGGCACGTCGAACAGGATGGTCAGGTCCGGCTCCAGGCCAGGATGGACCCACTGCGCCAGGGTTTCCAGCTTTTCGCGGCTCAGGCCGCGGCCGCCGCCCTGATAGGCGAAGCTGGCGTCGGTGAAACGGTCGGAAATGACCCAGGCGCCGCGCGCCAGGCCCGGCTCGATCACCTGTGCCACGTGCTCGCGGCGGCTGGCGAACACCAGCAGGGTCTCGGTTTCCACGTGCATGGCCTCGTGCAGCCACAGCTCGCGCAGTTTCTCGCCCAGCGGCGTGCCGCCCGGCTCGCGCGAGCTGACCAGTTCCAGGCCGCGCGCCTTGACCAGTTCGCCCACATAGGCGATGTGGGTGGATTTTCCGGCGCCGTCGATGCCTTCGAAAGTGATGAATTTACCGCGCTTAGTCATTATTTATTGTTTTTGGTACTGGTTGACCGCCCGGTTATGGTCGGTCAGGTTGTCGGAGAACTTACTGGTGCCGTTGCCGCGCGCGACAAAATACAGCGCGCCTGATTTGGCCGGGGCCAGCGCCGCCATCAGCGACTCGACGCCGGGCAGCGAAATCGGGGTCGGCGGCAGGCCGGTCCGCATATAAGTATTGTAGGGAGTATCGGTTTCCAGGTCCTTTTTGCGGATATTGCCGTCAAACTTGGCGCCGATGCCGTAAATCACGGTCGGGTCGGTTTGCAGCATCATACCCAGCTTGAGGCGGTTCACGAAGACGGCGGCAATCATATTGCGCTCGGACTTCTGCCCGGTTTCCTTTTCCACGATGGATGCCATTGTCAGCGCTTCATAGGGCGTCTTGTAAGGCAGGCCGGGAGCACGCTTTTCCCAGGCTTCGCCCAGGCGCTTCATCAGCATGCTGTGGGCCTGGCGGAAGATCGCCAACTCGCTCGAATTCTTGGCAAACAGATAAGTATCGGGGAAGAACAGGCCTTCCGGATCCTTGAAGTCGGGATTGATGCGTTCCATCAGTTCGCGGTCGCTGAGATCGGCGGTATCGTGCTTCAGGCCGGTATGCGCGGCGACTGCCTGGCGCATCTGGCGGAAGGTCCAGCCTTCGATGATGGTCAGCGTTTCCTGGGCATATTCGCCGCGCACCAGCTGGTCGATCAGGCGCAGCGGCGTGGTGCCGGGTTTCAGCTCGTAGGTGCCGGCCTTGAGCTGGCCGCTCTTGCCGGTGGCGCGCGCCAGCAGGTTGAACATCAGCGGCTGGATCGGCACGCCGGCGGCCACCATTTGCTGGCCGGCGGCGCTGGCGCCACTGCCCTTGCTGATGGTGAATTCAATGGCAGGTTCCTCGCCGATGACGGGCTGCCCTGCCCACCAGGCAAATCCGCCCACGGCCCCTGCCGCGGCCAACAAACCCAGTGCGATCGTCGTTCTTATAAAAGCCATTTCCGAATGCCCGTTCGATTACCCTATCTTGAACCAGATTCAGCTGGGACAACAGTCTTTTCCAGCCTTCCGGCGCAAATTTCGCGGGATCACTATAATGAAGCCCGTAATGATAATGCTTCAACGTCAGGATATGGAAATTTATGAATAATTGGAATCAACTTTTAACACAGGAACAAGAAACCTTGACGACCAGCCAGCTGGCCAGCGGTTTCGTCGCCCCGGTCACCGACCAGGGCCTGATCGCCTTCACCGGCGAGGAATCTGCCAGTTTCCTGCATAACCAGTTGACCAATGATGTGGAACACCTGGGCCTGGGCGATGTGCGCCTGGCTGCCTATTGTTCGCCGAAGGGGCGCATGCTGGCGTCTTTCCTGATGTGGCGCAATGAGGAATCGGTCTTCCTGCAGCTGCCGCGGGCGATCCAGCCTGCGGTCCAGAAGCGTCTGCAGATGTTTATCCTGCGTTCCAAGACCAAGCCGGCCGACGTGTCCGACCAGTTCGTGACCCTGGGCCTGGGTGGCGGCGACGCGGAGGCGGTATTGCAGACCTGGTTCGACGTGCTGCCGGCCAAGCCTTTCAGCAAGATCGACCATCCGCTGGGCACCGTACTGCGCGTGGCGGATGCCTTCGGCTCGCCGCGCTACCTGTGGCTGGCCTCCGCCGAAACCGCGAACATGGCCGCTTCCATGCTGAAGGACCGCCTGGTGGTTGGCGGTAACGAGGCCTGGCGCCTGTCCGAAATCCATGCCGGCGTGCCGCAGATTGGTGTAGGCACCCAGGAGCAGTTCGTGCCGCAGATGGTGAATTTCGAGCTGCTGGGCGGCGTGAACTTCAAGAAGGGCTGCTATCCGGGCCAGGAGATCGTGGCCCGTAGCCAATATCTGGGTAAGCTGAAGCGCCGTACCGCGCTGGCCACCATTGCCGACGCGTCGGCGGCGCCGGGCGCGGAAGTGTTTTCGCCTGCCGATCCGGACCAGCCGTGCGGCATGGTGGTCAACACGGCGCGCAACGGGGCCGGCGGCGTTGATGCGCTGGTGGAGATGAAGCTTGAGGCGCTGGAGGCCGGCGACGTGCGCTTTGGCGCGGCTAACGGCCCGGCTTTGCAGTTCAAGCCCCTGCCCTACGTGCTGGATAAGCTCGACGTCTAAGCATGGACCTCTACGTGTACTACAAGGTGCAGGACGCCGATACCGCCGGCCTGCAAGCGGCTGTTATTGCCATGCAGGCCGGACTCGCTGCGGCGCATGGCGTGGCTGGGCAGCTGAAGCGCCGCCCGGCTGCGGCGGATGGCGTGTGGACTTGGATGGAGGTCTATCCGGGCGTCGCGCGCAGCGCCGCGGATCGGCCGGATGCTGCCTTTGCCTCGGTGCTCGACGCTGCGGTGGCCGAGGCTGGGCTTGCGCGGTGGATTTCCGGCCCGCGCCACACCGAGATTTTTGAGGACTTCCCGCCATGTGCCTGATCGTTTTTGCCTGGCAGGTGGTGCCTGGCGTGCCGCTGATTGCGGCCGCCAACCGCGACGAATTCTATGACCGCGCTGCGGCGCCGGCTGCACCCTGGCCGGATGCGCCGCATATCTACGCCGGCCGCGACCTCAAGGCGGGCGGCAGCTGGATGGGCATTACGCGTCCTACCCCGGCGAACGGAGCGGCGCCGTCGCGCTTTGCGGCAATCACCAATGTGCGCAACCCGCAGGAGCACAATCCGCTGGCGCCTTCGCGCGGCCGGCTGGTGGCGGACTTCCTGGCGGGCGCCATGACGGCGCAGGAATACGTGGCGCAGATCGCTTCCGGCGCGGCGCAGTACAACGGCTTCAACCTGGTCCTGTGCGATGGCAAGGAGCTGGTCTGGTTCTCGAATAAAGGCGGTGACGATCCGCGCAACGGCAAGCCGCTGGAACCGGGCATTTACGGCCTCTCCAACGCCCTGCTCGATTCCGCCTGGCCGAAGGTGCTGAAGACCAAGGCGCAATTCGCCAGCCTGCTGTGCCTGGGTGCGCCGGAAGACGCCTATTTCGAGATGCTGTCGGATACCACGCGTGCGCCCGACATGCGGCTGCCGGAAACCGGCGTCCCGCTGGAGCTTGAGCGGCTGCTGTCAGCCGTGAAGATTGAATCGCCGAATTACGGCACGCGCAGCTCCACCGTCGTCAAGCTGTACGCTGACGCACCGGCGGAGCTGAACGAGGTGCAGATCCGTTAAGGCAGCTGCTCGCGCACGCAGGTTGGTTTCTCTTTGCCCTGGCGGGAGCAGGAAATCAGCGTGCGGGTGCCGGTGTCGATGGCGTAGAAGTGGGTAGCGCCATTGGCGCCAACCGGGGCTGCGGCGGCCGCCGGCCACACCATGGCCCCGCCCACCTGGGCATGCGCCACCTGCATCGGGCTGATGGAACCGGCCAGGAAGCCTGCACCAAAGACTGCGCACACACCCAGCGCGACGATCGAACGTTTCATTTTCAACTCCTAGAATTCGTAGCTCATTTCGACGTGGGGAATCCCCGCCTCGTAGAAGACGTCTCCCACCTTGGCGAAGCCATGGGCCAGATAGAACTCGGCAGCGTGGGTCTGGGCACTCAGTACCACGCGCTGGTCCCCGCGCTCGCGCGCCTTTTCCATCAAGCCTTTCAGGATCGCCCCGCCAACGCCGGTGCCGCGCGCATTGCGCAGCACCGCCATGCGGCCGATATGGCCATCCGGCAGCAGGCGGCCGGTGCCAAGCGGCTGGCCGGCGGCGCCATATGCCACAGCGTGCAGGCAGACCGCGTCGCGGTCGTCCATTTCCAGATCGGCAGGTACATGCTGCTCCTGCACGAAGACTTCAAGGCGGATCGGTTTTGCGTCGGCCTGCATTGCGGCCCAGTCGCCAAAGCGGAGTGTCGTCGTCATGCCGCGCATTCTCTCACAACATCGAGCGCAAGGCCTCACGCACTTGCGGCGTTGCCTCGTATGGGTCGGCCGGGTTGACCTGAGCCACCATGTCGCGGGCGCGCTGGGCTACTCCGTCCAGTGCCTGCGGGTGGGTGAAGATATAGAACTTGTTCTCGGCAATCGCGGCAAACGTCATTTCGGCGACGTCGTGCGCGCTGACTTTGCCGGACGTGACAGCCTTGCTCACCATGGTTTGCGCCGCCATCTGGCTGGCCGTCGGCTTGCCTTCCATCGGCGCGTCTTCCGGGCGGTTGCGGTGCGATTGGTGGATGCCGGTCGGGACGAAGTACGGACACAGCACGGAAGCGCTGATCGGCGCCTGCACCAGGGCCAGGTCGTGGTACAGGCTTTCAGTCAGCGACACCACCGCATGTTTCGACACGTTGTAGACCCCCATCACTGGCGGGCAAAGCACGCCGGCCATGGACGCGGTGTTGACGATATGGCCTTCATAGCCCTGCTCGCGCTTGGCGCATTCAAGCATCAGCCGGGTGAAAATGCGCACGCCGTGGGCGACGCCGGTCACGTTGACGCCCATCACCCAGTCCCAGTCGGCTTCCGTGGCTTCCCACAGCAGCCCGCCGAAACCGACGCCGGCGTTATTGAAGACCAGGTGCACGGCGCCGAATTCGCGCATGGCGGCATCGGCCAGGGCTTGCACTTCGGCCGAATGGCGCACGTCGCAGCGCTGGCCGATGACCTGGGCGCCTGCGCTGCGCAACTCCGCCACAGTGGCGTCCAGCGCGTCCTGCTGGACGTCCGCCAGCACCATCTTCATGCCGAGCGAGTGGGCTTTCAGCGCGAATTCGCGGCCGAAGCCGCTCGCGCCACCGGTAATCACTGCAACCTTGCCTGCGAAGTTTTTCATATGAGTTTGACGAGTTGCTTGCCGAAGTTGCGGCCCTGTAGCAGGCCGATTAAGGCTTCTGGCGCGGACGCCAGGCCCTGGGAAATCGATTCACGGTATTTCAGCTTGCCGGCGGAGACCAGCCGGCCCATCTCGGACAGGCCCTGCGGCCACATTTCCATATGTTCGGTAACGATGAAGCCGCGCAGGGTGATGCGGTTCAACAGCAGCTTCTTGGCATTCCTGATCGGGATCTCGGCGCCGGTATAGCCAGCCAGCAGGCCGCACAGGGCGACCCGGGCGAAGGCGTTGGTGCGGCCCAGTGCGGTGTCGAACACCTCGCCGCCAACGTTCTCGAAGATGGCGTCAATGCCGTCCGGCGTGGCCGCCGCGAGATCGGCCTTCAGGTTGCCGGCCTTGTAATCGACGCAGGCGTCGAAGTCAAGCTCGCGCACCACGTAATCGCATTTCTCCTTGCCGCCTGCGATGCCGACCGCGCGGCAGCCGGCCAGCTTGGCCAGTTGGCCGACGGCGCTGCCGACCGCACCGCTGGCGGCGGTAACGACAACGGTCTCCCCCAGGCGTGGGCGCAGGATTTCATGCATGCCGTACCAGGCGGTCATCCCGGGCATGCCGATCACGCCCAGGTGGGCCGACAGCGATGCCAGGGCCGGATCGACCTTGCGCAGTCCCGCACCGTCCGACACGCCCATCTCGGCCCAGCCGAACATGCCGGCCACGAATTCGCCAACCGCATAGCCGGGGTGGCGCGACGCCACCACTTCGCCGACGGTGCCGCCGATCATGGTCTGGTCCAGCGGCTGCGGCGCGGCGTAGCTCTTGGCGTCGCTCATGCGGCCGCGCATATACGGGTCGAGCGACAGGTAATGGTTGCGCACCAGCAGCTGGCCTTCCGCCAGCGCCGGCACTTCAACTTCTTCAAGCCGGAAATTCTCCGGCACGACGACACCGCGCGGGCGCGAGGCCAGCACGATGCGGTGGTACTTGGTCATGCAAACTCCTTAAACTGCCGACACGCCGCCATCTACGGCCAGGGTCTGGCCGGTGATATGGCGGCCCGCCTCGGTCGCGAACAGCGCGACGGCGCCTTTCAGGTCATCGTCGCCGCCCAGGCGGTTCAGCGGTGCGGCTGCGGCCAGTTTGTCCGCGCCGATTGCCTTGATCACGCCGGCGCTGATTTTCGACGGGAAGAATCCCGGCGCCAGCGCATTGACGTTGATCCCGTATTCGCCCCATTCGCCCGCCAGGGTGCGGGTAAAGTTGATCAGGGCGGCTTTGGACGTATTGTAAGCGACGGTCTTCATGGTGCCCGGCGCATTGCCCGCCATGCCGGCGATGGAGGCGATGTTGATGATGCGGCCGGAGCGGCGCGGGATCATGGAGCGCTTGCCCACCGCCTGCGACAGCAGGAAGATGCTGCGCACGTTCAGGTTCATGACCTTGTCCCAGGCTTCCAGCGGATATTCTTCGGCCGGTGCGCCCCAGGTGGCGCCCGCGTTGTTGACCAGGATATCGATATGGCCGCCCAGTGCGTCCAGCGCAGCATCGACCAGTGGATCGATGGCGTCTTCCTTGCCCAGATCGGCGGCAATGGCAACCGCCTCGACACCCTGCTCCTTCAGCAAGGCCACCGCTTCGTCCAGGTCGGCCTGCTTGCGCGAGGTCACCACCACTTTGGCGCCGAGCTCGCCCAGGGCCAGCGCCATTTGCAGGCCCAGGCCGCGCGAGCCGCCGGTGACGAGGGCGGTTTTGCCTTTCAGGTTGAAGAGTTCGAGGGTACTGGTCATTGTCTGGTCTCCTTTGATTTATTCAGAACCACGCGTCCTGCATGTCGAGCGTGGTGGTGTCGAGCGCGGCCAATAGGTCCAGCTGCGGCTGGACTTTGGGCAGCTCCCATTTGTAGAAATAGCGGCAGGCTTGCAGCTTGCCGCGCCGGAAGCTGTCGTCTTCCGGCATGCTGGCCACGGCGGCCAGGGCTTGCTGCAGCCAGATCCACGCGACTACCACGTGTCCCACCGCCTCCAGATAGACCGTGGCGTTGGCCAGGGTCTTATTCAAGTCGCCGGCAGCATACAGGGCCTGGGTCACTTCTTCAACCCGGCGCCAGGCGGCGTCCAGGGCGTTGGCGTGGCACACCAGCTGGCGTACGTCACTGGCGCGCGCAACGCCGACGGTGGCGTGGATTTCTTCGGCCATGGTCGCCAGCAGCGCGCCGTCGTGGATGCTGGCTTTGCGCCCCAGCAGGTCCAGACCGTGGATGCCGTGGGTGCCTTCGTGGATCTGGTTCAGGCGGTTGTCGCGGTAGAACTGTTCGACATTGTATTCACGCGTGTAGCCATAGCCGCCGTGCACCTGGATCGCCAGGTTATTGGCTTCCAGGCACCATTGCGAAGGCCAGGATTTGGTGATCGGCGTCAGGAATTCAAGCAGGCGACCGGCGCGCTGGCGCACTTCGGCGCTGTCGGCGGTGTGCTCGTCATCGACCAGGCGCGCGCTGTACAGGCACAGGCCCAGCGCGCCTTCCGCGTAGGCCTTTTGCGCCAGCAGCATGCGGCGCACGTCGGTGTGCGCGATGATCGGGAGCTGCGGCGAGGCCGGGTCCTTGGCGGCTGGATGGCGGCCTTGCGGGCGTTCGCGGGCGTAATCCAGCGCGTGCAGGTAGCCGGTGTAGCCGAGCACCGCCGCACACAGGCCGACGCCGATGCGCGCCTCGTTCATCATGTGGAACATATTCATCAGGCCCTGGCCCTGGCGGCCGACCAAGTAGCCGATGGCGCCAGCACGGCCGTCCGGGCGGTGCTTGCCTTCGCCGAAATTGAGCAGGCAATTGGTGGTGCCGCGGTTGCCCATCTTGTGGTTCAGGCCGGCCAGTGCGATGTCGTTGCGCGTCCCGTTGTCGAGGAACTTGGGCACGATGAACAGGGAAATCCCTTTCACGCCGGGTACCAGCTTGCCGTCGGCGTCCGGGATCTTGGCCAGCACCAGGTGCACAATGTTCTCCGCCAGCTCGTGCTCACCGGCGGAAATCCACATCTTGTTGCCCGTCAGGCGGTAATGGTCGCCATCCGGCTCGGCCCGCGTGGTGATGTCGGACAGGCTGGAACCGGCCTGCGGTTCGCTCAGGCACATGGTGCCGAACCAGCGGCCTTCCAGCATGGGCCGCACAAAGTGTTCGACCTGTGCGCTTGAGGCGCATTTCAGCAGCGTGTTGGCGTTGCCGATGGTGAGGAAGGCGTAGCTGGAAGTCGCCATATTGGCCGCCGTGAAGTAGGCGGTAATGGCCTTCTCCACGGTCAACGGCAATTGCATGCCGCCCAGCGCATAATCCTGGCCGGCGGCCATGAAACCCGCTGCCGAAAAAGCTTCGAGGGCGCGCTGTACTTCCGGGATCACGCTCACGCGTTCGCCGTCGAAGTGCGGCTCGTGCTGGTCGCTCAGCTTGTTGTGCGGGGCGAACAGTTCGGTCGCAATCTGCTCGGCGCTGTCGATAGCGGCGGTGAAGGTTTCGCGGCTATGGTCGGAAAAGCGCGGCCGGCGGGACAGCGCTTCCGCGTCCAGCCAGTCGTACAGCATGAATTCGACGTCGCGCCGGTTCAGCAGCCGGCTCGCCATCACACCACCTCGAACAGGCCCGCCGCACCCTGGCCGCCACCGATACACATGGTGACCACCACATATTTCACGCCACGGCGCTTGCCTTCGATCAGGGCGTGGCCGACCAGGCGCGCGCCGGACACGCCGTAAGGGTGGCCGACCGCGATCGCGCCGCCGTTGACGTTCAGGCGGTCCATCGGGATGCCAAGGGTGTCGGCGCAATACAGCACCTGCACGGCGAAGGCTTCATTCAATTCCCACAGGCCGATGTCTTCCACTTTCAGGCCGGCCTTCTTCAGCAATTTCGGCACGGCGTAGACCGGGCCGATGCCCATTTCGTCCGGCTCGCAGCCGGCCACCGCGAAGCCACGGAAGATGCCCAGCGGCTGCAGGCCGCGCGCCTCCGCTACACGCGAATTCATCACGATGGCGCAGGAGGCGCCGTCCGAGAACTGGCTGGCGTTGCCCGCGCTGATCACGCCGCCCGGCAGCGCGGTGCGGATGCCGCGCACGCCTTCCAGCGTGGTATCGGCGCGGATGCCTTCATCGGCGGCGATGGTGACTTCGCGCGTGCCGAGCATGCCGGTCGACTTATCGGCCACACCCATGGTGACGGTCATCGGCACGATTTCCGCGTTGAACAGGCCGGCAGCCTGCGCCGCCGCAGCGCGCTGCTGCGACCGGGCGCCGTATTCATCCTGGCGTTCCTTGGCGATGCCGTAGCGCTTGGCCACGATCTCCGCCGTTTGCAGCATCGGCAGGTAGATAGCCGGCTTGTGTTCCTTCAGCCACACGTCGGCATACATATGGGTGTTCATTTCCTGCTGCACGCACGAAATCGACTCAACGCCGCCGGCCGCGTAGATATCGCCCTCGCCCGCCAGTACGCGCTGTGCCGCCGTGGCAATGGTTTGCAGGCCCGACGAGCAGAAGCGGTTGATGGTCATGCCCGGCACCGTCACCGGCGCGCCTCCGCGCAGGGCGATCTGGCGCGCGATATTGCCGCCGGTTGCGCCTTCGGGATTGGCGCAGCCCATGATCACGTCCTCGATCTCACCCGCCTCGATGCCGGCGCGCGAAATAGCCGCCGCCAGTACATGGCCGCCCAGGGTCGCGCCATGGGTCATGTTGAAGGCGCCTTTCCAGGATTTGGCGAGGCCGGTGCGGGCGGTTGAAACGATGACTGCGTCGGTCATGGAAGTCTCCTAGGTAAGTGTTTCAAACCAGAATATCACAAATACGAACGGTCGTTCGCTAAATTATTGTGTTTGTAAGTTTTGCGTAAGTTTCAAGCAAGAATGACGTAAGGATAAGGGTCCAGACTCCATCATGCCGTTGAAGCATTCGAGACACTAACTACACATTTGGAGACAAGCATCATGGCAATTAGCTCTGGCACCGCCGACGCGCGGAACGTGGGGACCGGCAAAGCCGCACCCATGACCAAGGAGGAGAAGAAGGTTATCTTCGCATCCTCGCTGGGTACCGTATTTGAATGGTACGACTTTTACCTTTACGGTTCGCTGGCTTCGATCATTGCCAAACAGTTCTTCGTTGGCGACCCGACCACGTCCTTCATTTTCGCACTGCTGGCGTTTGCCGCCGGCTTCATTGTGCGCCCATTCGGCGCCATCGTGTTCGGCCGCCTGGGCGACATGATCGGCCGTAAGTACACTTTCCTGGTCACCATCCTGATCATGGGCTTGTCCACCTTTATCGTGGGCCTGCTGCCTAACTACGCCAGCATCGGCATTGCCGCGCCGATCATCCTGGTTGCACTGCGCCTGCTGCAAGGCCTGGCGCTCGGCGGCGAATACGGCGGCGCCGCAACCTACGTGGCGGAACATGCGCCGCACGGCAAGCGCGGCCTGTTCACGGCGTGGATCCAGACCACCGCAACGCTGGGCTTCTTCCTGTCGCTGCTGGTGATCCTCGGCTGCCGCCAGTCGATGCCGCTGGAAGAATTTGAAGCCTGGGGCTGGCGCATTCCATTCCTGGTGTCCGTAGCTCTGCTGGGCATCTCGGTGTGGATCCGCCTGTCGATGAATGAGTCGCCTGCTTTCGCCAAAATGAAAGCGGAAGGCAAGACTTCCAAAGCGCCGCTGAGCGAGGCTTTCGGCCAGTGGAAGAACCTGAAGATCGTGATCCTGGCGCTGATCGGCCTGACCATGGGCCAGGCGGTGGTGTGGTACACCGGCCAGTTCTATGCGCTGTTCTTCATGATCCAGACGCTGAAGATGGATATCGCTACCGCGAACATCCTGATTGCGACTGCGCTGATCCTGGCAACCCCGTTCTTCATCTTCTTCGGTAGCCTGTCGGACAAGATCGGCCGCAAGTGGATCATCCTGGGCGGCTGCCTGATCGCTGCTGCAACCTACTTCCCACTGTTCGGCGCCCTCACCCACTACGGCAATCCTGCACTGGAATCCGCGATCAAGAATTCGCCGGTGGTGGTGGTGGCTGACCCAAACTCCTGCCACTTCCAGTTCAATGCGACCGGTGAGAAGAAATTCCCATCGTCCTGCGATATCGCCACCTCCATGCTGTCGAAAGCTTCGGTGGCTTACACCCGCCAGGACGCGCCTGCCGGCAGCGTTGCCGTGATCAAGGTTGGCGACAAGGAAGTACAGTCCTTCAACGCCAGCATGACTGCCGATGGCCTGAACTTCGACGCCGACTCGAAGAAGAAGGAAGGCGAACTGAAAAAAGCGGTTGCGGAGACCGTGAAAGCTGCCGGCTATCCAGCCAAGGCCGACCCGGCCCAGGTCAACAAGCCGATGATGGTGCTGATCCTGTGGGTCCTGGTGCTGTATGTGACCATGGTGTACGGTCCGATTGCGGCCATGCTGGTGGAGATGTTCCCGACCCGCATCCGCTACACCTCGATGTCGCTGCCATACCATATCGGTAACGGCTGGTTCGGCGGCCTGCTGCCGACCACCGCTTTCGCCCTGGTGGCGTTCAAAGGCGATATCTACTACGGCCTGTGGTACCCGATCTGCATCGCCCTGGCCACCCTGGTGATCGGCGCGCTGTTCATCCGTGAAACCAAGGACAACAACATCTACGCCCACGATTAACACCCAAGAGGCACCCCGCCCCTTTGAGCCGCCCTGTTGGGCGGCTTTTTAATTGTTCAGCGCTCCTTGCGGAAGTGCTCGGTGGCGTAAGTGGCGGTTTTGTCGAGCAAGGCGGCACCGGTGTCGGCGAGCAGTTTGCTGAGTGCTTCGTCGGCCACGGATTCGGATTGCACGATGATGGCGATAGCACCGGCCAGCGGGATGGTCAGGGCATCCAATTCGTTGGGACGCGGCGGGCGTGGTTCGCGGATGCCGCTAGGCCATTTGAACGGCAGACGCGGCTGGCCAGTTCCGCACCAGTCGTCCAGCGTGGCTTTCAGGAAACCCTTGACATCGCCACCCTGGGAGTAGATGGCACAGGCGGCATCGACCTGGCGCCGGCCGAGATCAATGGCGGCGAACTGGGATTCAAGCAGCCACGCTTGATCCTGGCGCCATGGAACCGGATCGGGCTCGTTCATGCGGGCGGCGATGCCGGCGTTCGGGGCGTGCTGAGCGTATTTGCCCAGCGGACCACCGCCCACCACCTCCCAGATCTTGGGATTGATGCGGGCGATAATGCGGACGAGGGTGCTGCTGATGTGCAGTAGGTCTGACATGGCGTCTCCTCCAGTTGGGGGTGGGCCGCCGGGTCGGCAGCCCTGCACCAACTATAGGCGTCAAACCCGCACACATATTCACGCAATCTCACTGCAACACGAATGCAACAGCAGCACCTTGAAAGCCGCCGTCAACCCAACCAGGGCGTGTATTCGAAGCCAGTGCCAATCACCTTGGCGATTGCCTGCACGTTCTCGGCGCTTTCAGCGAAAGCCACCAGCACTTCAGCTACGCTGGCGCTCTTCTTATCGAGTACGCCAACCCAGAAGTCGACGCCATCCTTCTCGCCTTCGCGGTGGAGGACGTTCTGATACAGGCGCGCAACCAGTTCACGATTGCCAGGCGTGGCGCCATACAGCTTTCTGAATTCCTCCGACGCGACAAAACCATTCGCGATGTCGTTCATACTGGTTCCGGCATCGGCCTGGCCAATCCAGAAACCGATGCCGCCACCGTCAGGCTTGCGATCGAATGCCGCCTGGTACACGCGATACAACTTGCCGGCTGTCCCGTCGGCGCCTACGTCCAATGCAATGCATTTGTCACTCAGGAACAACCGTTCAACACCGACCAGCGTATCGGTGCCGTAGGTGCCCGTCACATCCTGCACCTTGGCGGTGCCGTTCTCGATCAGAATCTTAGTACCTGCCGCCAGGGTCTGCATATACGCGGTGTCAATGCCCGCGCCGCCTTCCACCCGGTCGTTACCGACGCCACCCCACAGGCGATCATTACCCTCGCCTCCGCGCAAAATGTCGTCGCCCGCCAGCCCGTACAGGTTGTCGTTGCCGTCCTCTCCGGAGATGGTGTCAGCCTTGTCGCCGGCGACGATCCGGTCCGCCTTTGCGCTGCCGCTCACATTCATTGCGGCCGCGGCGCGTGGATCAAATCCTTCGACAAAAGACTGGTAAGTGACCGAGCTGGCAACGATATTCTTCAGAATGAACCAGACTTTCTCGCTGCCTTCGACAGTGCGCATGACCTGGGTGTCCGCACCGTTTTGCTGCAAGCGGAATGCGCCTGTGGCGAAGGGATTGTAGCTCGGGACGCTGAACTGGCCGTTCACGCTGGAGATCGACACCTTGTCGCCGCTGGCGGCGTCAAAATCCATGATGCTGGTGTCCTTGAGCAAACCCGCGCCACTGAGCATGAAACGGTCGGCGCCGGCGCCACCCCACAGCTCCACGCTGGCAGTCTTGTCTGTAATTGAGCCTAGCGTGATGACGTCGTCACCGTCGCCACCCAAGCCTTTAACTGTACGGCCAATGGCGGCGCTGGAGTTGTAGTAGCGATCCGCCAGGGAGAGGTTGTCGTTACCGTCGCCGCCATCAAGCGTGTCCGTGCCGCTGCCGCCGCGCAGAGTATCCTTGCCTGAACCGCCTTCCAGCAGGTTCCTGCCCGGCGAAGAGCTGTCGAGCGTGTCGTCGCCGTCATCGCCGCGCAAGGTGTTGTTGCCGCTGGCGTCAATCAGGCTGTCATTATCAAGGCCGCCATTCAGTACATCGTCGCCATAGCCGCCCTCCAGGCGGTCGGCGCCGGCATCGCCATTCAACACGTCATCGCCGTCGTTCCCGTAAATGACATCCGCCCCACCGGCACCGTTGATGATGTCGTTCATGCCCGTGCCGCTCATGGTATCCGCGGCATCGGTGCCGCTCACTGGCGCGGGTCTCAGGCTGCCGTCCGGCTGGTAGCCGCCAACAAAGTTGTGTCCAGTGACGCTTGCGGCCTGAACATTTTCAAGCTTGAGCACGGCCTGGAACTGTTTCGGGCCAGCGCCATCGCTATCCCAATACAGTACCGTGTCCGCCCCTTCCTGCACCAGTCGCATGGTACCGCCTGCTGCGAAAGGATTCTTGAAATTAGAGGAGCCACCGCCCAGCAAACTCACGAAGTCGATGCGGTCGCCACCTGCGCCAGCAACGAAATCGGTGACGACATACTTGTTTTCCTGCGGTGCGTAGCTCAGTGCATACGTATCGGTACCGGCGCCGCCAGTCAGACGCGCCTCGACCCCACGCAATGAAGAGAGACGGAACTGGTCATTGCCATCGCCACCATTGGCGGTCGACACGTAGACTTTGACTTCACCAAAACCTCCATCCAAATAGCTGAACGAGATGATATCGTCACCGCTGCCAGCATCAATCGTGTGATGGCCCGCTCCAATGCCGATGGTGTCATTGCCGTCGCCGCCCTGTACCGTCGTCCTGCCCAAGGTGACCGAGGAAATAGTGTCGTCGCCTGCGCCACCTTCCAGCACGTTGTCACCGGCATTGTCGCTTAGCACATCGTTGCCGTCGCCTCCAGAGAGCTTGTCGTTGCCTGTCGCGCCCTCCAGGTTATCGGTGCCGGCGCCGCCTTCCAGCGTGTCGTTGCCTTCTCCCCCACGCAAGGTATCGTTGCCCTCGCCACCGTCCAGCGTGTCATTGCCTTCGCCGCCGATGAGAGTATCGTTGCCGCCCATGCCGTTCAAGGTATCGTCCAGGAAGTTGCCTTGGAGCGAATCGGCTCCGGCGCCGCCAGTCAGCGTCGGGCCAGTGCTGTCGCCGGCTGGCGATAAGCCATACACAAAATTGTCGCGCGTGAAAGCCGAAACACTGGTATTGCTGAAGGTAGCAATGTCACGCCAGGTATAGGCGCTTCCCGCCGCGCCATCCTGATCAAACTGCAGTAAAGTGTCGGCGCCGTCCTGTTTGATGCGCAAGTAGCCGCCCGAACCGAAAGGATTTTGCTTGAAGCCATACGAAAACATCGTCATCACTTCGAGCAAGTCCCCGCCAGCGCCTGTAGCGAAATCGGTGATGGTGATCTTGCTAAGCGACGCGGCGGTGAATGCGTAAGTATCACGTCCGGCGCCGCCAGTCGCAGCGATTGTCGCCGCTGCGGATGTATAGTTCGACGTGCCAAAAGTAAAGTGGTCATTGCCCTCGCCGCCAGCAGCCGTGACCTTGTTCGTGGTGACGTCGCCCGATTGCGCTGCGATGATGAATTTATCGTCGCCCGCATCGCCGTTCGCGGCGATGACGCCAGCACCGATGTTAAGCGTATCGTTGCCCGCGCCGCCATAGAGCTTGTGGCTGCCACGGGAGGCATCCAGCCGGTCGTCGCCGCCGCCGCCCATGAGCGTGCTATCGCCGCCGTCATCCGACAAATAGTCATTGCCTTCGCCGCCATCGAGCTTGTCATTGCCAGCGCCGCCGTACAGGGTGTCATCGCCGCTGCCGCCAAACAACTGGTCGTCCCCATTGCCACCGTATAGCGTATCGCGCCCGGCGCCGCCATACAGGCTATCGTTGCCCTCCTGCCCGTACAGTTCATCGCCGGCCTGATTATCAGCTTCGTCGCCGCCGCGCAGAATGTCGTTACCGTTGCCGCCCGTCAGTAGGTCACGCCCAGCCAACCCGCTGATGGTATCGTCCAGCGCGGTGCCGGTGAGGGTATCGTTGCCCGCCGTGCCAGTCAGGCTGATGCCTGTTGTGCTGCCATCCGGCGCATAGCCGTTGACAAAGTTCGCCCCAGTTAGCTGCGAGGCCAGTACACCCTGCAGCGTGACCACCTTGACGAAACCGCTGCTAAGATCAGCCGCCCCGTTCCTGTCAAACCAGACCACCGTGTCGGCGCCGACCTGCTCAAGCTTCAGGTAGCCCGCCGCGCCGAAGGGGTTGCTCAGGAGGCCACTCGGCAGCAACGCCGTCAGGTCAAGGCTATCGCCGTCGGCGACTGAGAAGTCGGTGATGACCTGGGTCGATTTGCCACCGGAGAACTGCGGCTTGAACACGAAGGTATCAGCGCCGCCCCCGCCGGTGAGGGTGTAGGCGACCTCGCCATAACCGCTGCTATCGACTACCAGGGTATCGTCATCATCCCCGCCATTGGCCGCAATGGCGCGCGGCCCCTCCGGAAAGCTCGCGCGTAGCGTCAATGTATCTTTGCCGGCGCCGCCGTTAACGCTGCCGCTGCCACCACTAACCGTGATGTAATCGTTGCCCTCGCCGCCGTCCGCCACGTATGTACCGCCGCTGACGGAGATGCTGTCATTGCCCACGCCGCCGCGTAGCGTATTGTCGCCAGTGGAGTCGTTCAGGTTATCGTCCCCGCTACCGCCTTCCAGCAGATCGTTGCCGGCGTCGCCGTACAAGTAGTCATTCCCGGCGCCGCCGCGCAGAATGTCGTCGCCCGAACCGCCGTTCAGCGTATCGCCGCCGTCACCTGATTCCGGGCCGCCTTCCAGGACATCGTTGCCCCCGCCACCAGACAGCTGGTCACTGCCGGCGCCGCCATACAGCTTGTCATCAAGCTCGAATCCATTGAGATAGTCGTTGCCTGCCGTGCCCTCGATGGTCAGGCCGCTGCTGCTGCCATCGGGCGAATAGCCGCCAATGAAATTCTCTTTGGTGAATTGTGCTGGTGCCACGTTCTTGAAGCGCAGCAAAGTCCAGTCGCCATTGTTCTTCAAGACCAGCAAGGTGTCGGCCCCGTCCGCCTGCAATCGCAAATAGGCGCCCGCGGCGAAGGGATTGCCTTTGCCAGCGCCGAACTGGAGGATCACATTAGCCAGGTCGATTGTATCGCCGCCCGCACCTGCCAGGAAGTCAGTGATCTCAGCCTGGTAACTGCCCTCGCCATACGTTGATACCGTCAGCACGTAGGAATCGCTGTCGGCGCCGCCGGACAGGCTGACCGCGGTGTCAGTTGTCTTGTTCAGTATGAGGTCGAAGCTGTCCTTGCCAGCGCCGCCGTCGGCACTACCGTTGCGGCCCTGCGAAACCATTTGTATGCGGATTCTGTCGTCGCCGTCGCCGCCCAGGACTTTGTCGCTGCCCAAGGCAGAAATATTGTCGTTACCCGCGCCGCCATCGATGGTATTCAAGCCGCCACCTGTGCGTATCGAATCCTTGCCGTCACCGCCCAGCAAAGTATTGCTGCCCATCTCGTCAGTCAAGAAATCGTCACCGGCGCCGCCTTCCAGGAGATCATCACCCGCTTCGCCGCGAAGGTCGTCATTATCAGCTTCGCCCTTCAGGATGTCGTTGCCGGCACCGCCATACAGTGTGTCGCTGCCATTACCGCCCTGTAGCGTATCGTTGCCATCGCCTCCATAAAGGTAGTCGCCATAACCCGTGCCAGAGGATTCATTGCCTCCGATCAGGATGTCATCGCCGCCATAGCCCCAAAGCTGATCGCTACCGCCGCCGCCCTCGATGTGGTCGGCCAGATCGCTGCCATGCAGACGGTCTGCCAGGTCGGTGCCCACCAGGGTGACCGCGGTCGGGCTCAGGCTGGTGCTGAAGCTGAAGTAGTACGGCATGGTGATACTTTGATCGCTGCTGTCGAGCAGCCAGCCATCGCTGAACCAGACATTCAAGCGCGCGGCGAATGGCAGGTCCTTGACCGGATTGATGGTCACGGTTTTCCCGGCAATGGTCACGGCGCTGCTTGTGACCGTGTCCGAGAAATAGACCGTGCCGTACTCATCGACAATCCTGATAGTGCCAGTGCCAGCCTTGACGGCGGCACTGAACGTGAGAACGATGTTGGATTTGACGTCGACTTTCTGTGGGGAGTCGGCTGGAACGCGGGATACGAGGGTGACAGTGGAGGCCATGACTTGTACTGGTGATCTAAACTATTGCAATGGGGCAACAGCATATAGAAAAAATCGCCGAAAAGTCTCTCCGAAAGTCACACGCGCACCCGCTCCCCTCCCGCCCAAAAATCCGCCTTACCAGGCGCGGTATTCGAAGCCTGAACCAATCAATGCCGCCACCATATCGACATTTTCCTGGCTGGCGCTAAAGGCTTCCAGTACCTCGGCCACAGTTGCTTCCTTGCGGTCCAGGACGCCGACCCAGAAATCCACGCCGCTTTTCTCGCCGGCGCGGTTCAGCACGTTCTGGTACAGGCGCGCCACCAGCTCCTGGTTGCTGATGTTGGCGGCATAGAGCTGTTTGTATTCATCGGAGTCGACGAAGCTTTGCGCGATGTCCTTGATGCTGATGCCAGCGTCAGCCTGCGCGATCCAGAAACCAATCCCGCTGGGATCCGGCGCGCGGTCGAAGGCAGCCTGGTACAGGCGGTAGACCTTGCCGGCCGTGCCATGTACGCCAACGTCCAGTGCCAGCCAGGTGTCCGACAGCATCAGCCGCTCAATTCCAGTCAGCACATCGGTGCCATAGGTCCCGGACAAGTCCTGCAAGCGAACCACGCCGTCTGCGATGGTGAGCCTGGTGCCAGCCCGCAGGGCGTCCATATGCACGGTATCAATACCAGCGCCACCGTCGAGCTTGTCATTGCCAAGGCCGCCGACCAGGTAGTCGTCGCCCGCGCCACCGGACAGCACATCGTCGCCACCAAGGCCGAACAGTATGTCATTGCCGGCCGCGCCAGAGAGCGTGTCGGCTTTATCGCCTGCCACGATACGGTCGCCAAGTCCGGTGCCGGTGAGATCCAGGGCAGCCGTTGCGCGCGGATCGTAGCCCTCGCTGAAGGCTTGATACGTCAGGCTGCTGGCGGTGGTGTTCTTCAGGGTTATCCAGACTTTTTCGACGCCGTTCTGATTGACGATCAATTGCGTGTCCGCACCTGCTTGCTGAAGGCGCATCAAGCCCTCGGCGAATGGGTTCGATGGCACTATGCCAAACACGGCTTCGCCGGATTGCGATATCGACAGTTTGTCGCCGCTGGATGCGTCAAAGTCCGTGATGGTGATAGTGCGCATCACCTTGGCATTGGTGAACGCAAAGCGGTCGGCGCCCGACCCGCCCGACAGCTCCACGCTGGTAGTCAGGTCAGTGAAGTGCGAGAGCCAGATCACATCATCGCCGGCGCCGCCGAAGGCTTTCACCGTGCGGTTGCTGACGCCACCCGCAGCACCGTTCAACAGCGTAATGCGGTCATTGCCATCGCCGCCGTCCAAAGTATCGGTGCCATCGCCGCCGTGCAAGGCATCGTTGCCGGCGCCCCCTTCCAGCAGGTTCTGGCCGGAAGAAGAGCTGGTAAGCGTATCGTTGCCATCACCGCCGCGCAAGGTGTTGTTGCCGTTGTAATCAGACAAGGTGTCGTTATCCAGCCCGCCCTCCAGCAGGTCGTCGCCATTCCCGCCATCCAGATAGTCCGCACCGGCATCGCCATACAACTTGTCGTTGCCATCCTCGCCGCGAAGACTGTCGCGGCCCGCGCCTCCGCTGATCATGTCATTCATGCGGGAGCCGATCAGGGATTCGTTACCATCCGTGCCTGTCAGGGGTGCCGCATTCAGGCTGCCATCGGGAGGATAACCGCCAATGAAGTTAGCCCCTGTCAGGCTGCTGGCTTGCACGTTCTCCAGCGTCAGCACCGCCTGGAATTGCTTTGCGCCCTCACCATCGGAATCCCACTGCAGGACGGTATGGGCGCCCTCCTGCACCAGGCGCATCGCGCCACCGGCGCCAAATGGATTGGCCGGGCCCTGTGTGGTGCTGAAGAGGGAGCGGAAATCGATCAAGTCGCCACCAGCGCCGGCCTTGAAGTCCGTGACTACGTACTTGTTCTCCTGTGGGGCCCACGTGAGCAGATAAGTATCGCGGCCGGCGCCACCGGTCAGGCGTGCTTCGACGCTATTGCCGGCACCCAGGCCAAACTGGTCGTCACCCTCGCCGCCGTTTGCTGTGACGACCGAGCGCTTGGCCTGGTCGCCGCCAGGCGAATAATGATTGAACGTGATGGTGTCAGCGCCGCTGCCGCCGTCGATGATGTAGCTGCCAGCACCGGCGATGATGCGGTCATCGCCAGCACCGCCGTCCAGCACATTGTCGCCGTCGGCGTCCTGTAGCGTGTCGTCGCCATCCCCGCCCAGCAACTGGTCATTACCGTTGCCACCGTCCAGGTTATCGCTGCCCTCGCCGCCTTCCAGCCGGTCGTTGCCGTCGGCACCGCGCAGGGTATCGCTACCGCTCATGCCCAGCAGCGTATCGTCAAGGAAATCGCCTTCCAGCGTATCCACCCCGGCGCTGCCGACCAGCGTCAGGCCGCCATTGCCCCCTGTAGGCGACATGCCGCTCTTGAAGTTGGCGCTGGTGAAATCCGTGGAATTTGCGTTATTGAACGTCACCAGGGTCCGCCATGCGTAGGCGCTGCCGCCAGCCCCGTCCTGGTCGAATTGCAGGATGGTGTTGACGCCGTCCTGCTGCAGGCGTAGATAGCCTGAGGCGCCAAACGGATTCTGTTTGAAGTTGTTCGGCATCAGGCTCATGACATCCAGCACATCGCCGCCGCTACCGGTAGCAAAGTCGCTGATGGTGACTGTGCCGCCAAAGCTGTTTTGAAGGATGAAGATGTCGCGGCCAGCACCACCGCTGGCCTCCACCTTCGCGGCACCGCCGCTGTAACTGCCGTTGATGGTGATGGTGTCGTTGCCGTCGCCGCCTGAAATCGTCACCTTGTTAGCTGGGTCGCTCGTGAACAGCTGGACTTCAATCATGTCGTCGCCGGCGTCGCCGCTGAGGATGGCATTGGGCGCACTGCTGCGCAGCGCATCGTTGCCATCGCCGCCCTCCAGGCGCTGCATACCGGTGCCGCCCGCTTCCAGGTAGTCGTTGCCTGCGCCGCCCAACAGGACATTACTGCCCTGGTAGTCGGCCACATAGTCATTGCCGTCGCCACCTTCCAGCCGATCGTTGCCCTCGCCGCCATTCAGGTTATCGTTGCCGCTGCCTCCCTGCAGTTGATCGTCGCCGCTGCCACCGATCAAGTAATCCATGCCGGCGCCGCCATACAGCTTGTCGTTGCCTGAACCGCCGTCCATGTGGTCGCCGACCACGTCATCCGGTTCATCGCCGCCAGTCAGCGTGTCGTTGCCCTTGCTGCCATTCAGGGTGTCGCTGCCGGACAGGCCGCTGAGTTTGTCGTCCAGGTCGGTACCTTCCAGCCTGTCGTCGCCTGCGGTGCCGATGCGGGTAATGCCAACCGTGCTGCCATCGGGCGAGAAGCCACTGACGAAATGGCTGCCCTTCAACTGCGACGGCAGCACACCCAGTATGGTCACCAGTTTGACCGCAGCCAGGCTGGTGTTGGCGGCGCCGTCGCGATCCAGCCAGACCACAGTATCGGCGCCTTCCTGCTGTAACTTCAAGTGGCCGGATTTGCCGAAGGGATTGCCCTCGAAGTCCCAGGGCAGCAACGGCGTCAGGTCGATGCGGTCGCCGCCGGCGAGATCGAAATCACGGATGATGTAGTTCCAGCTGCCGCCACCCGGCGCGCTCTGGAAGACAAAGGTATCGGCGCCCTCGCCACCTTCCAGCGTAAATTCGACGGTTCCGCTGCCCTGGTATTCGACCACGATGCGGTCGTCACCGTCGCCGCCGCTGGCGCTGACGCTGCGGGCTGGATCCGCGCTTCCATCGAAGCCGCCGATGCTCAAAATGTCGTTGCCGGCGCCTCCATCCAGGCTGCCACCGCCGGCACTGGCTTGCAGGCGGTCGTCACCATCGCCCCCTTCGGCCGTGAAACGGCCTCCGCTGATCCAGATGAAGTCGCCGCCCGCACCACCGCGCAGGATATTTTCGCCCTCGGAATCATACAAGTTATCGGTGCCGCTGCCGCCTTCCAGCAGATCGTTGCCGGCGCCTCCCTGCAAATAGTCGTCACCCGCGCCGCCACGCAGAATGTCGTTACCACCATCGCCATACAGGCTGTCGTAACCGTCCGCATTGGTTTCACCGCCGCCCTCCAGCACGTCATCACCGCCGCCGCCCGTCAGATGGTCATTGCCATCGCCGCCGTACAGCGTATCGTCCAGCTCATAGCCGCGCAGGTTATCCGCTTCCGCCGTGCCGTACAGGGTTGCGCCCAACTGGCTGCCGTCAGGCGGATAGCCGCCGACGAAATTGGCGCCTGTCACTTGGGACGGCGCCACATTGAGCAAGCGCAGCAGCGTCAAGTCGGCACTGCCTTTCAGGATCAGCAAGGTATCCGCGCCGTCCGCCTGCAGGCGCAGGAAGCCGTTGGGGCCGAAGGGATTGCCTTTGCCCGGCCCATATTGCTGCACCAGGGCCTCCAGGTCGATCTGATCGCCGCCGGCGCCCGCAGCAAAGTCGGTCACGGTGCACGCGATGCTGCCCTCGCCGTAAGGCTGCAGTTGCAACACATAAGTGTCGCTGCCGTCGCCGCCAGTCAAGGTCAAACTCTGGCCGGTGCTCTTGCTGAGGGTGACAATGATGCGGTCCCAGCCTGCGCCGCCATCGGCGCTGCCGTCGCGCTGGCCAGCAATCATCTGCACATTGATCTGGTCGTCGCCGTCGCCGCCCAGGATGATATCGCCGCTCCAGGCGGTGATATTGTCGTCGCCCGCACCGCTATCGATGCGGTTCAAGCCGCCGCCGGCATAGATGATGTCCTTGCCGTCGCCGCCGAGCATGGTATTGCTGCCCGTGTCGTCGCGCAGGCTGTCGTCGCCGGCGCCGCCGTCCAGCGTGTCGTCGCCCAAGCCCCCATCCAGCACGTCATTATCAGCTTCCCCTTTCAGGGAATCATTGCCACTGCCGCCAAACAGGATGTCATTACCTCCCCCGCCGCGCAGCGTGTCATTACCGTCGCCGCCGTTCAGGGTGTCGCCAGCATAGCCGGCCGGTTCATTGCCTCCAATCAGGATGTCGTTGCCACCGTAACCGTACAGTTCATCCGCCCCCCCTGCCCCATCGAGCCGGTCGGCCAGGTCGCTGCCATGCATACGCTCCACCCCGTCGGTGCCGACCTGGTTCACAGCGGTAGTACTCAGCGCCGTGTTGAAGTCGAAAAAGAGCGGCGCATTGACCGACTCGCCGCTGCCGTCAACCAGCCAGCCTTCGCTGAAGCTGAGGCGCAGGCGCGCAGCAAACGGTAGGTCGTCCGGCGGGTTGATGGTGACGGTATTGCCGCTGATGGTGACGTAGCTACTGCTCATCGGCGCCGAGAAGACCAGCGTGGAATAGTCTTCGAAAATCTCGATCTTGCCCGAGCCAGCCTTCACTGCCGCACTGAAGGTGAAAACGATATTACTCTTTACATCGACCAGGTTGGCATACTGGGCGGGCGTGCTGGAGACGAGGGTAACGGTGGACGGCATAGGACCTTCTTCAAATGGACGGGCAATTTTTTGGCCAAACACATCATATAGAAGAAAAATCAATACTTTCTCACCGAAAATCACGCCCCAAAATGAAAAAACGCCGCACAGGGCGGCGTCTTTTCTAGCCAAGGGCTCAGGATCAACCGATGATGCGCAGCGAGAAGTCGGTCGCCTTGACGTCCTTGGTCAAGGCGCCGATCGAGATGCGGTGCACGCCGGTTTCGGCGATGGCGCGCACGGTGTCGAAGTTGACGCCGCCGGACGCTTCCAGCAACGCGCGGCCGCCGTTGATCTGCACCGCCTGGCGCATCATGTCGAGGTTGAAGTTGTCGAGCAGGATCGAGACCGCGCCGGCCGATAGGGCTTCTTCCAGCTGTTCCAGGGTTTCCACTTCCACCTGGATGCTGACCTTGGCGTCCAGGCGCTTGGCCGCTGCCAGGGCCGCGGTGATGCCGCCGGCCGCTGCGATGTGGTTTTCCTTGATCAGGATGCCGTCGTACAGCGCCAGGCGCTGGTTTTGGCCGCCGCCCACGCGCACCGCATACTTTTGCGCCAGGCGCATGCCCGGGATGGTCTTGCGCGTGTCGAGAATGGCGGCGGTGGTGCCGGCGATCACGTCGACGTAGCGGCGGGTGGCGGTGGCGACGCCGGACATCAGTTGCATGAAGTTCAGGGCCGAGCGCTCGGCGGTCAGGATGGCGCGCGCCGGACCGGTGATGGTGCAGACTGGCGAGTCGGCGGCCATCAGGTCGCCCTCGGCGTAGTGCCATTGGATGCCGATGGCCGGGTTCAGCGCTTCCATCACGCCTTCAAACCATGGCGCGCCGCACAGCACGGCCTCTTCGCGCACGATGACGCGGGCGGTGGCCTGGCCGTCTTCCGGCACCAGCTTGCCGGTCAGGTCGCCGGTGCCGATATCTTCCATCAGTGCGGCCAGCAGGTTGCGCTCGTACGCGCCCGCCAGTGCATCGTCGAACGGTGCGAATTTATTGATCAAAGTACTCATGCGGGACCAATGTTCTGGAACAGTTGCGCTTCTTTGGCCAGGTCCGCGCCCGGCGCGACTTTGGCTTTCTTGGCGGCGGCGAAATCGAGCATGCGGTTGATCGCGCGCTGGGCTTCCTTGCCGACGGCGGGATCGACATGGATTTCGTTGTTCATGTTTTCCAGCACGTCGGCCAGGTTGCGCAGGCCGTTCATCGCCATCCATGGGCAGTGCGCGCAGCTCTTGCAGGTGGCGCTGTTGCCGGCGGTCGGCGCCTCGATGAAGGTCTTGCCCGGTGCGGCCATGCGCATCTTGTGCAGGATGCCGTTATCGGTGGCGACGATGAATTCAGTGGCCGGCAGGCTGACCGCAGCGGCGATCAGCTGCGAGGTGGAACCCACCACGTCGGCTTGCGCCACAACGCCGGCTGGCGATTCAGGGTGCACCAGCACCTTGGCGTTCGGGTGCTCGGCTTTCAGCAGGTCCAGCTCGACGCCTTTGAACTCGTCGTGCACCAGGCAAGAACCCTGCCACAGCAGCATGTCGGCGCCGGTCTGCTTCTGGATGTAGCCACCCAGGTGCTTGTCGGGCGCCCACAGGATCTTCTTGCCCTGCTCGTGCAGGTGCTTGACGATGTCGAGGCCGATCGAGGAAGTCACCATCCAGTCGGCGCGCGCTTTCACGGCGGCGCTGGTGTTGGCGTACACCACCACGGTGCGGTCCGGGTGCTGGTCGCAGAAAGCGATGAAGTCTTCCAGCGGGCAGCCCAGGTCCAGCGAGCAGGTCGCGTCCAGGTCAGGCATCAGGACGGTCTTTTCCGGGCTCAGGATCTTGGAGGTCTCGCCCATGAATTTCACACCGGCCACCACCAGGGTCTTGGCCGGATGGTCGCGACCGAAGCGCGCCATTTCCAGCGAGTCGGAGACGCAGCCGCCGGTTTCCTCGGCCAGATCCTGCAGGTCGGCGTCCACGTAGTAGTGGGCCACCAGCACGGCGTCACGCTCGCGCAGCAGGGTCTTGATGCGTTCCTTCAGCAGGATTTTCTCGTTGGCCGGCACGGGTGCCGGGGTGCGGGCCCACGCATGGGCCACACAGCTGCCGCCTTCGACTGGCTTCTCGAATTCGACAGTCTTGATTGGAATATCAATCATTACTCGATGCCTTGGCTCTTCAGATACTCTTCATAGCCGCCGCGGAAGTCCACGACTTCGTTTTCCTTGATCTCGATAATGCGGGTGGCCAGCGAGGAGACGAACTCGCGGTCGTGCGACACGAAGATCAGGGTGCCGGCGTACTTTTCCAGTGCGATGTTGAGCGACTCAATGGATTCCATGTCCATGTGGTTGGTCGGTTCGTCCAGCAGCAGGACATTGTGGCGGCCCAGCATCAGCTTGCCGTACATCATACGGCCTTTTTCACCGCCCGACAGGACCTTGACCGATTTCTTGACTTCGTCGCCGCCGAACAGCAGGCGGCCCAGCGAGGAGCGCACGGCCTGGTCGTCGTCGCCTTCCTTGGTCCACTGGCCCATCCAGTCGGTCAGGTTCAGGTCAGTTGCGAATTCTTCGGTCGGGTCCTGCGGCATGTAGCCGACGTTGGCATTTTCCGCCCACTTCACCAGGCCGGTATCGCTGTCCAGGCCAGTGATGTCCTTGCCGCCGATGCAGCGCAGCATGGTGGTCTTGCCGGCGCCGTTGGCGCCGATGATCGCGATACGCTCGCCTGCTTCGACCATCAAGTCCACGCCCTTGAACAGGGTGCGATCGTAGGTCTTCGAGATGCCCTGGGTTTCCACGGCCAGGCGGTGCAGCTTTTTCTCGCCGTCGAAGCGCACGAATGGATAGGCGCGCGAGGACGGCTTGATGTCTTCGATCTTGATCTTGTCGATCATCTTGGCGCGCGAAGTAGCCTGGCGGGCCTTGGACTTGTTGGCCGAGAAGCGGCGCACGAAGTCCTGCAGTTCGGCGACCTTTTCTTTCGCCTTGGCGTTGTTGGCCAGCTGCTGGTTGCGGGCCTGGGTCGAGGCCAGCATGTATTCGTCGTAGTTGCCTGGGTAGATCTTCAGGGTGCCGTAGTCCATGTCGGCAACGTGGGTGCAGACCTGGTTCAGGAAGTGACGATCGTGGGAAATGATGATCATCGTCGAATCACGCTGGTTCAGGGTGTCTTCCAGCCAGCGGATGGTGTTGATGTCCAGGTTGTTGGTCGGTTCGTCCAGCAGCAGGATGTGCGGGTTGGAGAACAGGGCCTGCGCCAGCAGCACGCGCAGCTTCCAGCCCGGCGCCACGGCGCTCATCGGGCCCTGGTGCAGGCTGATGTCGATACCGGCGCCCATCAGCAGCTCGCCGGCGCGTGATTCGGCGGTGTAGCCGTCGTACTCGGCGACCTTGCCTTCCAGTTCGGCCGCTTCCATGTAGTCTTCGTCGGTGGCTTCCGGGTTGGCGTAGATGGCGTCGCGCTTGGTCATCGCTTCCCACATCTCGGTGTGGCCCATCATCACCACGTCCAGCACGCGCATTTCTTCGTACGCGAACTGGTCCTGGCGCAGCTTGCCGAGGCGCTCGTTGGCGTCCAGGCTGACGTTGCCGGCGGATGGTTCGAGATCGCCACCCAGGATCTTCATGAAGGTGGACTTGCCGCAGCCGTTCGCGCCGATCAGGCCGTAGCGGTTGCCGTCGCCAAATTTGACGGAAATGTTCTCGAACAGCGGCTTGGCGCCGAACTGCATGGTGATGTTAGCGGTAGAAAGCATGCTGGTGCAGGGAAAATAATGTGAAAAAGCGAATCTAGCATTATACCCCGGCATGCCAGTGCCCGCCTAGAAGCCGCCTGCGTGTCCGAATGTCAGACATGACCCCGACTTTACTGCCGCATCCAGTCGCGCAGTTCGTAGTACCAGTAAGTAAGCTGGGCGGCCAGCAGGCCGGCGGGTCCGCCGGTGGTGGGGAGGCCCCAGGCCGCGAATTGGTCGACCTTGCTGAGTTCGCCCATCAGGGCGGCGGAGAGGACGTCGCCGGCCAGGCTGGTGGGGCCGACACCGTGGCCACCGAAGCCCATGCCGTACCAGACGCCGTTTGGGAGCTTGCCGAGCTGCGGCATTTTGTGGCGGCCGTAGCTCATCAGGCCGCTCCAGGCGTAATCAACTTTGGCGCCGGCCAGCTGGGGGTAGACCTTCAGCATGTCGGTGTAAAGCAGGCTGGCCACTTCTTCCGGACTACGGGAGCGGATCGAGATGCGGCCGCCCCATAGCAGGCGGCTGTCCTGCAGCGGGCGGTAGTAGTCGAAGGCGAAACGGGTGTCGTAGATGGCGGCGTCGGTGGCCAGGGCCTGCGGCATGCGGTCGCCGAGAGCTTCCGTGACCATGACGTAGGTTGCGATCGGCAGGATGGCGCCGGCCAGCGCGGGATACAGGCGCTCGATATAGCCGCCGCAGCAGACGACGACCTCGTCGCACAGCACATCACCGCCGGCAGTGGCGACACGCCAGCCAGCCGCGTCCCGGCGGGCTTCGATTGCCGTGGCGCGGCTTGCCTCGTGCACGCGTATGCCGCCATCGTGCAGGGCGCGGGCCAGGCCCTGGGCGTACTTCAGCGGGTGGAAGTGGAAGGCGTTTTCTTCGTAAAGCGCGCCGAAATAGCGTTCGCTGCGGGCGCGTTCGGCGAAATCGGCGGGCGAGACGCGCTGCCATTCGACGCCCAGGTGTTCCTGCATGAAGCGCTGGCGCTCATCCAGCACGCTCGGGTCGTCGAACCAGTTGGCAAGGTAGATGCCGCCATGCGTGGCGTCGCAATCGATGCCATAGCGGTCGATACGGCGGCGGATCTGGTCGACCGCGCCGAGCGTGAGCTGGTAGAGGCGCCTGCCCTGCTCCGCGCCGACCGTGGCAAGTAAGGCTTGCTCGTCCAGCGAGTAGCCGCCGAACACGAAGCCGCCGTTGCGGCCGGAGGCGCCGTGGCCGACCTGCTCGGCCTCCAGCAGCACGACATCGCGCTCGCCGTGCTCCATCAGCGACGTGGCGGTAGCCAGGCCGGCGAAACCGGCGCCGATGATGCAGATGCGGGCCTGCTGGCGGCCGGACAGCGCGGCATAGCTGTCGCCGGGCGCGGTGGCGCGGTAGTAGTTCTCCGCGCCGTTCATGGCAAAGTCGGGTAGCCGCTGACAGTCAGGTCGAAGCCTTCGGCATCGGAAAGCAGGTGCGCCTGGGCGCCGAACGGCAAGGTGCAGAGGTCTTTGATGTGCCCGAACGGCAAGCCTGTCAGCACCGGCACGGGCACCGTCGCGCGGATAAACGCCAGCATCGCATCGAAATCGTAGCCATTATCGGCAGGCGACAGGCGGTAGCCGGAGAAATCGCCCAATACGATCGCCTTTTGGCGCGCGAGTACCCCGGCAAAATGCAGCTGCAGCAGCATGCGCTCGACGCGGTAAGGATGCTCGCCGATGTCTTCCAGGAACAGGATTCCGCCATCAACCTGCGGCCAGAAAGGCGTGCCGAGCAAATGGTTGACCATCGCCAGGTTGCCGCCCCACAGCGTGCCTTCCACATCCACCAGAGGATTGCCGGCGGCCGTGCCGCGCACCGTATGCGTTGGGCCGCGCAGGCAATCCCAGAATTGCGACATGGTGTATTCGGACGGCTCGTCGCGCGCGAAGTCGCCATTCAACATCGGCCCTGCAAAACTGATCTGGCCTGTGGCCTGGTAAAGCCCCATGTGGAAAGCGGTGATGTCGCTATAACCGACAAACAGCTTGCCGCTATCGGCCATTTTGCGGAAATCGATGCGTGGCAGGATGCGGCTCATGCCGTACTGCCCGCGCAGCATGACCACCAGCTGGCAATCCGGATCGGCGGCAGCGGTGTCCAGCTGCGCCAGGCGCCCGTCATCGGTCGCGGCAAAGCGCTGGAAGATGGCGGAAGAATCGTAGTAATTGTGGACGATGCAGCCTTGCGCTTCGAGGCGGGCAATGCCGCGTGCCAGCGCGGCGTCGTCGAGGGCGTAGCCGGCGGGTGCGGCGATGGCAATTCCGATATTTTTCACCCGGCCATATTACTCCGCAGGTGTTGATCGAGCAAGGTTAGCAAACGGCCAACCAGGGCCGGCGGCATGTCGTGGCCCATGCCTTCAATCACCTCCAGCCTTGCGCCCGGAATCTGGCGCGCCGTATCGATGCCGCAAGCGCATGGCACCAGCGGATCGGCGTCGCCATGGATCACCAGCGCGGGGCAGCTGATCTTGCGCAGCAGCGCGCTGCGGTCGCCGGAAGCGGCAATTGCCAGCAGCTGGCGCGCCACGCCGGCGCCATTGACGCTGCGCGCCACGGCATCGCTGGCCATTTGCCGCAGCAACCCTTCCGGAGTTGGGTAAGCGGGACTGCCGATGGTGCGGAACGTGTCGACCAGTTGGTCCACTGCCCTCGCCCGGTGATGGGCGCTGGGCGTACGGCGCAGCAGGATGCGGCGGGCGGCGGGCGTGGGCCCCGGCAGGCCGGGCGCCCCGCTGCTTGACATGATGGAGGTCAGGCTCAGTGTGCGCGCCGGGTAGCGCGCGGCCATGATCTGCGACACCATGCCGCCCATCGACACGCCGACAATATGCGCGGCGGCGACGCCGAGGGCGTCCAGCAGCCCGATCGCATCGCCGGCCATATCGTTCAGGGTGTACGGCGCATTGAGCCGCCAGCCGAACAGGTGGCGCAGGTAGGCCAGCCACAGATTGGGCGCGCCTAGATGGTCAAAGTGGGAGGACAGGCCGGCATCGCGGTTGTCGTAGCGGATCACGCGGTAGCCGCGCTGTACCAGGCCTTCCACAAAATCGTACGGCCAGGAAATCAGCTGCAGGGCCAGACCCATGTTCAGCAGCACAGCCGGGCCGGCCGGGTCGCCGGTGGACTCGTAAGTAAGCGTAATACCGTTTATATCAACGCTGGCCATGGCTCAGCATAGCACCGCAACGTGGGTGCTGCGGCGCGCTTCAGCTGCCGTTGTTTTTGCGCAAAGCGCGGCGTTCGGCGAAGAAGTCCTTCAGCACCTGGCCGCAGTCGTCGGCCAGCAGGCCGCCGGTCACTTCGGCGTGGTGGTTCAGCTGTTCGCTTTCGAATACATTGACAACCGAGCCGCAGGCGCCGGTCTTGGGATCGGTGGCGCCGTAGATGATTTTCGACAGGCGCGCGTGCATCATGGCGCCCGAGCACATCACGCAGGGCTCCAGCGTGACATACAGCTCGCAGCCCGGCAGGCGGTAGTTTCCAAGGGCCTCCGCTGCGGCGCGCATGGCGACGATTTCGGCATGCGCTGTCGGGTCGTGGCGGCCGATCGGCTGGTTGTAGCCGCGGCCGATGATCACGCCATCCTTGACGACGACGGCGCCCACCGGCACTTCGCCTTCAGCCCAGGCGCGACGCGCTTCCAGCAGCGCCTCGCGCATGTACAGCTCATTCGACAATTTCGGCCCAGCAGTTCGGGGTTTCGTGCAGCACCAGCTTGTGCAGGTGCAGGCCGGTGCCGTAGTGGTCCTTGAAGGCGGCCTTCAGGATGTCCCAGGCCACGGCGGCCAGGTTTTCCACGGTCGGGATGCGGTCGATCACCACGGTCTTGTGGTTCGGCAGCGATGCCAGGAACTCCTTGACGGCGGCATCCTTCTCGTACACCAGGAACGCGTGGTCCCAGACGTCGACCAGGTGCTCCTTGGCGATGGTTTTCACGTCGGAGAAGTCCATGATCATGCCGTTGTCGGAATTGCCTTCGGCGTCGATCACCTTGCCGGTCAGGGTGATTTCCAGGGTGTAGCGGTGGCCGTGCAGGTTGCGGCACTGGCTCTTGTGGTCCGGAATACGGTGGCCGGCATCGAATTCCAGCTTACGGGTAATAGTCAGCATTGCTTATGGGATGTTCAACAGTTTATGGGTTTGCAGGCTCAGTTTCCATTTCGGATTGCGCTTGCAGGTTTCGATTGCCAGCGTGGTATTGAAGGCCGCCAGCGGGCCATCCATCGGCTGCACGAAGAAATTCTCGAAATCCAGGCCTTCGTAGGCGGCCAGGTCCTGGTCCTTCTGCGGGATCACGACCTTGATTTCATTGCCTTTGCTGACCACCAGTTTTGAGCCCATTTTCGGGCTGACGCAAACCCAGTCCACGCCGGCCGGCACTTCCATGGTGCCATTGGTTTCAATGGCAATGGTGAAGCCTACCGCGTGCATGGCATCGATCAGGGGCGCATCCAGCTGCAGCAGCGGCTCGCCGCCGGTGAACACCACGTATTTGTGGCTGGCGCCGGCCGGCCACAGGCTGTCGATTTCCTGCGCCAGGGCCTGCGGCGTCGCGAATTTCCCACCGCGCTCGCCGTCGGTGCCCACAAAGTCGGTGTCGCAGAACTGGCAGACCGCACTGGCACGGTCCTGTTCACGCCCGGTCCACAGGTTGCAGCCGGAAAAACGGCAGAACACGGCGGGACGCCCCGCGTGGGCGCCCTCGCCCTGCAGGGTGTAGAAAATTTCCTTGATGCTATAAGTCACAAGCGATTCCAGTGGTCGGCAACCCTACATTATAGCGCGTTTCGCGAAACGAAATAGGTTTGCGCTTGGTCAACATTTGCTTCTTGCGCCAGCGGCACAATCAAGTTCCGGACGCAGTGAAAACTATAAAGGCCGCCGCCAAATGAATAGTCTCCTCAAGATCCAGCATCTGATGGAAGCTCCTACCCCCGACCAGCCGCAAGGCTTCGCCCTAAAGCTGATGGAATTGCTGGTCATTCCCACCTTCGTGCTCGATGCCCAGGGCCGGGTCCTGATCTGGAACCGGGCCTGCGAACGCCTGACCGGGGTCAGTGCCGAAGAGCTGCTGGGCACCAGCGGCCACTGGTGCGCGTTCTACGCGGTGCAGCGCCCCACCCTGGCCGACCTGGTGATTGCCGGGCGCACCGGCGAAATCCTGGACCTGTATGACGGCCAGGCGCACGGCGCGGCCGGCAACCAGGACAACCTGTGCGCGGAAAACTGGTGCGAAATGCCGCGTACCGCTGGGCGCCGCTACCTGGCGGCCGACGCCAGCCCGATCTACGACTGCGACGGACACCTGGTGGCGGTGGTGGAAACCCTGCGTGACCTGACCGAAGAAAAGCAGGCCCAGATCGCATTGGAGCAGCTGGCCACGCGCGACGGCCTGACCGGGCTGGCCAACCGGCGCTGTTTCGACCATACCCTTCACGCGGAGTGGCAGCGCGCCCTGCGCCAGCAGCAACCGCTATCGCTGCTGATGGTGGACGTCGACAATTTCAAGCAATACAACGACTCCTATGGTCACGTCGGAGGCGACGACTGCCTGAAACGCATCGCCACCGCGGTGGCCAGTGAAATGCGCGCCAACGACCTGGTGGCGCGCTACGGAGGGGAGGAATTCGCGGTGATCCTGCCGAACCAGTCGCTGAAAGGCGCTGCCATCGTGGCGGAGCGCATCCGCTGCCGGGTGGAGGCGCTGCGCCTGCCCAACCAGGGCGCACCCAAGCGCTTCGTCACGGTCAGCATCGGCGCCGCCACGGCCATTGCGTCGCACGAGCACCAGCCGGCGCAGCTGGTGGCCACCGCCGACGCGGCGCTATACCGCGCCAAGCATATGGGCCGAAACCGGATCAGCCTGCCTGGTATGGAATGAAGCTGATGCCGTGCTGGATGGCGCCAATGACCTGGGCCTGGTTTTCCGGCGATTCGGAGAATGCCGCCAGCACGGCGCTGCGCGTCACGCCTTCGTCCAGGCGCGCCACCCAGAAGTCGAGGCCGGAGGCATCAGGCGCGCGGTGCAGGGTGTGCTGGTATAGCAGTTCGGCAAACGGCCGGTTGGCCACGCCGCCATAGGTGTTGACGAATTCCGCGCTCTTGATGAAGTGCTCGGCCGCCACCTGCAGCGAAACGCCGCCATCTTCCATGGCCCAGACCCAGAACCCCAGGCCACCCGCGTCGGGCACGCGGTCAAAAGTGGCCTGGTACAGGCGATAAGCCTGGCCGGCGGCGCCCGAGATCTCGAACGAGATGTCGACGTCGCTGAAATGCAGCTTTTCCACGTTCAGCAACTGGTCGATATTGCCGCTGGCCTTATCGGTCACGCTGAAGGTGGCGCCGCTGGCCTGCACGGTGTAGTTGGCGCGCGCGCCGCCCAGTACGACCACGTCGCGCCCGGCGCCGCCATCGAAGAATTCGTAGCCCGACGCCGCATTGAAGCGGTCGACTCCGGCCGTGCCCTGCAGCACGCTGTACAGCGGCAGGTCGCTGGCCTTCATGGTGCGGTCGCTGAATACCAGGGTCTCGATGCCGTCCAGCCGGTCTACGCCCTCGCCCAGCACGGTCACGCCGGCATCGGTGCGCAGCACGTTGTAGCTGGCAAAGGCCTTGCTGAACGTCGCGCTGTCCAGGTCGCCGCCACCGGAAACGACGTCGTTGCCGGCGCCGAGGTAGACCTGGTCCGCGCCGTTGCCGCCCTTGACCACGCTGCCGGTGGCGCCGCTATAGATATTCGAACCATAATTGCCGGCGATGGCGGTGCCGACCGTCACCCCGTAGGCCAGGCCGATATTGCGGTAGCCTGGCGCCGTCTCGCTGAAGCCGCCCGGACGTAAGTCGATGGTGACGCGCGCCGTGCAGGCGGAAAAATCGAAGGTATTGCTGCCGCCCGCATCCCAGATGCAGCGCGGGGCCATGCCGGTGGTAAAGCTGTACACATCGTCGCCGGTACGGTAGGCCATGTTTGCACCATACAGGTACTGGATAGCCTGGATGTCGTACAGCATGGGCGAGATGGCATAGCGCCCGTTCACGCTATGCATCGTCGGATCGTTGTAGGACATCTGCGTGTAGTCGCCATTGTCCTGCGCCGCGGGCAGGTACGGCCCTTCAGCGCCATCGCCGCTGCTGTCGTAATTGCCAGGATGTTTCAATCCAAGCATGTGGCCTGTTTCATGCAGCATCACGGCGGGACCATAGGTGCCGGGCGTATAGATCTGGTTATACGGCGCATCCTTGTCCAGGTACATCTGGGTTTCCGTGGTCCAGCTCTCCGGCAGGTAGGCGTAGCCGCTGCTGTTGCTCTGCTGGTTGGTGCCGAATTGCAGCTGGCCGTTGCTATTGACTTCGACGAACGTGAGGTTGGCGACTTCCGACCACAATTTGAGCGCGTCGCGCACGGCCTGGCTCTGGGCGCTGGTCATGGGTGCGAAACCGCTGCGGTCTTCGTCCGAGGCATCCCCCGGCGGCACCAGCAGGAAACTGAAAGTCAGTGTACGTGGAGTGCCCGGTTCCGGATTCCAGCTGCTGTACACCAGGGCATCAATTGCAATATTACCGGTTACGAAACTCATTGCGCGACGACGGGAATGATGAGGATTGCGGTCATGTTAGCACGGCGTTGACACCGTGGCGACGCTGCCATGCGACGCCACGCCCATAGTGCTGCGGTTGCGCCCTGCGCGTTTGGCTTCATAGAGCGCCTTGTCGGCAACGGCAAGCAACTGCACCGCGGTGTCGTCCAGGCCCGGCACGACGGCGCACAGGCCGACGCTGATGGTCACATTGCGGCCCACTGCGGAAGCTTCGTGCGGCAGCTGCAGGCCTTCGATATGGGAGCAGATCCATTGCCCGTAGCGCAGCACGTCCTCCACCGTGGTATTCGGCAGCAGCACCACAAATTCTTCGCCGCCGTAGCGCGCCACCACTTCACCGGGGCGGCGCGTGCAGTCGGCCAGCGCTTGCGCCACGCGGCGCAGGCAATCGTCACCCATCTGGTGGCCATAATGGTCGTTATACAGCTTGAAATGGTCGACATCGACCAGGGCCACGCCCAGCGAGGCGTGCTGGCGGCGGTGGCGCGCCACCTCGACCGCCATCTGTTCGTCAAATGAGCGCCGGTTGTGCAGGCCGGTCAGGCCGTCGCGGCTGGCCAGGGTGTCCAGACTGGCCAGGGCGGCCTGCAGCCGCAAGTGGGTGCGTACGCGGGCCTGCACCACCGCGCCATTCAGCGGTTTGGTGATGAAGTCGACGGCGCCGGCGTCCAGGCAGGCGATCTCGCTTTCAATGCCGGCGCTGGCGGTGACGAAGATGACCGGGCAGTGCCGCAAATCGGGGTCGCCCATGATGCGCGCGCAAACTTCAAAGCCGTCCATGCTCTTCATCTGCACGTCCAGCAGGATCAGTTGCGGGCGTTCAGCGCGTGCGATTTCGAGGCCCGCCAGGCCGTTGGTGGCGAACAGCACCCGTGCCTGGTCGCGCAACATGGCGCTCAGCAGGCGGATGGTGTCGGCGTGGTCGTCGATAATCAGGATGGTGCTTTCCATGTCTCCTCACTCAGGACTTCCAGTGCTGCAGCGAAGTCCAGTCCTTCAATTGCCGTTTCCAGTTGCGCCACGGCGTTGTCTCCCAGCTGACTGGCCAGGTGCGGCCGCAGCTGGCGGAATTGCGTCAGCGCGTCCAGGTCCTGCCGTTGCAGCATTTCCACCAGGGTGCCGATGGCGCCGGACAAATCCGCTGGGCCTGCATCCTGCGCCGGCTGTTCCAGTTCAAGCCAGCGCGCCGCCGCGCGCAAGGTAGCGTGCAAGGCGCCCTGTGCGCTCTCAAAATACGTCGCGGCGCCGTCCTGGTCGGAACTGCGCAATGCCTGCTCCACAGCCAGCGTGGCGTCGGCGAAATTGCGCGCACCCAGGCTGCCTACGCCGCCACGCAGGGCATGCAGTGCTGCGGCGGCGCCGGCAGCATCGCCGGCCTGCCAGCGGCTGCGCGCGCCTTCGAATTCTCCCTGCGACTGGCGCACCACGCGCGCCACCAGGCCGACGATGTTCTGCCGCTGCGGGCTGTGGCCGATCACGGCCAGCAGCTTGCGCACAGAAAAAACGCCGGGCTGGTGGTCGGCGTCGGCGTCCTGCTCCGGGGCGGCCGCTGGCCCGACGCCGGCGGCATCTGCCACCGGCTGCCGCGCCAGGTGGCTGCTGATGGTGTCCAGCATCTGCACATAATCGACCGGCTTGGCGATGAAGCCATCCATGCCGCATTCCATGCATTTGGCCTGCTCGGCTTCCAGCACGCCGGCGCTCATGGCCAGGATCGGAATGCGCAGGCCAAGCTGCTTGCGCAGCGCACGTGTCGCTTCAAAGCCATCCATGATGGGCATCTGCACGTCCATCAGCACCAGGTCGAAAGCCGCGCTATCCGCGCGCACCAGGTCCACCGCCTGCTGGCCATGCTCGGCGACCGTCACCTGCGCCCCGGCCGGTTCCAGCACGCCGCGCGCCACCAGCTGGTTGGTGGCGTTATCTTCCACCAGCAGGATGCGGGCGCCGCGCAAAGCCTCCAACTGCGGTAGCGCCAGCGGCGCGGCATTGGACGGCACCCTTTGCTGGCGCAGCCCTTGCAGCAGCAGGCGCAAAGCGCCCGGCAGCACGGGCTTGGCCAGGGCAGCGTCTTCGCCCGCGCGCGGGGCGCGTTCAAGGCTGTTGTTCAGTGCCACCAGGGCCATGCCGTCGTAAGCGGCGCCGCCTTCCGCATCGAGCAGGTCCGAATCCACCAGCGCCACATCCCAGCCGCCTCCGCCATCGGCCGGTGCGGCTGCATGGGCGTCCACCGTACAGCCCCAACGCCGCAGCAGGCTCTCCAGGTAGCGCAGGGTGGGAATATGGTCGTCCACCAGCAGCACCCGCAACCCGGCCAGCGCGCCGCCGGCACCCTCTTCCTCGCGCTGGCGCATAGCCAGCCGCAACGGGACCGACACCACGAACTCGCTGCCGCGGCCAGGTTCGCTGCTGACGGTGATGGTGCCGCCCATCAGCTCCACCAGCTGCTGCGAAATCGACAGCCCCAGCCCGGTACCGCCGAAGCGGCGCGCCGTCGAACTGTCCGCTTGTTCGAATGGATTGAACAGGCGCCCCAGCTGCTCGCTGCTCATGCCGATGCCGCTGTCGCGCACCGTCAGTTGCAGGATTTCCATGGAGCTGCCCGGCGCGCTGGCGCCGATGTGCACGCACACCTCGCCTTCGGCGGTGAACTTGATGGCATTGCCGACCAGGTTCAGCGCCACCTGGCGCAGGCGCTGCACGTCGCCCACCAAGCCTTGCGGCATGCCCGGCTCCAGCGTCAGCAGCAGGTCAAGCCGCTTGCCGACGCTGGCCGACTGCATGGCGCCGGCAATGCCTTCAGCCAGTTCGTCGAGCTGGAACGGCGCGGCCACCACGGCCAGCTTGCCGGCTTCGATCTTGGACAGGTCGAGGATGTCGTTGACCAATGCCAGCAAGGCGCTGCCGGAGGCGCGGATCAGGCGCACATACTCCTGCTGCTCGGCCGTCAGCGGCGTGCGGTCCAGCAGCTGGCCAATGCCCAGCACCGCATTCATCGGGGTACGGATCTCATGGCTCATATTGGCCAGGAAGGCGCTCTTCGCCCGGCTGATCTCCTGCTGCTGCAACTCGGCCCGCTTGCGTGCCGTGATGTCGAGCGCCATGACGTGGAAGCCCCGCACCTCGCCATTGGCGCCCAGGTCCGGGATGTAATCGGTCATGAAGTGGCGCGGCCAGCCGGCCCGGTCAGTGTCGACTTCGAAGTGCACGCGCTCACCGCGCAATGCGGCCGCCACATAGCCCTGCACCTGACCGTACACGGTTGCACCCAGCACTTGCTCGATGCTGCGTCCGATCATGCTGGCGGGGTCGACGCCCATCATGGTCTGGTAGCTGCGGTTGGCGAAACGGTAGATTTCATTGCGGTCGACATAGCCGATGGCCGCGGGGTTGTTGTCGGCCACCGCGCGCAGGAAGCGCTCCTTATCAGCTACCGCCAGCTTGGCCTCTTCCAGCGCCGAAACGTCGGCCATCGCCACCACCGCGCCCAGGCGGCTGCCGTCGGCGCCGGCCAGGGCGCTGGCGTTGCACAGCAAATGGCGCTCGCTGCCATCGACCGCCACGATGCGCAGTTCCTCGCCCTGCACATGCTCGCCGCGCAAGGCGCGCCGCAGCAGCGATTCTTCGCCCGGCTGGGTGGCGCCGTCCGGCAACGCACGCGCGGCGCGGTTGGACAGGGTCGCTTCGCCATCGGGCCCGCAAGCCATGACCGCGACTTCAATGGTTTCCAGGACGGTCGACAGCAGGCGGCGTTCCGCCTCCAGTTCCTGCTCGATGCGGCGGCGCTGCGAGATGTCGCTGACGAACACGGCAAAGGACTGCACATCGTCGATATCCAGCTGGCCCAGCGTCATTTCGGCATCAAAGCGCGCACCGTCGCGGCGCCAGCCCGTCAGCGTCACGCGCTGGCCGCCGGCGGCCTTGGCCAGTCCCGCCAATTGGGCCACGCTGGCCTGCAGCAGCTGGTCGATATGCTTGCCCAGCACTTCGCCGCGCTGCCAGCCAAATACCTGGGCCGCGCGTGGGTTCCAATCGGTGATGCCGCCCTCGCTGCCGAAAGCGACAAAGGCGTCCTGGCTGGCGTCCAGGATGGTCAGCATGCGCTGTTCGCTGGCGCGCACGATAGCCAGCGTGCGCTCCAGGTCGGCCGTGCGGTCGGCCACGTTGCGTTCCAGTTCCAGGTTGGCTTGCCGCAGCTGCTGCTCCTTGCCTTGCAGCCGCTGCAGGATGGCGTTGAAAGCGCCGCGCAGGGTTTCAAGCTCGGCAAAGCTGCCGGCCACCGGCGGCAAGCTGGTGGCGCGGCCCTGCTCCACTTCGCGCGCGGCCTGCGCGCTGTGCAGCAGCGGGCGCGTAACACGGCGCGCGGCGCGCCAGCCGATCAGGGAAAACAGCAGCGCCACGGCCAGGCCGGACAGCGCCACGGTAGTCTGCAAGCGCCGCACCGGCGCAAACGCCACCGCTGCCGGCTGGCGCGTGATGATGACCCAGCCCAGGCCCGGATAGCCATCGGCGCCATGGGTCCGGGCATAACCCACCAGGTAATCGCGGCCGTCGGCCCAGCGCTCCTCCATAAAGCCGGACGACTGGCCGCGCGCCTGCGCCTGGCTGGCGGGGGCCGCCTGCTGGTCCAGCAAGGCATCCGGTCCGAACAGCACCTTGCCGTCGCGCGAGACGATCAGGGTGTCCGTGGCCGCGCCCTGCGCCGTGCTATCGAACAGGCCCTGGACCTGGCGCGCCCAGTTCCAGCTCAGGTGGGCGCCCAGCACGCCGGCCGGCTTGCCCTGCGCATCGAAATAGGGAAACGCCAGGTCGACAAAGCGCATCGGCGTATTGCCATTCGACGGCAGCAACCGGGCCAGCAGCTTGGCGGCATGCACGTCGTGCACGTATACCCCTTTTGGCGCATCGGCCCACCAGTCGCGCGCCGAAACATCGACGCCTTCCAGCAGGCCGCCGCTACTGACCAGCACCTTGCCGGCGTTGTCGGTCAGGCCGATCCAGGCATACAGGGGATAAGTGCGCTGGAGCTCTTCCAGAATCTGGCGACGCTGCGCCGGCGTCTGGTCGCGCGCGGTGAATTCGCTGCGCCGCGCCAGCAGCTGGACCTCGCGGTAGCGTTCGAACATGGTGGCGTCGAGCTGGCCGGCGGCATGGCGCGCGCGCTGGGCCAGGCCCTGGCCAATGGTGCGCTTCAACTCATCGGTCGCCACGACGCCGAGGATCACCACCAGCAGCGCAGTCAATAGCAGCGAGCTAGCGGCTAGAAGCAGGGACAGCAGGGAACCAAGGCCGATACGGTGTCGTAACGATGTACTCGCGACCTCGACTTGCTCAGGCATGGTGGCTCCGGTTTTCCGATGCCCAAGTATAACCGACAATGTAACGTAATGTTGCTAGAAAGATCTTTTATGCGGCCAGGACGCACCTCCCATTAATGAACTTTCCGGCCGGCGCGCGACTTCTGCGCCTTGGTCTCGCCGTGCTGGCGGCGCTGCTTGTTGACGATGCGGGCCGCAACCTCTTCCTCGCGGCCCGGATAGCGGTGCTCTTCCTTGAACTCCTCCTTGAGTTCCTGGTACTCGCGTTCGCGTTTAGGGCTGGCTCCTCGTGGCATGGCGTCCTCCATTTTTCGGGTCCTGCGGCCATGCTAGCGGAGCTGCGTCGAACACAGCGCACATTAAATCGTGTCAACTTAACTACATTATCGACAGGCAAGGGCCATCGCTGTGCTACTGCGCGGATGGACGCGCAGGAAGGGCGCTAACTCAGAACTGCTCGACCCAGGCCGCCAGCTGCGACGGCGTCAGCGCGGCGTCGGCCTGCACCATGCGGCACTCGACGGCGCCGGGACCGGTCGCCATCTGCATGGCGGCGCCGCGCTTGCCCATCCACAGCAGGCAGGCCAGCCAGAACGCGTGCTGCGAGGAGACCGGCGCGCTGGTTGGGGTTTCCAGGAACTCGGTCAGTTGCGAGGCCTGCAGGAACTGGGCGCTAGCCGGGCCGGTGGAACGGAAAGTCGGACCGAAAATCTCCGCCAGCAGGGCGAAGGCGTGCGCCGGATCGGCGTCGCTATAGCGCTGTTCCAGATCGTTCAGGTGGTCGCGCACCGCGCAGCCGAAAGCGGCGCTGCGGAAGGCTTCGGAGCTGATCAGGTCCGAGTGGTCCAGCATCAGCCAGTCCGGTTCGGGCGGTGTCATGCCGGCGCTCAGGGCGCCCGCCAGGTAGCTTTCGACCGGTACGAAGGATGCGCCGCCCGCCAGGCTGGCCGACAGGGTGTACAGGGTGCCGATGCGGCTGGCCACGGCCTGCTTCTGGCGCACCAGCAGCTTTTCGCGCAGCAGCTGCGAGTGTTCCTTTTGCAGCTTGGCCAGGGACAGCGCCTGTTTCAGCTCCATGCGCAGGGCGGCAATGTCCCACGGTTTCTGGATGTAGCGGTGGATCTGGCCCTGGTTGACGGCGTCCACGGTGTGCTCCAGCTCCGAGTAGGCGGTAGTCAGGATGCGCACGATGTGCGGGTAGCGGTCCCACGCGTAAAACAGCAGTTCATTGCCGTAAGCGCCGGGCATGCGCTGGTCCGACACCAGCACCGCGATTTCGTCGGCGTGTTCGTCGAGCATGCGCTTGCCCTCTTCCACCGACTCGGCCACGTAGACCGGCGCCAGCGAACCTAATGCGCGCTGGAAGTACTTGAGGGCGGTAGCCTCGTCGTCCACATACAGGATCGCCGGGGCTTGCTTGATCGCTTGTTCTGTCATGCTCGTTCCTTCTCTAAATCCGGGAAATTCATAGTGACGGTCGTGGAGCAACCCTGCTCGGACTGCACCCGCAGATGGCCGCCGAACGATTGCATCACGCGGTTGCAGAAGATCAGGCCCCAGCCGCTGCCGCCTTCGCTGCCATGCATCGACACAGGGTCCAGCAGCAGGCGGTTGAGCAGCGCTGGCGCGATGCCGGGACCGTTGTCTTCCACGATGATGTAGGGGCGGTCTGCCACGCCCACGGTAATCCTGATACGGGGTCCAGGATGGTCTTGCAGCGCACGCAGCGCATTGTTCAATAGCGATGACAGCACCAGGGCCACGCAGTTGGGCGAGGCGCGCACGGTAAAGTCGTCCTGCACGTCGACGCTGATGATCTCGCGCTGGCCGGGCGCCAATGGATACAGGCCAAGCAAGGCGTTGACCATCTGCTGCGCACTGCCGCTGGCCAGGCGCGCCGCCGGCACGACATTGGCGCGCTGCACCGACTCGACGAATGAAGACAGCACCGACAGGCAATAGCGCGCATTGTCGTTCATATGCGCCGCCGCATTGCCGATATCGGCCTTCAGCGGCAGGCCGTTGTCCGGACCCTGGCCGTTGACGCGGCGCTGGATATTGCGCGCGAAATTGGCGATGGTGGCCAGCGGGGTGTTCAGTTCGTGCGCCAGGAATGCCACGGTTTCCTCGATCGCCAGCAGGCTTTGGCGGCGCATGGCGCGTTCACGGGCACTGGCGCTGGCCAGGTGCAGGGCGTCGCGCATGGTGGCCGTATCGAGCGGTTTTTCCAGGATGCGGAAGATATCGCCGCCGTTGATGGTCTCCAGCAGCACTTCCTTGTCGGCGTAAGCCGTCACAAGGATGCGCACCAGGTGCGGATAATCGCGCTCCACCTGGCGCAGCAGGTCGCCGCCGACGCGGCCCGGCATGCGGTAATCCGTCACCAGCACGTCGATATCGCTGTCCGGCTGGCGCAGGATTTCCAGCGCCTCGTCCACGCCCGGCGCGGTCAGCACGGTAAAGTCGTTTTCCACGGCGCGCGCAAAATACTTGCGCGCCATTTCCTCGTCGTCCACATACAGGACGGTGGCAAGCTGGCCACGATCGTTCATTTCTCGCCTCCGGTCACGCGCGGCAGGTCAAAGGTAAATCTGGTCCACTGGCCCGGCACGCTTTCCACCGCCAGCAGACCGCCGTGGCGCTGGATCACGCTGTAGCAAATGCTCAGGCCCAGGCCCAGGCCCTGCCCCACTTCACGCGTGGTGAAGAAGGGTTCGAACACGCGGCCGATATTTTCGGGGGCGATGCCGGGGCCGTTGTCGCGCACCGTAATCAGCAGGCGCTCGCCGCGGGTCTCGGCATAGATGTCGATGGTCGGCGTGGCCGTGGCGCCCTTGCGCATGGCCAGCGCCGCATTGCTCAGCAGGTTGATCAGCACGCCGATGATGGCCGCCTCGTCGCCGCGAACCAAAGTGTCCGCCTGCAGGTGGCGCTGCACGGCAATGCCCTTGATCTCGTGCCCCACCAGGCGCACCGCCGACTCCAGCGCGCGCTCGAACAGGAACTGCGCGCTTTCATGGTCGGTACCCGACTTGCGGTAGGCGAAAGTCTTCAGGTCGGACACGATGTACTGCACGCGCTGCATGCCCTGCTTGGCGTCGACCAGGCACTCCTTCAGCACTTCGTTGCCCTTGGCGGCCGGTTCCTCCATCGCGATATCGATCGCCATCATGCAGAAATTGACCGGGTTGTTCACCTCATGCAGCAGGCCCGCGGCCAGGGTGCCCAGCGCCGCCATTTTCTCCTGCTGCAGCATCTGGCCCTTGATCTCGGCCAGGCTGCGGTTATTCGATTCCAGCTCGCGATTCTTCTGCGCCACTTCTTCCTTCAGCGCGTGCAGCTGGCGCCGCGCGCGCTCGTTGTAGATGGTGTAGACCGTGCTGGCCGCCACCGAGAACAGGATGATGGTCGAGTGGAAAACAAAAGCGCCGACGTCGCCAATGCCGCCCGGCCGCGTAAAACAGGCCAGGAAATAGACAGCCAAGGTGAACACGCCAAAGCCCAGGGTATACAGATAGCCGACCGGGAACAGCGTCCCCACCGCGAACATGGTGAGGATGATGCCGGCGTAGAACAGCGACGCTTCGCCCTGGGTGGCGTGGATCATCCAGGCGATCATCAGCTGCGGGAACGTCAGCCAGATAAAGGTAACCAGGTGCACATAGCGCCGGCCATACTGGGTGTACAGCAGGCCGAGCGCCGCCAGGATGGCGAGGCTGGTCAGCACGCGCACGGCGGCGAAGTGCGCCACCTGCTCCGGATAGAGTGCGAAGTCGAGCACCGTGCCAAGCAGCACCAGCACCAGCACGGTGACGGCGCAGGCGCGGCTCGAAATCAGGTGGTAGGCGCTCAGCTCCCGCTCATAGGAGCTGCCCGTTTGCATAACCATGGTATTCATCTCACAGCACCGCGTTGACCGTGGTTTCGGCAAACACGTTGACGCCGGTCGGGTCGGTGTAGATGCTGGTGCCGCTGCAGCGCTCCGGCAGGATCGACTGCATGCGCGTCTCGTCGCGGTAAATCAGGTACCACTCCAGGATGTGCTCCATGCTGAAGCGCTCGGGATTGCTGGTGTGGACATTGGTCACCAGCAGCTTGCCGCCGGCGCGCGTGCGCGAAGCGAAATAGGCATTCAGGCGGGCGCACACTTTGTCCGACAGGTAGTCGAACAGGCCGGCGCAATACACGGCGTCGAATTCGGCGCCGGTGCCGCCGGGCGCGTCGGGACGGCGCTTCAGCAGCTGGTGCACGGAATCGTGCACATACTCGATCGCGCCGGGGCGGCCGCTGCGGCGCTGGATCGCGTCCAGCGTGCCGCGCGTCCATTCCAGCGTCTCTTCGCTGAAGTCGACCAGCTGGAACGACAGCAGCGACGGCTCCTCCGCCGTTTCCAGGAAGCGCTGGATTTCCTGCGCCGGGCCGCAGCCGACATTCAGCACGCGCAACGGCCGCTGCAACCGTTTGGCCTCGGCCGCCAGCCGGTGCAGGTAGTCGACCAGGATATCGATACGGTGGCGGTGCGCGGTCGCGACTGCCGTATTCAGGAAGGCCGTGTTGACGATCTGGAAGTAGGTGCTCGGGCCCTCGCGCGGGTCGCCCAGGATCTGGTTCACCATCTGGTAGTCGCCGGCATAGCCGAGCGGCTTGGTGAAGGTGCGGAATACGAAAGGCGCGCGCAGGATCAGTGGATGCAGTGCGCCCTGCGCAAAGGCGCGGTGCGCCGACGATTCCTCCTCGCTGATTTGCGAGGCCTGGAAATTGATTTCGTCGAAGAAGGTCTTGGTCTTGCGCATCAGCGGCGCCGCCAGCTCGAAGAAATAATCGGCGCGCAGGCGCGTGTCCTCGCGCGGCAGCGCGTCGGACAAGTCGACCTGCTCCAGCCAGCGCGACACATCAGTCAGGAAAGAACGGGTTTCGTTGACGGCAATCTGGTAATCGCGGCGGATGCGGAAGCGGTCATCCCAGTCCAGCACGAACTTGCTGGCCTCGCGGCCGACCGCGCCCGGCTGCAGCACGGTTTCGCTCAGCTCGCGCCACTCGTCGATCAGGGTCACCGACACCACCGCCGTCAGGCCGGTGTTGACCATGCTGATCACCACCGCCTTGCCGACGTAGGCATTGACGGTGCCCATGCGCACGGTCAGTTCGCGCAGCACTTCGCTGACCTGCACAATGGAATAAGGGTTATAGACTTCCATCACCAGCGACTTGCGCTGGAGATTCACAATGGTGCCGCGCGCCGCTTCACCTTGCGTGTTCAGGAAACTGACAACTGGATCGATTTGCGCCTGTGAATACACTGTGCGGAACTTAAATGGTTGCCGTGGATTAATAGAGTGTACGCAACTGTAGCGGAATTCGCAATGTTTCCACTCATGGAATATTTTTTCCTATACACTCCATTAATTGCCATAGAAACAGCACCATTTAATCTTCCGACAACAATGAACGACGAGAATAAAGACGCGCAGCAACATGCCGTCGGCCTGTTCCGGCTGATTGAAGAGCAAAAGTTAACTGCCGCACTGACACGACAGCTGCCCCAGATCAAACTGGACGGGAGTTTTGGAGAATCAGATGGAGCAGCTCAGCACACCCCCGACGCCCGCCGAACTGGAACGGGCTGAATTCCATGAACGCTTTGCGCGCAGTTTTTCCGATGCCCGTTTCGACGGCTTGCGCGACGCGGTCGCCGCGCTGGAAGAACTCGCCTGGCGCCAGTATTGCGAACAGCGCCACAGCGCCCTAGGACTTCGACACCACTGATTCCAGGCGCGCCACCAGGCGCCCGGCCATTTGCCCATGCGAGAAGCCGGCATAGCGCGTGGCCGCATTGCGCGCCGCCATCAGGGTGCGGCCATCCATCAGGAGGCTGCGCACCACGCTGCGCCAATCGACCGCGCCCGGCATGCGCCCGCCATTGATCGCCACCCCCGCCGCCTCCAGCCGCTGCGCCAGCAGATAACGCTCCAGCTGGGTCGGCAGCAGCAGCATGGGCACGGCCGCCAGCATGGCGTGGGTTACCGTGCCCTCGCCCGCCTGGTTGACGCACAGGCGCGCTTCGGACAAGGCCGCCGCCATATCGACCGGGCCGCGGGCCCAGGCCAGGCTGGTGGCGTGCACCGGCGGCACCGCACCCGCCGCCACCTCGGGCTGGTAGCACAACACGCGGCAGCCTTCCATCACCAGCGCGTGCAGCACGGCGACGTGGGCCGGGTGTTCCTGGCGCAGGTAGACATAGACTTTGTGGCCGTGGCCCGGCGGCCATTGCGGCGCCTCGCCCGGCGGCATGACAAAGGCCGGGCCGAGCCACTCTTCGGCTTCGGGCGCGCGGCCGTAATGGTCCAGCTCCGGCCAGGCGCACAACAGGTGCTGCCGCCCCAGCAAGGCGTCGGCCGCTTGCAGGTAGGGCACCCCGCCGTAATGCACCAGCACGGTATTCATCACTTTCAGCACATGCAGCTCGGCCTGCGCCAGGCGCGCCAGGTCGACCGCTTCCCACGGCCGGAAGTTCGGCAGGGGCTGGCCGGCCGGCGGCAGGGTAAACGCGGCGCCGATGGCCACGCCCGGGATATCCAGGCTGCGCGCCGCCAGCAGGGCCGTGGGGGCGAATTCGGCCACCAGGACGTCTGGTTTCAGCAACTCCAGCAAGGCGCGCCAGCCGCGCACCAGGCTGTCCAGCGCCTGCGCCTCATGGTAGCCGGAAGCCAGCATGATCTCGGCCAGGCTGGCGGCATTGTGGCCGCTGGCCTGCAGCCACAGCGGCGCCTGCAGCAGCGCCACGTCCAGGTCGCCCAGCACGCGGCGCGCCTGCGCCAGGTCGCGCACTGCCAGACTGGCCGTGTGGCCACGCGCCAGCAAGGCCTGGGCCAGCACCCGCAGCCGTCCCGCATGGGCGGGATCGCCGCCTAATTCCCACGCCAGGTGAAAGTGCGCCATAGATCAGTTCACCTGGCCAATCGTCATTGCAATTTTCACATTATTTCCAGTTAGCTGCCTTGGTTGGATTTTAGAACACACCGGCAAACAGGTGTGCAATACTAGGCCGCATGGCCTCCTCCCCACTGCTGCCACAGAGCTTGCGCGCGCGCATGACCTGCGTGGTGGTGTCGTTCGTGCTGGCCGCCACCATCGTGGTGACGTGGCTGGCGCTGTCGATGGCCGAACGCGATATGAAGAGCGTGATCGGCCAACAACAATTCAGCATGCTGTCGCTGGCCGCCGCCCATATCGACGAACAGCTGGCCACCAAGCGCCTGCTGCTGGCCTCCATTGCGGAGGCGGTGCCGGCCGGCGAGCGCAGCGGCGCCGCGATCCGCGCCGCCATGGACCGCTATGCCTCGGCCGCGTCGGAGTTTGCCAACGTGGCGGCGTTCGACGCCAGCGGCCAATACCTGAGCAGCCTGCGCCCGCCCAACCAGCCCAATCCCAACGTGGCCGACCGCGCCTACTTCGAACAAACCATGGCGCAAAAGCGCGGCCTGATTTCGCCGCCGGTGCGCGGGCGCGTGACCAACCTGCCGGTGGTGGTGCTGACCCACCCCATCATCGACAGCGGCGGCGATGTGCAGGCCGTGCTGGTGGCCAGCATCGATTTGCTGAACTCCGACTTCTTCCACCACTTCAACACCATGAAGCCCGGTAAGACCGGCTATATGTTCATCATGACCACCGAAGGCATCCTGGTGAACCACCCGAACAAGGGCCGCCTGCTCGAACATATCAACGCGCGGCCCGGCGTCAACCTCGGCACCCAGCGCGCGCTGGCCGGCTTCGAAGGCTGGATGGAGGCGACCAACAAGGATGGCGTCGATGGTATCTATTCCTACAAGCGCCTGAACGCCACCAACTGGATTGTCGCCGTGCGCTACCCGACCGACGAGGCATTCGCCCCGATGGCCCAGATGCGCCAGCAGGCGGTGCTGGCCGCGACCTTGTTTGCCGGCGTGGCCGGGCTGCTGAGCTGGTGGATGATCAACCTGCTGCTCAACCCGCTGCAACGGCTGCGCGCCAACCTGCAGGCGATCCGCAGCCGCGGCGGCGATATCGAAATGCTGCGCAGCGGTGCGCGCGACGAGATTGGCGAACTCAGTGAAGCCTTGTATGAATTGACGGCCGAGCGCCAGGCCGCGCAGGAACGCCTGGTCGACAGCGAACGGCGGGCGCGCGTCATCGCCGACAATATCCCGGCCCTGGTGGCCTATATCGACCGCGACCTGCGCTACCGCTTCACCAACGAACACTACCATTTCCTGCTGGGCCAGGATCCGCGCGCCATGATCGGCAAGCGCATCGACGAAGTGTTCGGCCCGGCCATGCTGGCGCGCTGGAAGCCGTGCATCGAAGCAGTGCTGGCCGGCCGCCGCATCCACGTCGAACACGCCGGCGAGGAGATGGAGCGCTACCTGCACCTGATGGCCGAACTGGTACCCGACACCGCCCCCGACGGCAGCGTGCTGGGCTTTTACCTGATGTGCACCGACATCACCGAACGCAAGACCGCCGAGCTGGCGCAAGCGGCCAGCGAACAGCGCCTGCGCCTGATCGCCGACCATTTGCCGGTCCTGGTCAGCGCCGTCGACCGCGAGCACGTGCTGCAATTCGGGAATGCCACCTACCGCCGCTGGCTGGACCTGGACCCGGACAGCCTGGCCGGGCGGCCCATCGCCAGCGTGATGGGGGCCGCCGCTTACAGCCTGGCGGGGCCGGCGCTCGAACGCGCCTTCCGTGGCGAAGTGACGGAATACGAATCGGGCGCACGCCTGCATGGCGAGCCGCGCGTGCTGGAAACCACCCTGGTGCCCGATGTGCGCAAGGATGGCAGCGTGCCCTTTGTATATGCCCTGACCAGCGACGTGACGCGCAGCCGCGAAGTGGAAGCGGAACTGCTGCGCCAGGCGCGGCGCGATCCGCTGACCGGCATCCCCAACCGGCGCCAGTTCGAGGAAGTGCTGGACCAGGCCATCGAACGGGTACGGCGCCAGGACAGCCAGATGGCGCTGGCCTATCTCGATATCGACAACTTCAAGCACATCAACGACAGCATGGGCCATGGCGCCGGCGACGAGGTTCTGAAGGAATTCGCGCTGCGCCTGACCGGCCATGTGCGCGCCACCGACACCGCGGCGCGCCTGGCCGGCGACGAATTCGTGATCATCTTCGAAAATATCCGCCAGCCGGAGGAAGTGCAGCTGCTGGCGGAAAAGGTGATGGCGGCGGTAGCGCCCGACTTCTGCGTGCTGGGCGCGCCGCTGCGCGTGACCACCAGCATCGGGGTCGCCCTGTATGCCGGCGGCACCGAAACGGCGGGCGGACTGATTGGGCGCGCCGATATGGCGCTGTACGACACCAAGCGGCGCGGCCGCAACGGCTTTACCATCGACAGCGGGCGCGGTTTGCCCGAAACCGGACCGGCCAGCCTTACGCCTGGCGCAGCAGTTCGATAAAGCGGCGGCCGGCCGGGCCTGGCGGCGCATCCTTGCGCCAGCTGGCGTACATCGAAAAAGCCATGCCCAGCACCGCGCTGGCTTCCATCTGCAATTCCACCAGGGTGCCGGCCGCCAGGTCGGCTTCCACCATATGGCGCGGCATGCCGCCAAAACCCAGACCCGCACGCAGGAAAGCGTGCTTGGCGCCCAGGTCGGCCAGGCGCCAGCCCTGCGGGTTGAGCACGCCGAACTGGCGCCCTTCGGTCAGGGCGGAGCGGTCGGTCAGGATCAGCTGCACATGCTTGGCGGCCTCGCGCCGCGCAATCGGCGGCGGCACTGCGGCCAGCGGATGGCCGGCGGCCGCCACCGCCACCAGCGGCACTTCGAACAGGAAATCGGTCTCGCACTCGGGCGGCACTTCGGGATAGGAGCCGATCACGGCCAGGCGGCATTTGCCGGCCAAGAGCGGCTGCACCACCGCGCCCAGTACTTCCACGTCCAGCCGCAGCGGCGTGGCCGGGAATTCCTGGTGGAAGGCGCGCACCGCCTCGGTCAGGCGCGCGATCGGGTACATCACGTCGACCGCCACCGACAGCTCGGGCTCCAGGCCCTCGGCCAGGGTACGGGCGCGCGCCTTGAAGCTGTCCATGCTGCCGGCCGCGGCGCGTGCGCTATCCAGCAAGGCGCGGCCCTGCTCGGTCAGGCGCGGATAGCGCCCGCTACGGTCGAACAGGGGGAAGCCGACCTGGGCTTCCAGGTTGGCCAGGGTCTGGCTCACCACCGACTGGGCGCGGCGCAGCTTGCGGCCGGCGGCTGAAAAACTGCCCTCTTCGGCCGCCGCGATAAAGGTGCGCAACTGGTCGATCGACATGCCGTCCAACATGGCCGCTTTCCTGTAGTGGTTGCAAGGCGCCCGATTCTACACGAGGTGTAAGACTGCTCTTACAAAGTCACGCGAATCTCTCCGCTAGGAAACAGGCGGAGCGGCCTCGATACTGGTTGCCATGCTGACCACACTGCCCCTTAGCCGCAACTCCGCCCCGGCCGCCGGCGGACCGTCGCGCCAACTCTATCTGCTGCTGCGCGAAACACCGGACCGCGCGGCTGCCAACGCCTACCTGCAGCGGCGCCTGGCCGAAGCCGCCGTACTGACGCCTGCCTGGAGCGGCGGTCTGGAAGGCCTGGCGGCCTGGCACCAGCTGCGCACGCGCAACCGCGCCGAGGAATTCCGCCGGTACCTGGCCGGCCGCGCCGACGGCGGCGCGCGCCGCCACTTCGCGACATTGGCGCAGGCACGGCGCTTCCTGTGCGTGCAGGCGCCGGCCCTGCTGGCCGAAGGCGCCTGGCTGCACTGCGCGCTGGACCACTGGCGCCAGCCGGCCTTCATGCCGCTGATCACGCTGTACCTCGATTACCTGGGCCGCGGCGTGCCGGGCGCCAACCATGTGGCGCAAGTGCGACAGGCGCTGGCGGTGCAGGCTTGCAGCAACTGGCAGGACCTGGAGGATGGCAGCTTCCTGCAAGGCGCGATCCGCCTGGCGCTGTCCTGTGCCGCCGAGCGCTATGTGGCGGAGCTGATTGGCTACCAGCTGGCGGTGGCCGACCAGCCGGCGGCGCAGCCGTCCGTGCTGCATGAGCTGGGCGAGCTCGGAATCATCCTGCCGTCTCCGCCGCCGTCAGCGGAGCCGGTGCTGCATGCCGTCCACACCATGGCGGCCGCCCGCCCTGATGACGCCGCCTTCCTGCAGCGCATCGAAACCGGCTACTGCCTGGGCCGCATCGGCCTGCAAACCCTGCCCGCCACCCCCGAATATGGCGCGCCGCAGGACGAAGCCGCGCCGCTCGCCACCGCCGCCATCCTGGCCCGCCCTGCCCGGCCGGGCGACCAGGCCGAGACCCCGTCCAGCGTCCCCGCCGCCGAACCGGAGCGGCCGGCGCGGGCCATCCTGCGCCACCACTTCCCGGCCGACGAACACGCATGGGAAACCATCACCAACGACCTTGGCCTGCTGGAGGCGCAAATCGCCGCCTGCGGCAGCAAGGCCGAAGCGCTGACAATGCTGGCCCGGCATATGGGCCCGGCGCTGCACCACCAGCCATTGGGCCTGATGGCGGCGCGGGTCTACGCGCAGTTGTTCGCCCTGGCCTAGGAATAAAGCCGGCCCTGATGGTATCCTCCCCAGTAACACCACCCGGGGAGCTTTCGTGTCCATCGTAGACAAATTCTTCAAAATCAAAGAGGCGGGCAGCGACGTCCGAACCGAAGTCGTGGCAGGTATCACCACCTTCCTGACCATGGCCTACATCATCTTCGTCAATCCCGCCATCCTGGGCGACGCCGGCATGCCGAAGGAAGCCGTATTCGTCGCCACCTGCCTGGCCGCCGCGCTGGGCACCGCCATCATGGCCTTGTACGCCAACTACCCGATTGCGATGGCGCCCGGCATGGGCCTCAACGCCTACTTCGCCTACGCCGTGGTGCTGGGCATGGGCATCGCGTGGCAGGTGGCGCTGGGCGCCGTCTTTATCTCCGGCTGCCTGTTCCTGATTGTGAGTTTGCTTGGCCTGCGGGAAGCCATCGTCAACGGCATTCCGCGCTCATTGCGGATCGCCATCACCGTCGGCCTGGGCCTGTTCCTGGCCCTGATCGCGCTGAAAGGCGCCGGCATTGTCACCGCCAACCCGAACACCATGGTGGCCGTGGGCGACCTGCACAAACCGCCGGCGCTGCTGGCCATCGTTGGCTTCCTGCTGATCGTCACGCTGGACCGCCTGAAAATCAAGGGCGCCATCCTGCTCGGCATCATGGCCGTCACCATCCTCAGCTTCTTCTTCGGCGGGAACACCTTCCACGGCGTGTTCTCGGCGCCGCCTTCGATTGACGCCACCCTCATGAAGCTGGACGTTACCGCCGCGTGGGGCGTCGGCGTGCTAAACGTGGTGCTGGTGTTCTTCCTGGTCGAACTGTTCGACGCCACCGGCACCCTGATGGGCGTGGCCGGCCGCGCGGGCCTGCTGGTCAGCGGCAAGATGGAACGCCTGAACAAAGCCCTGCTAGCCGACAGCACCGCCATCGTGGCCGGCTCCATGCTGGGCACTTCCAGCACCACCGCCTATCTCGAAAGCGCCTCCGGCGTGCAGGCCGGCGGCCGCACCGGCCTGACCGCACTGGTGGTGGCAGTGCTGTTCCTGGCCGCGCTGTTCATCGCGCCGCTGGCCGGCGTGGTGCCTGCCTACGCCACCGCCCCGGCGCTGCTGTATGTGGCCTGCCTGATGCTGCGCGACCTGGGCGACATCGAATGGGGCGAGACCACCGAGAGCATCCCGGCCGCGATTACCGCCCTGTTGATCCCCTTCACTTTCTCAATCGCGCACGGTATCGCGTTCGGCTTCATCACCTATGCCGCGCTCAAGCTGCTGACGGGCCGCTTCCGCGAAGTGAAGCTGATCGTGTGGATCATCGCCGCCGTCTTCAGCTTCAAATACGCTTATATCGGGGCCTGAACCCGAATCTTCAGCACGCCGATCAGGTTACACAGGCGCATACGGGCCAGCACGAGGGCATCCTCGCCCTCGGCTGCCACATCCAGATCCAGGTTCATGCCATGCACGCCGGGCGCCATACGCATGGCGCGCAACTGCACGCCGCCGCGCCGCAAGGTCGCCAGGGCGGCTTCGGCGGCATCGACTGCGGAGTTGCGCTCGAGGCGCAGGCGGAAAGTTCTTTGTTCGGTATTCATGGAGAGATTATCCGGCTGGCGCGCCGGAATAGGCATCCAAAGTTTGCCTGGGATTCCATGTAAAATAGAAGATTCTTCTTCCATTTCAAAAAATCATGGAACAACTCGACGAAATCGACCGGAAAATCCTGCGCGAACTGCGGCGCGATGGCCGTTTAAGCAATACCAAGCTGGCCGAGAAAGTTGGCTTATCGACCACGCCTTGCTGGAACCGGGTGCGGGCGATGGAGGAGCGCGGCGTGATCGAGGGCTATACCGCCCTCCTCAGCCAGCAGGCGCTCGGCCTGCCCGATATCGTGATCATCGAGGTCACCCTGGACCGCCACGACGACGATATGCTGCACCGCTTCGGCGAGGCGCTGTCCGATCTGCCGGAAGTGATGGAAGCCTACCTCCTGACCGGCGAATACGACTATTTGATCAAGGTGGCGGTGGCCGGCACGGCGGGCTACGAGGAATTCCTGCGCCGCAAACTGTATAAGCTGCCCGGCATCCGCCACAGCCGCTCCACCTTCGTCCTGCGCTGCCTGAAACGCGCACACTCTGTCGAGCCCTGATAGAATTCAGTTATGAAATATCTGACTACCTTAATTTTGGCCTCGGGCCTGGCAGCCAGCAACGCCCTGGCGGCCGAAGACATCGAACAACCAGGCAACTGGATTATTTCCGCCGAAATCGGCGCAATTACCACCAGCGGCAACACCTCCGGTACCTCGGTCACCGGCAAGTTCGAAGCGCTGCAGGACACTCCGCTCTGGAGCAATGAGTACACCGGCAACGGCTACCTGAAGGAAGACCGCAACCGCATCAACGGCGAGGATATCCGCACCCGTTCGGCGCAGCGCTACCAGCTGGGCGCCAAGGCCGGCTACAAGCTGCTGGAAGAAAATTCCACGCTGTACATGCTGGCGTCGCTGGCCGAAGACAAGTATGGCGCGTATACCAAGAGCGCCAGCGTCGGTGTCGGTCACGGCTTCCGCTGGTACCAGTCGGCCAACAAGACGCTGGATATGGAATTCGGTCCGGGCTACTTCGACGGCACCCGCGCCAACGGCGAACAGGAACGCGGCATGATCGTGCGTGGCCGTGCGGCTTTCCGCTGGAAGATCAACGACAACGCCGCTTTCGCGCAGAACCTGACGGTGGAACGTGGTTCGTGGAATATGCGTTCGACTTCCGAGACTTCGCTCAGTACCCGTATCAACGGCTCGATGCAGATGAAGGCGGCGTTCCGCGCGCAGAACGACTCCAGCGTACCGGTCGACAAGCAAAATACCGATACCCAGACCTCGCTGACGCTGGTCTATTCCTTCTAAAGCCAGCGCACCAGGGCCAGACCGGCCAGCGCTTGCGCCACGGCGCAATGCCATAGCATGACGGTGTTATCGAGCGTGGCGCGGCTGGCGGCCCTGAGCTTGCCGCGCGACGCGACGTAGATCGCGGCTGCGGCCATTGTCACTGCGTGCAGGCCCTGGTAGGCCAGCAAAGCCGCCACTGCGGCGCTCCATGCATCGCGGCGCGGCGCCAGCCCGGCTGCGATGTGCGCGCCCCAATCCACCGCGAAGGCCGCCGCCAGCAGTACGCCTGCCACCAGCAGCGGCCAGCATTGCGACGGCCGGCGCCCGCCCCGCCACGCAAGAATTGAACTGGCGGCCAGCAAACCTGCGCCCAGCCAGGGCCATGGAGGTTCCGGCAATCGCGCGCCCGGTGGCGGGCAAATCTCCAGCCGCATGCCAAGGTGGAGCAGCGTGAACGCCAGCGAGGCGAAGATGGCGCCATCCACCACCACCAGCACCAGCGTCGCCCACCATGAGTGCGAGGCGCGGCCACGCGCGCCGATTGGCAGCGCCACGCCATCCGCCACCTGCGCGAACGGCTGGGGCGGCGGCCGGTCCAGTCCCCACAGCCACGCCACCAGGGTCGCCACCGCGACGGCGCCGCACAGCCAGGCGGCAATCGCCTGCTGCACGGTCAACAGCAGGAAGTATCCCGCCGTGCCGAGTGCGCACAGGAACGGCAGCCAGCCGTCGCCGGGCAGCACCAGCAGGTGCGCGGGACGGGCCGTGCGCCAGTGCGTCACCAGCGTCTCGCGCCTGCCGGTGATGGTGCCGGGCAGCCAATGCATACCCGCCTCGACCTGCTCCGCGAGCCCGGCCTGGCGCCAGAGCGGCTCGGCCGAGCGGACATCCGGCTGGCTGCGCGTGGCGTATTCGTCCTGCGGCAGCCATTCGAGCGAGCTGGAATGCCAGGGATTGCCGTGCTCGCGCTGCGGGCGGCGCAGCGTACGGACCATGTCCAGCGTGAACAGCGCCACGCCGGCGGCCAGGATGCAGGCGCCTGCGGTGCTGGCCATATTGAGTCCAGCCCACCCCATTTCCTCGCCATACGTGTAGACCCGGCGCGGCATGCCAAGCAGGCCGGTGGCATGCATGGGGAAGAACGCCAGGTTGGTGCCGACGAAAATCAGCCCGAAGATCCAGCGCGCCCACGCTTCCGACATACGATGCCCGTTAAACAAAGGCATCCAGAAGTACGCCGCTGCGAACATCGGGAACACCAGGCCGCCGACCAGCACGTAATGCAGATGGGCGACGATGAAGTAGCTGTCGTGCGCCTGGGTGTCGAACGGCACCGAGGCGACCATCACGCCCGTCAGGCCGCCCAGCACGAACACCAGCAGGAAGCCGAACACAAACAACGTTGGCGCGTTCAATTGCACGCGGCCGCGCCACAGCGTAGCGATCCAGGCGAATACCTGGACTGCAGTGGGGATGGCGATCGCCATGCTGACGGCGGATACCAGCGTGGATTCAAGCTGGCCAAGGCCGGCGGTGAACATATGGTGCATCCAGAGTGCGAAACTGAGCGCGCCCACCGCGGCCAGCGACAGCACCACCGCGCGGCGCGCCACAAGCGGCGTTTGCACCAGCGCCGGCAGCATGGCCGACACCATTCCGGCTGCCGGCAGGAAGATGATGTAGACCTCCGGGTGGCCGAAGAACCAGAACAGGTGCTGCCACAGCACCGGGTCACCGCCGCGCGCGGGGATGAAGAAGGGCCAGTCGTAGGCGCGCTCCAGCTCCAGCAGCGCGGTGCCCGCGATCAGCGGCGGGAATGCGAACACCACCATCAGGCCGACCACCAGCATGGACCAGGCATAGACCGGCATGCGGGCCAGCGTCATGCCGGGCGCGCGCGTGAACAGGATGCCGACAATCAGCTCGATTGCGCCGGCAATGGCGGAGATTTCGATAAAGCCGATGCCGAGCAGCCAGAAGTCCGCATTCAGTCCGGGCGAATACTCCTTGCCGGTTAATGGCGGGTACATGAACCAGCCGCCATCCGGCGCCAGGCCGAATGCGAGCGTGACGATAAAGCCTGCGCCGCCGAATGCGTACGCCCAGTAGGCGTAGGCCGACAGGCGTGGGAACGGCAGGTCGCGCGCGCCCAGCATGCCGGGCAGGAGGAAGACGGCAATTGCCTCCACCATCGGGATCGCGAACAGGAACATCATTACCGTGCCGTGCATGGTGAAGAACTGGTTATAGGTGCCTGCTTGCAGCAGGTCGTTTCCAGGGACGGCCAGTTGCAGGCGCATCGCCAGTGCCAGCAAGCCCGCGAACAGGAAGAAGCCAAATGCCGTGGCGAGGTAGAGGCGGCCGATGCGGGTGTTGTTGACGGCTGACAGGGCGCGCCAACCGGTTGGCCTGCGCCAGGCACGCTCCAATGCTTCGTACTCGCCGGATGGACGTGGCAGGTGGTTGGGGGTGCTCATTCGAGCGTCTCCAGCCAGGCCGCCAGGGTCTGCAAGTCTTCCGGCGCAAGGCTGCTGGGCGGCATGCGGGCGCCGGGTTTGGCGGATTGGGGGTTGGCGATCCAGCCCAGCAACGCCGCTCGGCTGAATGGCAGTGCACCAGCTGCGATGTGGCTGCGGCTGGCCAGGTGGGTCAAGTCTGGCCCCGAGCGCCCACCCTCCGCGATGCCGCGCACGGTGTGGCAGGCATTGCACCGTGCGGCCAGAAATATCGCCGGTCCGCGCGCCATCCCGCCGGCCACCTGGGGCGGCGGTGCCGGGCGGGCCTGTCCAGCGAGCCAGTCGTCGAAGCCTGCGGCAGGCTGCGCGATGACGTTGAGAGCCATGCTGGCGTGCTGGGTGCCGCAGTACTCGGCGCACTGGCCACGGTAGCGGCCGGGCGCCCCCGCGCGCAGGGTCAGGCCGTGTACGCGGCCCGGCACCATATCCACTTTCCCTGCCAGCGCCGGCACCCAGAATGCGTGCAGCACATCAGGCGTCGTCAACGCCAGGTAAACACGTTCCCCCACTGGTAGCCGCAACTCGTTGGCAAGCACGGCTTCGCGCCCGCTGCGGGTATCGCGATAGCGCACCTCCCACCACCACATATGCGCTGTCACGCTGACCTGGATGCGGGCGTCACCGGAGAACGGATGCGCCAACTGCGCCGATTGCCAACCGGACCACACCATGAGCGCCGCCAGCAGCGGCAATGGCAACAGGAGGCCTCCGCCCAGCACCAGCCAGCGTGACGAGGGGCGCTGGCGTCGGCGCACTATGCTGGCGAGTGCAAGCACTGTCACCAGCACAAAAATCACGGCGCCACCGGCGAACAGCCACCATGAGAGGCGCGCAAGCATCGCGGCATCCGGCCCGGCGGGCGACAGGACTGATTGCAGCGCGGGTGTCATTTCAGCGTATAAAGGTAAGCCGCCATATGACGGGCATCGTCTGCGGATACGCCCATATTCGGCATGAAACTGCCAGGGTCCATTGATTGCGGCGAGGTGATCCAGCGCACCAGCCAATCGTGGCGGTTGGACCAGCGGCCGGCCACATAGCTGCGTAGCGCAAAACGTTCGAGCGAAGGGCCGGCGAGGCCGCGTGCGGATTCAACGTCGGGAATGCGGTGGCAGCTGCCGCACTGGTATTGGGCCAGCAGACGCTTGCCCTGCTGCGGATTGCCGCCATCGAGCCGGGGCGGCGCGGGCTTTTCGGGTTGGCAGGCGCATAGCAACAGCGCGCCGGCCACTGTCACGCAGCGCGCAATTTGCTGAAGGTGCACGGTGGTTGCCCGCACGAATCGTCCCTGCCTTTCCGCTAGCGGCTCCTATAATTCATCGCAGACATCATCAACCTTTTCCCAATTGTGCGTCGCCTTCTTGCCATCGCTGGTGCGACCTTGTGCCTTGTTTTGCTGGCGGGGTTGCTGGCGGGCGCCCTGGTGCTGCAGGCGGGCTGGTATGACGTTGCGGCGGTGCGGCCGCATTTCCAGTTTGTGCATACGCTGCTTGAGCGGGGGATGCAGCAGTCGGTGCGCTTTCACGCGCGTGGAGTGGTTGCGCCGCCCTCTTCCCCGCAGGCGGTGGCGCGTGGTGCGGTGGCCTTTCGGCGGCACTGCGAGCAGTGTCACGGCGGGCCTGGGGTCTCACAAGGTGTGATCGGGATGAGCATGCAGCCCGTTCCGGGACCGCTCGTTGATACGGGGCGGAGGTGGAAGCCGCGTGAGATGTACTGGGTGATTGCGAATGGGATCAAAATGAGTGGGATGCCGGCTTGGGGATTCCACTTGCAAGAGGCGGAGATTTGGGACATCGTCGCCTTTCTTGGGGTGCTGCCTGGCATGGCGCCAAAGGAGTATCAGGCTGCTGCCAGCGCGGGCATGGTGCAAGCCATTGTCACTCGTGAGACTGGACAAGCGCCTGACCGCGCGCGCGGCCGGGTGGCGCTAACGCAGTACGCTTGCCAGTCCTGTCACATGATTCCGGGCGTGACCGGACCACAAACCTTTGTTGGCCCGAATCTTGATGGTCTGGCGCAGCGGAGCTTCATCGCGGGCAAACTGCCGCGCAGTGAAGCTAACCTGGTGCGCTGGATCATGGCGCCGCAGGAAGTGAAGCCCGGAACCGCAATGCCTCAGTTGAGCGTGTCCGAGCGCGATGCTCGGGACATCGCTGCGTATCTGCTCCAAGCCGGACAGTGAGGGGTGTATATCGAAAAATGGCGATTTCTCTTATTCGCTCTTAAACGCACTTTTTTACTCTTAACGGAACCTATTCACTCTTAAATTGGTCAAAGAGTGCATGCCGAACCGAAAGGAGTTGTCATGTCCCATTTTCTATTCAGTTTGCCCGCTTCGTTCGAGACGTACCAAGCATTCGGGAACTTCATGTATGAGCACCACATCAATGGAGAGATGTATGAGTTGGTGGATCACATAATCAATGAGTGGATGGCCGACTTTGTCAGCAAGAAGGCAGAAGGCGCAGCGAGCACGCTTGATGGATATCAGTGGAAAGACGTTTTCCTACCAGCGGGCACGACGCTCCGCAACGTTTATAAACGCAAAAGCTACCTGGCCCATGTGGAGGGCCGGGACTTGCGCTATGAGGGCCGATCCGTCTCACCAGCACAATTCGTCAATGCCGTAGGCGGGTCGTTCAGGAATGCGTGGAGAACGCTCTGGGTGCGATATCCCAATGATTCTGACTGGATACCAGCCTTGACCTTACGCAAAAAAGCCGAAAATTTAAGAGCAAATAAGAGTCAACAAGAGAAAATAAGAGCGTCTAAGAGCACTTAAGAGTTTTGCCGATTTTCGAAAGGATACCCCTACTGGTCCAGCTGCTTCTGGGTTTGGTAGAGGCGCGCGTAGATGCCGCCTTTTTCGAGGAGCGCAGCGTGGCTGCCCTGCTCCGCAATGGCGCCGGCAGCCATGACGACGATGCGGTCGGCGTTCTCGATGGTGGAAAGGCGATGTGCGATGACGACCGTGGTGCGGCCCTCCATCAGCTTCTCAAGCGCCGCCTGGACCTGGCGTTCCGACTCGGTATCGAGCGCGCTGGTCGCTTCGTCGAGGATCAGGATAGGCGCATCCTTGTACAGAGCACGCGCAATCGCCAGACGCTGGCGTTGGCCGCCGGACAGGCGGAGGCCGTTCTCGCCAACGCCAGTCTGGTAGCCCTGCGGCTGGCGCATGATGAATTCGTGCGCATACGCAGCACGTGCAGCCGCCTCAACCCGCGCCAAGTCCGGAGCAGGATCGCCGTAAGCAATATTGGCCGCCAGCGTATCGTTAAACAGCACCACATCCTGGCTGACCAAGGCAATCTGGCTACGCAAATCCGGCAACCGGTACTCACGCACGTCAACCCCATCCAGCAGGATCCGGCCGCTGCCCACGTCGTAGAAGCGAGGCAGCAGGCTGGCCAGCGTAGTTTTGCCGCTGCCCGAGCCGCCAACCAGCGCCACGGTTTCACCAGCAGGAATATCCAGCGACACGGAACGCAGCGCAGGCGCCGTCTCGGTATCGTCCTCGTTATAGCGGAAGCCCACCTGGTCCAGCACGATATGGCCCTTGGCGTGCGACAGTGAACGGGTCCCCGTATCCTCCTCGATCGGCGCATCGATCAGCCCAAACACCGACTCCGCAGCCGCCAAGCCACGCTGCAGCGGCTCATTCAGCTTGGTCAGATTCTTGATCGGTCCCTGCATCGACATCAGGCAAGTGATGAAGGCCACGAAAGCGCCCGGCGTCAATGCGCCATCCTGCGCGCGCAGCAAAGCGAAATAAATCACCGCCGACAGCGTGGCGCCGACCATCACCATGATCATGCCGGAGTTCATGGCGGCGGTAGAGGCATGCTTGACCGCCAGCTGGCGATTCAGCTTCACCACCTCATCGAATCGCTTCTGTTCATAGGCCTGGCCGCCGAAAATCTTCACCACGCGCTGTCCGCCGATGCTCTCATCGAGCACGCGGGTCAGCTCACCCATGGCCTGCTGGGCGCTGGAGCTCAAAAGGCGCATGCGGCGCGCCGCCACGGTCACCACCAATGCCACCAGCGGCAGCAGGACCAGGCAAAACAGCGCCAGCTTCCAATCGATATCAAACAAGGCACTGAGGAAGCCAATCACCGCCACCGTATCGCGCACCGCGATGGTGAACACGCTCAAGCCGGCCTGCGTCACCTGCGTCGCATCGAAGGCAATGCGCGACAAGGTGGTGCCGGTGGAAGACTGGTCAAAGTAGCGGTTCGGCAGGCGCAGTACGCGGCCAAACATCTTTTCACGCACATTGGCCTGCACGCGCTGGGTCAGCCACGCCGAACCATAATCGCCAGTAAAGGTACTGACCATGCGCAGCAAAGCCAGCGCCATGATCAGCGCCGGAATCGCCCACAGCGCCGCCGTGCCGGGATCGGTCGGCAGGAAGCGATCAAGCCAGCCGTGCACCGCCGCCAGCATGCCGGTCGGTTCCGGCGCGCCGCCCGCGCCGCGCGGCTGCACCGCATCCACCACGTTTTGCAGCTGGCGAATCAGCAGCACGTCGGTCAGCGAAGCCACGCCCACCCCGATCAGGGTGACCAGCGCTGCCCATTTATAAGGCAGGAATTCCTTCAGCAGTCGGATGTAGAGTTGGCGGCTTTGCACTATTTATTTGGCTTCAATGCTGGAAAGGCAGCATTGTACCCTTTCCTCACGCAACTCCCGCCGTAGGATTTTGCCAACATTCGATTTCGGCAGAGACTCGCAGAAGTTGATTTCGCGCGGGCGCTTGTAACCGGTCAGCTGGTCGGCGCAGAAGGCGCGCAATGCCGCCTCGTCCAGCGCCGGATCCTTGCGCACCACATACAGCGCCACCGCCTCGCCGCTATGCTCGTCCGGCACGCCGATGGCCGCGCATTCCAGCACGCCCGGGTGTGCCGCCACCACCTCCTCCAGCTCACTGGGGAACACATTGAAGCCGGAGACGATGATCATGTCCTTCTTGCGATCCAGGATGCGCAAGTAGCCGCTGGCATCTATGGAGCCGATATCGCCGGTACGCATCCAGCCGCCCGGCGCCATGATTTTCGCCGTCTCGTCCGGCCGGTTCCAGTAGCCCGCCATCATTTGCGCGCCGCGCAAGGCAACTTCGCCGACCGCGCCGGCTGGCAGCTCCCCGCCAGCATCGTCCAGGATGCAGGCGTCTATCCCCGGCAAGGGTATGCCCACCGTTCCTGTGAATTCAAGCAGGTCGAACCGGTTGCTGGTCGCCGCGCAGCCGATCTCCGTCAAGCCATAGGCTTCCGCCATCGGGCATCCGGTCGCCGCCAGCCAGCGCCGCGCGACAGGCTCTTGCGCCGCCATGCCGCCGGAGAGCGTGACGCCCAGCTCGCTGAAATCCAGGCTGGCAAACTCGGGATGGTTGAGCAAGGCGTTAAACAGCGTGTTCACACCCGGGAAGACGTGCAGCTTGCGGTGCCGCAGCGCCTTGATGGTGGCGCCGATGTCGCGCGGATTGGGGATCAGGATGGCGCAGCTGCCAAAGCGCACCGATACCAAAGCGGTTACGAAGGCGAAGATATGGTAAAGCGGCAGCGCGCAGACCACGTTGTAGCGGTCCACCGATTTCATTTTGGCCTGCACCGGCTTGCACCATTCATCTATGGCCAACACGGTCGCCAGCAGCGCCGAATGCTGAAGCATGGCGCCTTTGCTGCGGCCCGTCGTGCCGCCGGTGTACTGCAGCACGGCCAGATCCGAGCCCAGGATGGGCGGCGAAGACAGGGTCATATTCCGCCCCAGCGCCACCGCGTGGTCATAGCGCACATGCCCCGGCAGACGCCAGGCCGGCACCATCTTGCGCACATGGCGCAGCAGGAAGTTCACCAGCGCGTCCTTGGGGAATTCGAACATATCGCCGATGCTGGCCACAATAATGTGCTCGATACCCACCTCCGGCAGCACCCGTTCCAGCGTAGCCGAAAAGTTCTCCAGGATGATGATGGCGCGGGCGCCCGAATCCTGCAGCTGGAATTGCAGCTCGCGCGCCGAATACAAGGGATTGACGTTTACCACCACACCGCCGATCCGCAGGATGGCGGCCACCGCCACCGGATACTGCAGCACATTCGGCAGCATGACCGCCACCCGGTCGCCCGGTTTGATGCCATGCGCCTGCAGCCAGGCGCCTAAAGCGGCCGAGGCCTGATCAACTTCGCCATAGCTCACCGCCTGGTCCATGCAGACGTAGGCTTCGCGGTCACGGAAGCGGGAGAAGCTATCCTCCAGAAAGTCAACCAGGTTGGGGAACACCGTGTTATCGACCCTGGCCGGCACGCCCGGCGGATAATGCTGCAGCCACACTCGCTCCATGATGCCACCCCATGACAGTTGACGTTAGCCGATTCATTGTAGGCCGCCAGCAGCCACCGCCAAAGTGTGACAATATTCAAGTCCAATTTTGAAAGGACTACCATGCGCAATGACATTCTCTTTCAGGAACTGCACACCTCCGGACTGTTGATGCTGGCCAATTGCTGGGATGGCGGCACCGCCCGTATCGCCGCCCTGGCCGGCGCCAAAGCGCTCGCCACCAGCAGCGCCGCCGTGGCCTGGGGCCATGGCTATGGCGACGGTTCGCAGCTCCCCACCGCCCTGCTGCTGGAAACCGTGCGCGACATCGTGCGCGCCAGCGGCCTGCCGCTGACCGTGGACATTGAAGATGGCTATGCCGCCGATCCGGAGCGGGTCGGCCGGTTTGTCGGCCAGCTGGTGCAAGCCGGTGTGGTCGGCATCAATATCGAAGACGGCAATGCGCCACCGGAACTGTTGGCGCGCAAGATCGCCGCCGCGCGCGCGGCGGCCGATGCTGCCGGCGTGCAGCTCTATATCAACGCCCGCTGCGATGTCTACCTGAAAAACCTGGCCGAACCGGGCCAGCGTGTGGCGGAAACGCTGCGCCGCGCCGCCCTCTACCAGGAAGCGGGCGCCAGCGGGCTGTTTGCGCCGGGCGTGACCGATGAGGCGGAAATGGCAGCGCTGGTCCAGGGCACGAGCATGCCGCTGAACGTACTGGCACGCCCCAAGCTGGCATCCCCGGCCCGGCTGGAGCAGCTGGGCGTGCGCCGCCTGAGCGCCGGTTCAGCCCCGGCGGAGGTGATGATGGGCCGGCTGCGCGCCTATATGGAACGGTTCCACGCCACCGGCGCCATCGACGATGAGCTAACCTTCGACTATGGTTCGCTCAACAAACTGATGTCTACTGCACGATAGTGGCCGGTTCGGACCAGTAGAAATACAGGTCCTTGCTGCGCCCCGCCTGCATCTGCACTTCGCGGCGCTGGACCTGGCCGTCGGCGGCCGTCGCCGTCACGCGGTAGCGGCCGGGTTCCAGGTTGACGAACATCAACGGCCCGGCCTCGCGCGCGTTCACGCTGACATTGCCCTTGCTGTCGCTGATTTCCACCTGCACGTCGGAGCGGTACTCACCGCTGCCGCGGGTGGCAAACGTCATGCGCAGGTTGTAATCGGGTTTGCTGGCCAGCATCTGGCCACGCTCCTCCATGCCCACGCCGCCGGTAACAAACTGCGGCTCGCCGGCCGCCATCGCCGCGCCCAGCACACTGCAAGCCAGGGTGCAGGCGATTGTAATGTTGCGTATAAGCATGATTCGCTCCTTCTTTGTATGGCTTGCCGCCAGTATTGCCCTCCCGCGCCCGCTTCGCTATCGGTGATCGCGTGGTTTGGGTGTCGGGGAAAGCCTACATCGCCCTATTTCCAAACTACACGAACTGTTAGACTCTTGATCTTTGCAAGCCACTGCAAGCAATATTGCCAAAAGAATCACAATCATGCACTTGCATCCACGCCTGCTGGCAGCCGCCATCGCCAGCACTTTTTGCGCCCACGCTGTAGCGCAAAACCAGACTGAAAACCAGCTGCCGGAAGTCCTGGTGACCGCGCAGCGTATCGCCACGCCCGAATCGCAGACACCGGTCGCGATGTCGGTGCTGACCGCCACCCAGCTGGACAAGCTGGGCATCGACAACGCCGCCGGCCTGGGCAAGCGCCTGCCGAACGTGCACCTGGACGGCGCGGCCGACGGCCTGCGCATCACCATCCGCGGCGTTTCCAATTCCGACGCCACCGAAAAAGGCGACCCGTCGGCTGCCTTCATGCTGGACGGGATCTACATCGCCCGCCCGCAGGCGCAAACCCTGTCTTTCCTCGACGTCGACCGCATTGAAGTGCTGCGCGGCCCGCAAGGCACGCTGTACGGCCGCAATACCACGGCCGGCGTGGTCAACGTGATCAGCAACGCGCCGGGCCCGCGCCTGGAAGGCGGCGCCAGCCTGGCGCTGGGCAACTACGCGTCGCGCGTGGCGACCGGCATGCTGAATGTGCCGGTCAACGACTGGCTGGCGCTGCGCGCCGCCGTCGCCGTCAACCGTCACGACAGCTACCTGCGCAACGGCCAGGGCACCGGCTTCACGCTGGGCCAGGACCGCGACGACCGCAGCGCGCGCCTGTCGGCCCGGGCCGCGCTGGGCGCCTCGGCCTCGCTGCTGCTGCGCTACCAGCACTCGCGCATGGACGGCAACATCGACAATATCGTCCCGGATACCAATTTCTTCCAGGGCGTGGCGACCGGCAAGCCGGTGTGGTTCGACGCCAGCACCGCGCAGCGCCTGACCAACAGCTTCAAGCCGTTCAACACGCGCCTGGAACAGGGCTACAGCCGCAAGGAAGTCGACAGCTTCGGCGCCGAGCTGGCCTGGAACCTGGGCCCGGCCACGCTGAACTACCTGGGCTCGCACCGCAAGAGCGAGCACAATTTCCTGGCCAATTTCTATTACCGCGCCATCCCGACGCTGGCGATCGGCGTGCACGAGGACTTTGCCGGCGACCAGCGCCAGGGTTCGCACGAACTGCGCCTGTCCAGCAACGGCGCCGGCCCGCTCAAGGCGCAGGGCGGCCTGTATTACTTCCGAGAAGAGTCGCACCAGCTGTACATCTTCCGCGACCTGCAGGTGCTGAAGCAGCCGCCGTACTATGTCTTCCCGCACGGCCCGACCATCGCGCGCAGCAAGGCCGCGTTCGGCCAGCTCACATATAGCGTGACGCCGGCCCTGCGCGCCACCGCCGGTGTGCGCTACACGGACGACGCCAAGTCGCGCGTCGGCTCCACCAACTTCCAGCAGGCGCCGGTGTTCAACCCGGCCACCGACTTCAAGCTGCTGAACAACGCTGCGCTGGACGGCCACAAGACCACCTGGAAGCTGGGCGCGGAAGTCGATATCGCGCCGGCCGCCATGGCCTACGCCAGCATCGCCACCGGCTACAAGTCGGGCGGCTTCAACGACGGCTGCCTGGCCGGTTCCAGCGCCCTCGGCATCCCTTGCCCGGCGGCTGTCGCCGTGCCGGCCGGCACCCTGTTCTACCAGCCGGAGACGCTCAAATCCTGGGAGGCGGGCCTGAAGGCGCGCTTCTGGAACAGGCGCGCCAGCATGAACCTGGCAGTATTCAATTACGATTACACCAACCTGCAGCTGTCCGGCGTCGCCATCGTGGCCGGCGCGCCGCGCTTCGTCACCCAGAACGCGGGCGTGGCCAGCGTCAAGGGCCTGGAGCTCGACGGCCAGCTGCGCGCGGGCGCCAGCGACAGCTTCACCTACGGCCTGACCCTGCTCGACGCGCATTACGTGTCCTACAAGCCGAACGGCGTGACCTCGTGGGCCGGCGAACCGCTGGACCGCGCGCCGCGCTCGGTGCTCAACCTGGGCTGGGAGCACAGCTTCCGCCTGCAAGGTGCAGCAGTCTTGGCCGGCATCAATGCGCGCCGCAGCGCGGCCTATAACATCAGCGTTTCCAGCCAGCTGCTGCAATACCGGATCCCGGCCCGCACCACCAGCGACTTCACCCTGGCCTACCGTCCGGACGGCGCGCACTGGAGCCTGATGGCGCGCGTGAAGAATCTGGAAAACAAGGTGCAACCGATCACCATCGACAGCTTCGGCATGTCGGTGCCGAGCGAACCAAGGACTTTCGACATCCGTCTGGATTACCGATTCTAATAAAGGAGGCTTATGAAGGCACTGCGCGAGCAACTTCCCCACATTACCCTTGCCCTGCTGGGCGCTTTCCTGGTCGCCCTGGCGGCCCGCAGCTACGGTGAGACCACCACGCTGCTGATGGTGAGTTCAGTCCTGATGTTCGGTTGTTGCCTTGCCAGTGCCAGTCATTTGCTGGGATTCGGGCCGGCCCTGCGCTTCGCCGCCATCGGCGTGGTGCTGGGCTGGATCGCGGAGCAGCTCGGGGCCACCCAGGGCTGGTTTTTCGGCTCCTATACCTATACCGAGGTGCTGGGCCCGCGCATCGGCGCCGTGCCCTTCATCATTCCGCTGATGTGGTTCGCGCTGTGCTATGTGGCCTACGTGATCGCCAACCTGATCGTGTGGCAGGCGCCCAGCGACGGCGCGCCTTCGCTCACGCAGACGCTGGTCATGTCCTTCCTGGCCGCGATGATCGTCACCGCGTACGACCTGGGCGCCGATCCTTATATGGTGTTCACCCTCAAGGCCTGGATCATGACCAAGACCGACGGCGGCTGGTTCGGCGAAACGCTGCAGGGCTTTGTCGGCTGGATGACCGTCTCCTTCGTGATCATCTTCAGCTTCCGCGCCACGCTGCGCCGCCATCCACCCACCACCAATGGCGCGGTGGGACCGCTGCACGCGCTGGTGCCGCTGTTTATCTACGGCGGCAGCATGGCCTTCCAGGCCGTGCAAGGCAGCCCGATCGAAACCCGCACCATCGCGCTGTTTGCGATGGGCATCCCGCTGCTGACGGCGCTGTGCGGCTGGACGCGCTGGAAGGAAGCGGCATGAGCGCTCGCGCCGCAGCGACCCTGCGCGCCGATCCGCTGGCCGACGACACCATTGCCGCCATCCTGGCCGGCTTCGAAGGCAGCCAGTGGGACGCCATCGCCGCCGTCAACCGCTTGCTGGCGCAGTGGCAGACCAATGCCGACGTGACCGGCTGGCAGGCGCCGCCCGGCACGCCCACGCCGATGGCGGCTGCGCTGGAAGCCTACCTGGCGGCCGGCTGCGCCCTCCCGGCCTGGGCCGACGCGGCGCAGATCGCGCGCGCCGAGGAGCTGTTCTGCGGCATGGGCATGATGTCCTGCAGCCTGCTGTTCTGCGCCAGCCTGCCCGAATGCTATGTGGTGCCGGACCTGGCAGGCGTGCTGCACGTGGCCGGCCAGCTGGAGGCGCATTGCGATTACCGCGTGCGCTCCACTGCGGCCATGATCTTCCCAGTCATGATGAAGGGCGGCCTGACCAGCCCGGAAGGCGGCGGCATCGCGCAAATCCTCAAGGTACGCCTGATCCACGCCACCATCCGCAACCTGATCCTGCGCGGCAATCCATCCAATGTCCCCGCCAGCGCCGTGCCGCCACTGGACGCGCCATGCCGCAACGTCTACGACACGCTGTTCAACAACGGCTGGGACGTTGCCGCCAACGGCCTGCCCTGCAACCAGGAAGAGCTGGCCTATACCCTGCTCACTTTCCACTACATCTTCCTGCGCGGGCTGCGCCGGCTGGGCCTTGGCCTGGCGCCGCAGGACGAGCAGGCCTACCTGCACGCCTGGAATGTGGTGGGCCATGTACTGGGCATCGACACGGACCTGATGGTGCAAGGCATGGAGCAGGCGGCCGCCAGCTTCGTCGAACTGCAGGCCCGCGGCCGGGCCTCGCCCTACCTGCCCGACCCGCGCCCGGCGCTGGGCGCGGCCCTGATGAAGGCCATGCAGGATGAAATCCCGCTACGCATACTGAAGCCGTTCCCGGTGCTGCTCACCCGCTACCTGTGCGGCGACGCCGCCCGCATCGACCTGGCGCTGGACCAGCGCGTCAACCTGCTATCGTGCCTGCTGTTCGCCGCCGGCATGGGCCTGACGCGCGCCGTCGACAGCGTGGTGCGGCTGGCCTTGCCCGGCTTCTCGATCTGCCGCATGATTACCCGTATCTTCGGCTACCAGTTCACCGTCAAATTCCTGATGAACCAGACCCGCCCCCTCAAGCTCCCTCCCAGCCTGCTGAACCAGGTCGACCAGACGGTGCGCAGCTGGGGCGACGACCCCAAAGCGCCGGCCTGGATGAACGCACTCGAGGCGCGCCTGGCCGGCCGCCGCACCCGCCGCGCCGCCGGAGGCAGCCAGCCATGCTGAAATTCTTCTGGCGCATGCTGGTCCTGGCGCTATGCCTCGTCCTGGCCGGCGTCCTGCCCGCAGCCCACGCCGGCGACACCCTGGTCCTCGACGAGCGCAGCGGCTGGCACGACGCCTGGCCCGCCGTCACCATCCTGAAAGATCCGGGCGGCGCCCTCAGCGCAGCCGAGGTGCTGGCCGCCAGCGACCAGTTCAAAAAGCCCGATTCGGCCTACGCCACGCTTGGCGTGCACAAAGGCGCCGTGGTCTGGGTCCGCATCCCGGTCCGCGTGCCGCCGGATGCCACCGGCGAGTGGATGCTGCATAACGACTACTCCCAGATCAACCGCGTCGACATCTTCGCCGCCACCGACGGCGCCCTGCACAGCCACACCGTCACCGGCAACCTGCAGCCGGTGGTGGTGCCCGCCGGCGGCGGCCGCACGCCCGCCGCCAACCTGCGCCTGAAGCCCGGCCAGGACCACGTGGTCCTGCTGCGCATCGAGAACATCGGCTCCATGATCCTGCCGCTGCGCTTCTCCAAGCCTTCGGTCTACCACGCCGATGCACTGGGCGAGCAAATGCTGCAAGGGATGCTGCTGGGGCTGAGCCTGTGCCTGTTGCTGTATAGCCTGGCGCAGTGGGTCAACCTGCGCGAGCCGCTGTTCGGCAAATACGCGCTGCTCACCGCCGGCACCACCATGTTCTCGGTCGAATTCTTTGGCCTGGGCAGCGAATACCTGTGGCGCGACAACGTCTGGATGACGCTGCACGCCGGCGGCCTGTTCGCCCTGATGGCCTCCTGCGGCGGCTACCTGTTTGTGGAACAGGCCCTGGCGCGGCCCGGCGTCGACCGCCTGTTCTCGCGCCTGATGAAGGCCGGCGCCTGGATCACCGCCGCCAGCGCCGTCGCCTATTGCTTCGACCTGTTCAGCGTGGAAGTGCTGGTGGTGATCGTCAGCACCCTGGGCCTGCTGCCCATGCTGCTTGGCCTGCCGGGCGCCTTCATGCGCGCGCGGCGCGGCGACACAGTCGGCATCTATTTCCTGGTCGGCTGGGCGGTCAGCTTCGCCTCCTCGGTGGTCCTGAGCCAGGTGATCAGCGGCAAACTGGCCGCCAACTTCTGGACCATGCATGCACTGCAGTTCGGGAACGCCTTCGATATGGTGGTGTTCATGCGCATCCTCGGCCTGCGCACCAAGGCCATGCAGAACGCCATGCTGCGCGCCGAAGCGGCCACCCGCCTGAAATCCGATTTCCTGGCCAATATGAGCCACGAGATCCGCACGCCGATGAACGCCATCATCGGCATGAGCCGCCTGGCGCTGATGACCGACCCGACGCCGAAACAGCGCAACTACCTGGCCAAGATCCTGGGCGCCGGCGAGCACCTGCTGGGCATCATCAACGACATCCTCGATTTCTCCAAGATCGAAGCCGGCAAGCTGGCGCTGGAAAAAGTCCCGTTCGACCTCGACGAAATGCTGGACCACCTGTCCACCCTGACCGCCATCAAGACCGATGCGCGCAAGGTGGAGCTGGTGTTCCGCGTCGAACGTGGCGTGCCGCACAAGCTGGTGGGCGACCCGCTGCGCCTGGGCCAGGTGCTGATCAACCTGACCAATAACGCCGTCAAGTTCACCGAACGCGGCGAAATCGTCGTGGCGGTCAAGGTGGCCGAGCGCATCGGCGACGAGGTGGTACTCAAGTTCAGCGTCAGCGATACCGGCATCGGCATGAACGAAGAGCAGCTGGGCTGCCTGTTCCAGTCCTTCAACCAGGCTGACAGCTCGATCACCCGCAAATACGGCGGCACCGGCCTTGGCCTGAGCATCTCGCGCCAGCTGGTGGAGCTGATGGGCGGCAGCATCAAGGTCACCAGCACGCCGGGCGTTGGCAGCCGCTTCAGCTTCACGGTGCGGCTGGGCGTGGGCGATTCGTCCGCCGCCACCGTGGCCATGCCGGCGGCGGCGCTGCAGCAGGCCCGCGTGCTGGTGGTGGACGATAGCGCCACGGCACGCGAAGCCCTGGTCGAGATGCTGGGCTCCTTCGGCGTGGCGGCGCACAGCGCCAGTTCGGGCGAACAGTCGCTGAATATGCTGGCGCGCGCGGTGGAGGCCGGCGCACCCTATCAGGTCGTGCTGATGGATTACATGATGCCGGGTTGGGACGGTGTCGAAACCATCCACCGCATCCACGCCGACCCGCGCTTTACCGCGCCGCCGTCGATCCTGATGATCAGCGCCTGCACCCGCGAAACGGTGCTGCAGCAGGAAGGCGAGCTGCCGCTGCAAGGCTTCCTGACCAAGCCGGTCGGCCCGGCGCTGCTGTACCACAGCCTGCTGCAAGTACTGCGTCCCGAACTGGCGCGGCCTGTCGCCAGTGCGCGCGAGCTGCGCACGGTGCCGCCGGAGCAGCTGGCGCGCCTGCGGGGCGCCCGCATCCTGCTGGTGGAGGACAACGCCAACAACCGCGAAGTCGCCATCGATTTCCTGGAAACGGCGCAGGTGCAGGTCGACGTGGCGGTGCACGGCGGCGAAGCGCTGCAAATGGTGCAGCAAGGCGATTACGACCTGGTGCTGATGGACGTGCAGATGCAGGAGATGGATGGCCTGACAGCGGCGCGCCATATGCGCGCCATCGAATCGCTGCGCGCCCTGCCGATCCTGGCCATGACCGCCCACGCCATGCCGGAGGACGAGGCCAAGAGCCTGGCGGCCGGCATGAACGACCATATCACCAAGCCGATCGACCCGGACCTGCTGTTCCGCGCCCTGCTCAAGTGGATCGACCCGGCGCGCCTGGTGGGCCGCGCCCTGCCCGCTGCGCCGGCTGCGCCGTCCGCCGCTTCCGCAGGCGCCGCCATCGCCTATCCGCCGCTGGCGGAAGTCGATTGGGAGTACGCCCTGGCGCGCGCCGACCGCAGGCCGGAGATATTGGCCAAACGCCTGCGCAGCTTCGTCAACGAGTACGGCGACGGTCCTGCCATGCTGGCGGCCGCGCTGGTCGGCGGCGACTGGGCGCCGGTGGAACGCCTGACACACAACCTCAAATCCAGCGCCACCTACCTGGGCGCCCCGGGCCTGGCCCAGCTGGCCGATATCGTCGAGGCGGGCGTGCGCGATGCGCGCCCTGAGCGCTGCCTGCAGGAAGCCGCCCAGCTGGCGCGGGCGCTGGAGACGGTTCTCGCAGGCTTCAACAACGCCCTGCAGCCGGCGGCAGGCGCGCCGCACGCCGACAGCCAGGGCGCGGATTTCGGCCGCCTGCTGCGTGAACTCGATGGCTTCCTGCGCACCGACGACGCCCGCGCCGAGGACTCGCTGACCGAATTGAGCGCGCTGCTGGCGGCTTCGCCGCATGCCGCCCTGCTGGCCCGCATCCAGCGCGCCGTCGACGAAATCGAATATCATGACGCTTTGGCTCCTTTGGGCGAGCTGGCCCGCCGGCTGGAGGTCGACATGGAAATGGGTTCATGAACCAGGACGCGCAAAAGGTCCTGATCGCGGATGATGACGGCATCAACCGCCAGGTCCTTGCGACCCTGCTCAAGCCCGAGCATGTCGTGCTGCTGGCCAAATCCGGCGAACAGACCATCGAACGCGCCCAGCGCCACCTGCCCGACCTGATCATGCTGGACGTGATGCTGCCCGATATGGACGGCTACGAGGTGCTGCGCCGCCTGCGAGGCGATCCGGCCACCGCCCATATCGAGGTCATTTTCATCACCGGCATGGGGCGCCCGGAGGATGAGGCGCGCGGCCTCAAGCTGGGCGCCGCCGACTACATCACCAAACCGTTCAACACCACCGTGGTGATGGCGCGCGTCGCCACCCACTTGCAGGTGGTGCGCCAGCGCCGCCTGCTGGAACACCTGGCGCATATGGACGGCCTGACCGAGCTGGCCAACCGCCGCCGTTTCGACGAGATCTTTGCCGCCGAATGGCAGCGCGCCAGCCGCCACCAGCATCCGCTGTCGGTGGCCCTGCTCGATATCGACTCCTTCAAGCAGTACAACGACCATTACGGCCATCCGGCCGGCGACCGCGCCCTGCGTTCTGTGGCGCGCGCCGCGCGCAGCGGCATGCGGCGCCCTTGCGACCTGGCGGCGCGCTACGGCGGCGAGGAACTGGTGCTGCTGATGCCGGAAACCGACGCCGCCCAGGCGCTGTTCGTGGCGGAGAGCATCCGCGAGACTGTGGCGCAGCTGCTGATCCCGCACGAGTTTTCCAGCGCCAGTCCGGTGCTGACCGTCAGTATCGGTGGCGCCACCCTGCCCCTCGGCGCCGAGGAAAGCGCTTCGGCACTGTTCGATGCGGCCGATGCCGCCTTGTACCGCGCCAAAGAGGCGGGCCGCAACCGCGTGAACTGGAGGATGTGATGGCCGGCAGCCGTTTGCTGATCGAAGGGCTGGTGCAGGGCGTCGGCTACCGCTATGCGTTTTCCGAACGCGCCGCGGCGCTTGGGCTGGCGGGATGGGTGCGCAACCGTGCCAATGGCGCGGTCGAGGCCAGTGTGCATGGGCCGGAAGCGGCGGTGCAGGCAATCATCGAATGGGCCCATCAGGGACCGCGTGCGGCGCGGGTTTCGCGGGTCACCGTGGTGGGCGAAGATGAGCCGCCGCCGGCGGCGCAGCAGTTCGAGATTCGTCCGACCGCCTGAGTGCCGCCAGCCGCTAGCCGCCGAAAATCCGCAGCAGCAGCCAGGCTGGCAAGCCGAGATAGAGCGCTATCTGGCCGGCGCTTTCCATGCCGCCGCGCACACGCCCTGCAGCTTCGGGCCGCAACGCAGCGGCCAGCAAGGTGCAGGCCTCGATCAAGGTCCGTAATACTGCCGCCCCCAACGCCACCCCCACCGTCCAGGCGGCCCACCACAGCGCGAATGCCGACACGTATGCTTTCCATCCGAAGCTGTAATACTCGCCCAAGGCGCTGCCATATGCGATGTGCTGGTGCAGATGGAAGGCTGGCAACGCTAGTAACAACGGCAAGAGCCCAAACCTGACCAGCGGGTGGTCGAAGCGCCAGCGCCCGATGGCATTGCGCGCCATGGTGTAAGCCTCCAGCGCCGCACGCAGCGCCCCCGCGCCTCGCGCCGCGCGCGGCACGCCAGCCAGCTCCAGCGCTTGCGCCAGCCGCATCGGCTCCGCCACTGCAAGCCCATAACGCCAATAAGCTCCCGACGCCATGCGAAGCTGAAGCCCCGGAGCAGGAAGCGGCAGCCGCCACACTTCCACCGCCGCGACATCGCCCAGCCCCAGCTCCATACGCTGCGCACCATGCACCAATACCAGCTTCCCGCCCGCCACAGTGGCGCGCGCCGTAAATGCCAGCAGCACGCACCAGCCGACCACCTCCGGCACCAGGAAGGCCCCTGCAAACAAGCGCAGTAGCGCCAGCGTATTGCTGCGCAAGCCCTCGTCAAGAAGCAACGCAATGCAAATGCCCAACAACCCCGCCCGCGCCAACGCCCTCGCCACGCCGGCGGCCAGCCGTGCCCTGGGCTGCAAGACATAAACCCGCACGCCCCCAGCCGCGATGCCAGGCGCGCCCGCAGCCGGCGCAGACGCGGGCTCCCGCCGCAAGCGCCACGCCGCGATCCCTGCGCGCGCCGCCAGCAGCAACAAGAAAACAGACGCAGCCGCCCCCACCCAGTCACCCCACAACACCATCAGCGTCGGCGCTGGCTGCTGCACCGGCAAGTCCGCTATCACCAGCGCCGGCGCCCCCGCCGGCGTCCCGGCCAGCACCTCGCCATTGGCATCGATGGCGGCGCTATAGCCATTGCTGGTGACCCGGAACTGCGGCAAGCGCGTCTCGATGCTGCGGAAAGCCGCTGCCGCCTGGTGCAGATAAGCCCCCGGTCCGTCGCCGCTGAACCAGGAATCGTTCGACATGGTGAGAATGATTTGCGCCCCCAGCCGCGCCCCGGCAATCGCCAGCCCTGGGTCGACATCATCACGGCATATCAGCGGCAGCACCGGGATCTCGCGTCCATCGCGCAGCCGCAACGGCCTTACACGGGCCCCATTACCCGCCGTCCAGCTGCCAGACCAGGGCAGCGCACTGCGCACCCAAAGCACGTCGAGCCAGGCCGGCACATATTCGGTGAACGGAAACAGCCGCGTCTTACGGTAAAAGCCCGTCAGCCCCGTCCCTGGCTGCAGAAAGGCAGCCGCGTTGTATTCCCCCGCGCCATCGCGCTCATAGGTGCCAAACACCAGCGGCACACCCGCTGCTTCCACGAAAGCCCGGATCTCCGCGTCAAACTCCGCCCCCGCCTCGCTCTTGGGATTGCCGAAAGTCGTCGGATAAGCAGTCTCCGACCAAAGCAAGGCCTCGGCGCCCTGGCGCATCCGCGCGTCATGACTCATCGCAAAGTGCCGGTCCAGCACCTCGCGTACGAAAGCATATGCTCCCTTCTGCTGACGCTGCCCCTCGTAATCCACCATATTCGCCTGCACCAGCCCCATACGCAGCGGCTTGCCGCCTGCCGCCTCGCCACCGGCCAGCGTCAAAGCCCCGTAGGCGGCAAGGCCCAGCGGCACCAGGCCGGCCAGCGCCAGCCGCCTGGCCACGCTGCGCCAACCCATGGCACGCCGCTCCGGCGCCAGCGCCGCCGCCATCCCTTCATTGGCCAGCAACAGCAACAGCGTCAATCCCGCCGTACCAAACAAGTCCGCCGCCTGCCGCGACCAGCGCGAAGGATACAGCCCATAACCCAGCGTATCGCCCAGCATGCGCGGTACCAGCCACTCGACTGCCACCCACGCCGCTACCGCCGCCGGCACCCGCAGCCCAGCCCCGAGCCAGCGCGCGCCAGCGTGGCGCACCAGCGCATAGGCCAGGAACTGCGGCTGGAACAAGGGCGCAAACAGCAGGAGCAGCGCCACCCCGGCAGCCTCCCCAATCTGTGTATAGCGCCCTAGCGCAGCCCCGAACCAGCCAAAGGCCGCCGCCGTGAACGCCACCGACATGCCCCACCCGCACAGCAACGCACCTGCCAGCGAGCGGCGCGCCTGCACGGCTTCCAGTGCCAGCATCCATGGCGCCAGGAACACGAACCCCAGCATCCACCCCGCGCCGCCGCGGGCATACAGGGCCGTCATTGCGGCGCTTGCAGCAATACAGGCAATCAGTTTCATGGTCCGGAAGTCTCGACAGGTGGAGGGATCACGATGCGCCGCAAGGGCAAGCCGGGTGGCGCCAGCTCGGACGGCACCACGCGGTCCCTGGGCATTGGAATGGGCTGGTTGGCGGCATCCAGCAACTGGAAGTCTGGCGCGAACATCAGGATCGGTTCGATGGTCTGGCCATCATCGGTCACTTGGTGGTGCCGTACATAGCCCGGCGGCAGCGCGAAATCCTTTGGCACCGCCAGCCCCACCAGCGGCGGATTGGTGCCGGGCGGATTGAAGGCACCCAGCCCGGTGTGGACGCCGTTTTCATGCAGGCGCCGGATCACCTCCGCCATGGTTGGTTTTTCACCGCGCATCACGTAATGACGCAAATCGCGCGTAGGATCCGCATCGCCCTCAGGCTGGGGCGTTGTGGCGGATGCGGGCGGCCCTGCAGCAGACGCCTGCACCACGGGCGCGAGGACAACAGGCGCGCGCACCGCCACGGCAGCCGCCGCGGCGGGCGGCGCCGCTTCCGGCCGCGAGAAATACCACAGGAAAAAGGCCAGGCAGGCCGCCCCCACCACCAGCAGGAAGGCGGCCACCAGGAACCCTCGCCTGGGACGCCACGCATCCATCAGGGTGTCGGCGAGTTATAGACCGAGATGGCCCACCCCATCCGCTCATGCCCGAACTGGTTCCAGATCGGATTTTTTCCGTTATTGAAGGTGGTATAGCGCGGCGCACCGGTCCCGGTAGTGCCGCCGAACAGCCCCGCCGTCACCGTGGAGCCGCTGTAAGTCGGGTGAGTGTCGTCCGACTGGATGTAGTCGTAGCTGCTGCCCGCCGATACAAAGTGCGTATTCGCGTCGCGGATCGTCGAACGCAAGGTCGACACGATCCGGTTCACATAGCTGGCCTGACTCTCGCCATCGACATAGCGCAGCGCCTCCGAATCGACGATGCCATCGCCGTTGCTGTCGTAATCCGCCCCCATGTACTGGGCGAAGTTGTCGGCGCACTTGAAACCCTTCTGGCGCGCCATATCGCACATCATATGGTTGATCCGCGCCAGCGACGGCAGGAACTTCTGCTGCATATTGACCGTGGCGCCGGTGTTCGGGTCCTTGCAGCTGCTCTGCGTATTGTCCGCCGCATAGCCCGGGTAATGCAGGTTGGAGATGATCTTCATCTTCACGCCGGCATAGGCGTTGGCATTGATATAGTCCATCGCCGCCGCGACATACGTCTTGCAGCTGTTTTCTGCCGCCGTCAGCACCGCGTCGCTACAGGTGCCGGTCTGGCCCTTGAAGCTGGAACGCGCCTGCAGGCCATCGTTGCCGCACATTTCGAACGTGACCACCCGAGTATTGCTGGCCTGCATGTAAGATCGCTCAGCGACAATTTTATTGTTGTACACGTCCGACGCCACCGCACCGGACTTGGTACGGCGCACGCTTTCAATATCCGCATTCCACTGCGCCGACAGGTATTCCGCATCGACCGTCGGCGCCGCGTACTTGGCCGCGCTGCTGATCGAACCGTTATAACCCGCATAAATCGAATCGCCATAAGCCACCACGCGGTACTTGGTGGTCGTGCCGGGCCGGTCGATGGTCCACGACACGTTTTGGGTCAGGGTATTTGCCGCCGCCTGGCCGCCAAGGGCCAGCAAAGCTAAGAGCAGGAAGCGCAAGCGAGTGTGCATAGTGTCTCCGATCATTATGGTTAAGTGTCGAAACAACCAGCCAGCGATTCATCTTAGACCTCCCGCACCCGCCTGCGCCATACTGGCTCCAAAGGACAATAAAATGGCTCTTAAGGCCGCTTTCCCTGTCGCGCCATGGCCACGAAAGCGTCCAATACGGCATAATATGGCATGCTGAAATTGACATTCCTTGGCACCTCATCGGGCGTCCCCACCGTCCGCCGCAACGTTACCTCGCTGGCCCTGCACACGACGCTCAACCGCGAGTGGTGGATGGTCGATTGCGGCGAGGCCACCCAGCACCGGCTGCAGCGCATCCCGCTCACGGTGCACGACCTGGCCGGCATCTGCATCACCCATATCCACGGCGACCATTGCTATGGCTTGCCCGGCCTGCTGGCCAGCGCCTCCATGACCGGCCGCAAGCACCCGCTGATCCTGATAGCCCCGGCCGGGGTCAAGGCCTGGCTCGACGCGACGCTGCTGCACACGGAACTGTTTTTGACCTTCGACATCATCCATATCGACGTGGCGGCCCAGCAATGCGTGCACACGCAGGACGGCCTCACCATCGAACGCTTCCCGCTGTCGCACCGGGTGCCAAGCTACGGCTTCCGCTTCGCGTTCGAATCGACGCGCTGGAAGATCGACCGCGACGCCCTGCGCGCACGCGGCATTGCGCCTGGCCCGGCCTGGGGCGAGCTGCAGCACGGCCGCGACGTGCAGCTTGACGATGGCACTGTGCTGCACGCCGCTGAATTCCGCGCCGCGCATACCGAGCGCGCGACCGCCGTGATTGGCGGCGACAACGATACCCCTGCGCTGCTGGCCGAAGCCTGCCAGGGCGCGCACCTGCTGGTGCACGAGGCTACCTATACTGAAGAGACACTGCAAAAGGTCGGCCCTGGCCCGCAGCACAGCTCCGTCCAGCGCGTGGCGCAATTTGCCGCCAGCGCCGGCGTCCCGCACCTGATCCTGACCCATTTCAGCCCGCGCTACGACAACCGCGAAGGCATGGCGCTGCTGGAAGCCGAAGCACGCCAGCATTTCAGCGGTAAACTTGAGCTGGCCGAAGACCTGACCACTTACGAGATTTGACATGCCCGCCATCACTGAATTCCGCCGCCAGAACCCGACGCCCGAATACGACAACCCGCGTGAAGAGCGCCGCCTGGTGGGTAATCCCAACCGCAGCACCTGGAACCATTTCACCAATGCCAGCGGCGAAGTACATGCCGGCATCTGGGCCTGCGAAAAAGGCAGCTGGCGTATTGCCTTCGCGCCCAACAAGGACGAATATTTCTACGTCCTGGAAGGCCGCTGCCGTGTGATCGACGAAAATGGCTACGCCGCTGAAGCCGGCCCTGGCGACGCACTCGTGATCCCGGCCGGCTTCAAGGGCGTGTTCGAGGTGGTCGAACCAGTCCGCAAACACTATGTGATCGTGGAACGCAACCATGTGCACCAACTACAAGACAACCAGCCGTGACCTGGTCCGGGCGATGATGGACGTTGAGGTGCCGGAGGATTGGACCTGGCCGATCGACATCTACCGCGACTATAAAGCCCCCATCATCCGCCAGTCCGCCGACGGCCGGCGCGAAGCGTTACTGGGCACCTTCGGCATGGTGCCCAAGGCGCGCATCCCGTCGGGCAGCAAGGACTTCGCCACCATGAACGCCCGCTTCGAATCGGTGGGCGAACGGCACTCGTACAAATTCGCCTGGCGCCGCAGCCAATTGTGCCTGGTGCCGATGACCTCTTTCGACGAGCCCTGCTACGAGAGCGGCCAGGCCGAATGGTGGAGCATCGCCATGGCCGACCGGGCGCCCTTCGCCGTGGCCGGCTTGTGGAATGAATGGAATACGGCGGAGGGAACGCAGCACTCCTTCACCCAGCTCACAGTGAACGCCGACGAGCACCAGCTCATGCGGCGCTTCCACAAGCCCGGCGAGGAGAAACGCAGCATCGTCATCGTACCGGAGGCGGAATGGGACAACTGGCTTGGCTGCCGTAATCCCGAAATTGCGCGCTCCTTCATGACGCTGTTCCCCGCAGAGCGCATGACTTCCTGGGCCTCCCCGCGACCGAAGAAGGCGAAGAAATCGGCACCAGCTCCGGTAACGGCAGCGGACGCCCAGGCTGACCTGTTCTAACCGTGCGGCCCCGATCCGGGACGCTCGCTAAGATGGTCTCCATCACACGACAATGGAGGCGCGTATGGACAGGTTTCTGCTCATCTATCGCGGCCCGCCGCATGGCGCCGCCGAGTCATGGCAGCATGACCCGCAGCGCTGGGCCGACTGGTTCGCCACCTTAGGCTCGCGGGTCCTCGATCAGGGCGCGTTGAGCCACGGCAGCGTCGATATGGATACCCGGCTGGCAGGCCCCAAATCGTCCAGCAGCTCCCTGGCAGGCTACTCCGTCTTGGCGGCCACCGATTTCAATGAGGCGGTCAAACTGGCCGAACAGTGCCCGATCTTTGACGAGCAAGGTGCGCTGGAAATAGCGCACCTTGCCTGAAAGACTCCTCAGCGCGGCGTATCGAATACGGGCTCGGATACGCCCTGCATGGTTTTCGCCGTTGGCGGCTCAGTGGTAAAGACCAGCACCTCGTTGGCGCCCGCCTTCAGCCAGGAAGCCGGCAAGTAAAGCGTCTGCTGCGGACCAATGTGCCAGAAGCGGCCCAGGTGGTGACCGTTCACCCATACCTGGCCCTTGCCCCAGCCACGCGTGTCGAGGAAGGTATCCACCGGTTTATCCAGGGTCAGCGTGCCGCGCCAGAAACCTGGCGCTTGCGGGTCGGCCGTCCCGCCGGCTGGCAGGCGTTTCAAGGCAGCGACGTCCATTGGCAGCGGGTAGACAGTCCAGCCTTCCAGCTCCTCCTTATCCAGTTTCACCGCGCGCGTGATGCCTTTGCGGTCGTCCACCAGCTTGCCGCCAAAGCCGATGCGGCCCATCGCCTCGACCAGCAGATCAAGCTGTGTGCCCGCCGGCAGATCCACCGCTAGCGAATTCTCGCTACGGCGGCGGTCCAGCCGGCCGATCACTTTGCCGTCCGCCAGGACAGTCGCCTGGTCGTGCAGTTCATCCAGCACCAGCTTGCCCTTGGCCGGCGCGTCCAGGCGCTTGCGGTAGTTGATATAGCCGTAGTTCTGGCCGAATTCCTCCATCGCGCCGACCCAGCGCGACTCGCGGGGCTTGGACAGCTTGTCCAGCACCGCCAGCAAACTGCCGGCCGGCGCCAGCTCAAACGCCGGCACAGCCTCGGGTCGCGGCGCTGCCGGTACCGGCGGCAAAGCCTCCTTGACATGCTTGGCGATCACCTCGCGCATGGCGTGGTACTTGGCCGTCGGGCGGCCCGCCTCGTCCAGCGCCGCATCGTAGTCGTAGCTGGTGGTGTCGGGCTGGTACGGCTCGGCGCCCGAATAGTTCGCCCCGGCCAGCCAGCCGAAACTGGTCCCGCCGTGGAACATGTAGAGGTTGAACGAGACATTCTGCGACAGCATCCAGTCCACCGTACGCGCCGCAGTCTCGGGCGGCACCACGTGATGCTGCTCGCCCCAGTGGTCGAACCAGCCCGCCCAGTATTCGCCCGCCATGCGCGGCCCCTTTGGCCGCCAGGCGGCCAGCGCTTCGACCGAAGCCTTCGCATCATCCGCCCCGCCGCCGAAATTCACCACCGCAGGCACGTCGGCCAGCGTGCCGCCTTCGAACAATCGCGCCGCGCCGCCGTCGGAGGTGAATAGCGGAGCATCCAGGCCCGCCTTGCGCATTTGCGTGCGCACGGCCTGCATGTATTCATGGTCGCGGCCAAAGGAGCCGTACTCGTTCTCCACCTGCAGCATCAGGATCGGGCCGCCCCGGCTGCTCTGCAAATCGCCCACCTCCTGCGCCAGGCGCTTGAAGTAGCGGGCGCTAGCCGCCAGGTAGCGCGCATCCATCGAACGCACACGCAGCCCCGGGGTGCGCAGCAGCCAGGCCGGGAAGCCGCCAAAGTCAACTTCAGCACAAACATACGGTCCGGGACGCAGGATGACGTGCAGTCCCTCCTCCGCCGCCGTCTTGATGAAGGCGCGCAGATCGTTCTGGCCAGTGAAATTCCACTGGCCCGGCTCGGGCTCGTGCTGCGACCAGAAAGCATAAGTGGTCACGGTGTTCAACCCCATCGCCCGCGCCATGCGCAGCCGCTCGCGCCACGCCGCTCGCGGGATGCGCGGATAGTGCATCTCGCCGGATCGGATGACAAAAGGCTGCCCATCCAGCTTGAACTGCGCGCCATCGATGGCGAAATGCAGCTGGCGCGCGGCCATGGCCGGCACGCTCGTCATGGCCAGGGCCAGCAGGCCCGCTTGTAAAGTTCTCGAAAAGTTCAAAGTAAGAGCTCCGGAAAAAATCAACGGTAGGTATAGCGCAGGACGAAGGATGCCTTGCGTGGCGTCTGGTACTGGCTCGGGATGCCCCAGTTCACGTCCTTCACAATGGTGTTATCAGCGTTCACGTCTGCACTATAGGTGTTATAACGGTCGGTGACACCACGGCGGTTCAGCAGGTTCTGGATGCTCAGGTCGAAACTCAGCTTGTTGTGCGCGCCAAGGTTCATGTCATAGCCGATGCCCATGTCGAGCTGCCAGAAGAACGGCAGGCGGCCGCTGGTGCCGGCGGTCTTGACGCCGACCGGGTTGGTCTTCTCATCGCAATAGTGGCCCCACGAGCCCCAGTTGTAGGAGATGCTGTCCACATCCGGTTTCAGGCCGAAGCAGCTGAATGGCTCGCCACTATGCATGCTGAGGACACCGCTGGTGCGCAGGCCGTTCTGGAAGTAGTACGCCGCCGAACTGGTGAAAGCATGCCGCACGTCGTTGGTCAGGTTGCCATTCGCGCCCAGGGTCGTCTCGGGGAAGTCGTAGACGAATGATTGGCCGATGTAGCCCGCGATACGGTTTTCCAGGTTGAGGAAACCATTGTCGTTGCCGAACGAACGCGTAAAGGTGTAGCTCGCGTTCAGGTACCACGGTTCGGCGGCGCTGCGCGAGTGGCTAAGGTCAAAAGTCAGGTGGATGTACTTGTGCTTAGGCTTGGGCAGGCCGAACTCCGCAGCCGGAATCGTGATCGACTCCAGCTTCCCGTCGCCACGGAAGTCGCGCGTCACCGTCACGTCCTCGCCCGGGTTCAGCACGAAGCACTCGTAGTCGCTCGGGTAGTCCGGATAACCATGGGCATTGGCATATTTGGCGATACCCTGGCCATAGCAGGTAGTGTTGATCACGCGCTTCAAGTTTGCGTAGCCGAAGTCCACCTGGCCCACCCAGTTGCGGTTCAGGGCTTTCTGCACATAGAGCTGCAAGGTATCCTGCTGCGGGGCCTTCAGGTCGGTCGTGGCGACCTGGTGGGCTTCCGGCGGGATACCGTTGTGGCCCGGCACGGTATAGGTCGAACCGATTTGGGTCAGGCCCAATGGTGCCTTGGTGGTCGGGTCAATGCCGGTGTAGCGGAACCATTTGCGCTGTTCGAGGTGGGCTTCAGCCACGCCGAAACTGAAATTGGACGGCATGGACAACGAATAGCGGCCAACATTGGCGCCAACCTTCAGGCTCGAATTCCCGTTCACGTCCCATGCCACGCCGAGACGCGGCGAAGTAGTCGGGAAGGAGAACAATGGGCGCTCCAGCGCATCCTTGTTGACGTACTTATCGAAGCGCAGGCCGCCATAGACCAGCACGCCGTCCATCGCCTTCCAGTAGTCTTCAATATAAGCCGCCTTGTTGATCGACACCATATTGCCGAACTCGTGGTTGAAATAGTAGCCCACGTACTTGCCGCTGACCTGTTCACCGTTCGACAGCTGCACGGTGTTGGGGCGGTCGAAGTAGGTATACCAGCCCGCATTCGGCGTATGCCAATCCTGGCCGAGGAAATGCTTGTAATGCTCGGCGCCAGCGACAATTTTGTGGTTGCCCAGGGTCCAGGTCACGTCGCCTTTGAAGCCGCGGCGCCAGTAGTCGTCGGGACGGAAGTTGGTGGTGCGGTCCTGGATACCGATATTGGTGGTCTTCTGCGTCTGGCTGTTGTACGAGTCGACGTAGGGAATGTCCTCGGCGCCGTGCGCGCGGTCATTCAGCTGGCCGAGGTAGCCGCCCATCAGCCGTACCTGGAGATTATCCGTAATGCTGCCGTGGTAGTTGGCGATCAGCATGCGTTCCTTCACCGGCGAATCGGAACTGGACGAAAAGGCGCCGACATTGGTCGTGTAGTCGCCCAGCAAACGGTAATTGTCGGTGTGCGACTTGCTGCGCGCCCGCGAGCCGATCAGGTTCAGGGTGTGGTCGCTGTTAATATTCCAGGTCAGGTTCACCAGCATGTTCTTGCTGCTGGATTCCGTGACCGAGTGGCGGTTCTGGCTGAAGCTGAAATTCTGCGACGGCAAGCGGTCGCCCAGCAGCACGAAGCCGAACAGTTTGTCCTGGATCAGCGCGCCGGACGCCCACAGGTAATGCGTCGAACTCGCCTCATTGTGGTTGTTGGAGACGTAGCGGTAATAGCCATCCTGGCCGTCGCGGATATCCTTCTCGCGCGGCGTCAGCCTGCTGGGCATGGCAGGCGTGTAATACATCGAGTAACCGGCCTGGAATTTGTTCGAGCCCTGGCGCACCGTCTGCGCCATGATGCCGCCCGTGGCATTGGTCCATGAAGCGCCGAAATTGCCGGCCAGGACCTCGGTATCCTGGATCGCCTCGCGCGGCAGGCGATTGGCGCCCAGCATGGTGCGGTCGTTGGTGGTATCGAATTCGTTCAGGTAATAGCGGTTCTCCGCCGGCGTTGCGCCGCCAAGCTGCACCAGGCCGGTCGTATTCTGGTCGTAGCGCACATTGGAGCGCAGGCGCGCGATGGATTCGACATTCGCCGCCCCGACCAGCGGCAGGGTGTTGATCAACTCACGGCTGTAATGGGTCGACATTTCCGGCGTCGAAACGTCGATCGGGATGACCGTGGTCTGCGCCGAGTTGCCGGCCACGGTGACGGTCGTCAGCGCATCGGCTGCGCCCTGGTTCTCCGCCGCGACCGCGACAACAGCGGTGTCGCTGTTCGGCTTTACGCTGACCTGGCGTTCGGCGATGACCTTGTCGCCCTGCTTGAAGATCACGGTATAGAGACCCGGATTCAGGCCCGACGTCTTGTAGCGGCCCTGCGCATCGGGCTGCAGTTCGCGCTTGAAACCAGTCTGCGCACTCGTGACGCTGACGCTCACCTTCTCGGCGCTCATGCTGCCCGGCACCGAGCCATACAGGCCACCGGTAATGGATTGCGCGTAGACGATGCCCATGGCGGACATCAGGCTTAGCGCCAGGAGGGATTTCCGAATTTTCATGCCTCATCTCCAGTCTTATTTATACGAAAACAATAAACTTTCGTTTTACTTGCTGTCGTAAGTTAGTAATGTAAATACTGTAAGAATGGAAAGATGTAGCGTCAACTATTTGCGAAAAAAGGCATAGCTCTTGCGATTTTTTGCATAGCAAGCGCTTTCGATCGACAAATATAGTGGTTTGCAATCTTTCGTTTTCGTCGCGAAAGCACTACAAAAAAACGGGCGCCAAAGCGCCCGTCGTTCAGCTTCCAGTCCGGCTCAGTTCATGCCGCCCAGCGCCGGTGCGACTTGTGGCACCAGCAGCGCGCGCTGCTTGGCGCGGACGCGGATACCGTTGCCTACCCGCTTGGCATCGACCAGCGCATCGGCCGAGAAGTGCTCCTTCACGTAGGCTTCCATCTTGTCGGCATCGGCCGCGTCGACCGAGGTGGAGACGATAGCCGGGTACATCCGGTTGCCCGCTACGGAGTCCTGGTTCTTCAGCAGCGCCTCACGGTGCTGCACCGCAAAGGCCCAGGCCTGGTCGACGTGTTCTGCTGCCGCCACGTTCGGCAGCATCATGCTGGTCAGCTGGATCGGCAGCTCGGTCGACAGTGCGATTTGCAGCGTGCGCTCGGACAGCTTGGGATCGATCGCCATCGACAGGGAACGCGCGAAACGGTTGCGCTCCTCCACCGATTGGGCCTTCAGGGCCAGCCCTTTGAGCGTGTCATAGGTGGCTTCGTCCGCATAGCGGCCCACCACCGACATCACGAAGCCCAGCGAGGACGGCGGCAGGCTGGAAGGATCGGCCAGGTAGCGCTGGAAACGCGCACGGGCTTCGGCAATCACCTTCTGGTCGCCGGTTCGGGCCAGCACGCTGGCCAGCGCAGTGCGCAGCTGGCGGTTTTCGACAGACTCGCCCGGTTTCTCCTCCCAGCCCAGCGCCTGGAACTTTGGCAGCACCAGTTTTGCGATGTACTCGCCGAGCTTTGCCCGCTCCGGTGTGCCCTGGGCCAGGTTGTACAGGTTGCCCAGATTGCTCAGCATCGCGCCCCAGACGGCAAGGCGCGGCTCGTCCTTGAACTGGCTGGCCAACGTCAGGTAGCGCGCCAGCGGGATACGCTCGCTCACCACCATGGCCCAGGCATCGCCCAGCAGCTTGACGCGGCTGGCGTCCGGCAGCCTGGTGGCCATGGCCGCCAGTGCGTTGAAGCTGGCATCGTCATACTGCACGCGATAGTAGCCAACGGCATCCGGGTCGATGATCAGCTGTCCGTCGCAACCGGCGCGGGTCACGGTGGTGCTGGCCGCCGACAGCATGGTGTAGTCGGCCTTGCCGCCCACGGTGCCGATGGCGACCGGAATATGCCACAGGCGCTGCGGCACAGGGCTGCCATCCAGGACGAAAGGCTGCTGCGTCAGGGTGATCTTGCGTTGGCCCTTCTCGCAGCTCTGGGACACCTTCACCACCGGTACGCCGGCCTGGGTGGTCCAGTCGGAGGCCAGCTTGGCGACCGGTTTGCCGGATGCCTTCTCCAGCGCCGCCCACAGGTCGGCAGTCGTCGTGTTCGAGTATTTGTGCTTGGCCATGTAGGACCGGATGCCTTTGCGGAAGGCGTCCTCGCCCAGATAGGCCTCCAGCATATGCAGGAAGGCCTGGCCCTTGCCGTAGGTGATCGCATCGAACACGCTATTAGCCTGTTCTTCGTTTTCGACCTTGGTCTGGATCGGGTGGGTGGTGGCGCGCGAGTCGAGGTTCATCACGCCCTCGCGCTCGACCATCGCTTCGAGCTGTACGCTCCACTCGGGATGGAAGTGGGCCGTGGCTTTGGTGCCCGTCCAGGAGGCAAAGCCCTCATTGAGCCAGAGATTGTCCCACCACGCCATGGTGACCAGGTTGCCGAACCACTGGTGCGCCACTTCGTGCGCGGTGACCGCGAAAACGGTCTGCTTGGTGCTGTCCGGATTCTTCTTCGCGTCGTACAGCAGCGTCGCCTCGTTGTAGACAATGCCGCCCCAGTTTTCCATGGCCCCGTTCATGCCAGGGATCGCAATCTGGTCCAGCTTGGCCAGCGGGTATGGCACGCCGAAGTAGTTGTTGTAGTAACGCAGCAGGTCTTTGGAAGCGTCCAGCGCGAACTGGGTCGAGCCTTCCTTGCCGATGGTTGAGACAACGCCGATTTCAACCCCATCCTGGGTGGCGACGTTGCGCGCCATCTCGCCCGCGACCAGCACAAACAGGTAGCTTGGCATTTTTGGCGTGACACCGAACGACACGCGCTGCAGGCCATTCGGCAGGGTTTCCTGCTTTTCGGCCGGAGTGTTCGAGAACGCCTTGAAGCTGGCCGGTACATCCACCGTCAGCTTGAATTTGGCGCGGAAGGCCGGCTCGTCCCAGGTAGGCAGCAGGCGGCGCGCATCGGTCGGCTCCATGGTGGTCGCCAGCAGGGACTTGTCATCGGCGCCGTTCTTGTATTTCAGGTAGAACAGGCCGCGCGGTTCGCGATTGACCACGCCGCGGAACTTGAGCGCCAGCGTGTATTTGCCCGGCGCCAGGGGCTTGGCCAGCCTGAAACTGACGGTTTGGGCTTCCTTGTCTTGCACCGGCTCCAGTTTCATCTCCGCCAGACCCTTGCCGCTCAGCGAAGCGGCGTCGAACTCCATATTCAGGGCGTTGAGCATGATGGTCGAAGTGGCCTTCCTTACTTCGATTTCGACGGACTCAGAGCCGCTGAAGGTATTTTTCGCCACATCCGGCACCAGGTGTGCCGTGTATTGGATTGGTACCACGTCCTTGGGCAGCTTGCCGGGGGTGGCGGCAAACGAAAACGGCGCTTCGGCATGGGCGCCAACGGCGGCCAGCGACAGGGCGAGTGCGGTCAGTGGAAGTCTCATGAATTCTCTCTTATGGAATGGCGCGGATTGGCCAGCGTGCATTCTATGAAGGAGGTAGCATTTCTGGTTGCGAAATGCGACAGACGGTTAAATCATCGTCATGAATTGCAAAAATGCTACTCCAGCCGCTTGCGGGCCAGCGCAGTAAAATCGACCTTACAAACGTCCTTGCAGTCCAGGTTTATCAGCATCTTCTTCGTGCGCCAAAATGCGTTTGGCACCGGGTGTGAAAGGGTATCCTGGCGGCCCGGCAACCCATAGTGAGCTGAGAGTTCGTTTTTCAGGTTCAGGCAACCAACGGCGCTGAAGGTCTGCACTGACAACTTCCTTAGCACCTTCCCATTTTGCATATGGGCAGTGATGGTGGCGTATTTCGCCCACTTTGGAATGTTGCTCCCGCTTGGTAATTTCACGATTCCCACTTCCGCGTCATCTACTACAACAGGCACACTGGCCCAACAAAGTGCGCGAATATGGCCGCCGCCGTCATTTTCGGAGCATATTTCCAAAGGCGCACCTAGCTTCGTCCCAAGCGGAATATCAAAGATCGGTTTCGGTCCTGATGCGGTCGCAGTATGGGAAAAGGCAAGCGCCAAGAGAAATGCACTAATCCCTTGGCGCGCCGCAAACTTAAATATGCAGTGCATGGCCCAAGGCGCGCAGCGCTGCCTCCTGGATCGCTTCACCCAGGGTGGGATGTGCGTGGATCGTGCCGGCCACATCTTCCAGCGTCGCCCCCATCTCGATGGACTGGGCAAACGCGGCGGACAACTCGGATACCGCCTTGCCGACGGCCTGCCAGCCGAGGATCAGGTGGTTATCCCTGCGCGCGACCACGCGCACAAAGCCGTCCTTCGATTCGAGCGACATGGCGCGCCCGTTGGCGGAGAACGGGAAGATGGCGTCGATGCAGTCGACTCCCTGTGCGCGCGCCTGTTGCGGCGAGGCGCCAACCACCACCACTTCCGGATCAGTGAAGCACACGGCCGCAATGGCTGCCGGAGCGAAGTGGCGCCGTTTGCCGCTGATGATCTCGGCGACCATCTCGCCTTGCGCCATGGCGCGGTGCGCCAGCATCGGTTCGCCGGTCACGTCGCCGATGGCCCACACATCGCGCATCGAGGTACGGCACTGGTCATCGACCTTGATGAAGTGGCCGTCCATATCGATACGCAGCTTTTCCAGCCCGAAGCCACGGGTGTTTGGGCGCCGTCCGACTGCGACCAGCACCTGGTCCGCCGCCAATGACGATTCTTCGCCGGCTGCGTCACGGACGCGCACCGCAGTGCCCTCCTCGCTCAGGCCGAGCACCGAGCTGCCAAGGTGGGTTTCCACACCGAGGCCTTTGAGCGCCATCGCAACCGGACGCACCAGATCCGCATCGTAGGCGGGCAGGATACGCTCCTGCGCTTCCACCACATGCACCTGCGCCCCGAGTTTGGCATAGGTGATGCCCAGTTCGAGGCCGATATAGCCTGCTCCCACCACGACCAGCTTGCCCGGCACAGTCTTGGGCGAGAGCGCTTCCGTTGCGCTGATCACGCGGCCGCCAAATGGCATGAAGGGCAGCTCGGTGGCGTGCGAGCCGGTGGCCAGCAGCAGGTGCTGGCAACCGATACGCTGGGGACTTTCGCCGTCGCGCAGCACTTCGACGGTCTTGCCGTCGACAATATTGGCCCAGCCCTTGACGACGCGCACCCCACTTTTCTTCAGCAATGCCGCCACGCCGCTGGTCAGTCGGCCGACGATACCGTCCTTCCACAGCACGGTCTGGCCGATGTCGATGCGCGGCGCCTGCACCGAGATGCCGAGCGCGGAGCCGCTGGCGAAATGGCTGGCCTTTTCAAATTCTTCCGCCGCGTGGATCAATGCTTTCGACGGGATGCAGCCGACGTTGAGGCAGGTGCCGCCCAGCTCTCCGGCTTCGACCAGTGTAGTCGGGATGCCAAGCTGGCCGGCGCGGATCGCCGCGATATAGCCGCCAGGACCGCCGCCGATCACCAGCAGCGTAGTGGTGTGTTGGTTCATCAGATTTTGCTCCGCGAAACCCCGTCGCTTACGACGGGGAGGAAAGGAGCCGACTGCGAAGCAGTCGTGCGCTCCAGATTACAAATGCTGTATAAAATTACAGTATGCTTATCGTGTACCGCTACCGTGTTAAGTCGTTGAACGGGCTGCTTAACCAGTTGGCCCGCAAGGTGAATTTTGTCTGGAACTATTGCAACGATCGGCAGAAGGATGCCTTGCGTTTTGATCGCCCATGGTTGACGGGCTTCGACTTGAACGTGTTGACTACGGGTAGCAGCAAGGAACTTGAGTTGCACTCCGGCACCATCAATGCGGTCTGCGAACAGTTCGCCAAGTCGCGCAGCCAACATCGTCGCCCTTACCTGCGCTATCGGGGACGTAAGACATTGGGGTGGGTGCCACTCAAAGGACGCGACCTGCACCGCGAGGGCGAGGCGTTCCGCTTTGCGGGCCATACCTTTCGTGTGTTTTCCTCGCGCCCTCTGCCGGAAGGCAAGATCAAAGATGGGACATGCTTTTCCCAGGACAGCAGGGGCAATTGGTTCCTCAACATTGTGATCGAGGTGGCTGAGCCTCCTGTGCGCCCGCTCGAACGTGGCGTTGGCATCGACCTTGGATTGAAAGAGCTTGCCGTGCTGTCTGATACCAACCGGATTGAGGCCCCGGGTTTTTACCGAAAAGGCGAAGCGGCGCTGGCGGTGGCGCAGCGTGCTCATAAACGACGACGGGTGAAGGCCATCCATGTTTACACGGCGTCTCGCCGTCGGGATTTCCTGCACAAGGAATCGCTGAAAATTGTACGTGCTTTTGACCATATCGCTGTCGGCAACGTCAATGCCGCAGGACTCGCCAAAACCAGCCTGGCGAAGTCTGTGCATGATGCAGGCTGGTCGTCCTTTCGGAGAATGCTGGCGTACAAGGCCATTAGGCATGGCGCGCGGTATGTGGAAGTGGACGAACGCTTTACCACCCAGACCTGCTCGAATTGTGGCGCGTTGCCCGAAACGAGGCCGAGAGGTATCGCAGGTCTTGGAATAAGAGAATGGACTTGCAGCGCTTGTGGTGTGGTACATGATCGTGATCTCAATGCTGCGATAAACATTCTCCGTCGCGGACGTGCGACGCTGGAAGCAGGAATCCCCGTCCTTTAGGGCGGAGAGGACGTCAACGCTTACTCCACAAAGAGCATCGCTGGGCATTCCAACAGGGTGCGGATGGCCTGCACGAACTGGGCGGCGTGCATGCCGTCCACCACGCGGTGGTCGAAGGAGGACGAGAGGTTCATAATCTTGCGCACCACCAGGCCGCCCTGGCGCACCACGGGCCGCTCCACGATTTTGTTCACGCCGATGATGGCCACCTCCGGGTGGTTGATCACCGGCGTCGTGACGATGCCGCCCAAGGCGCCCAGGCTGGAGATGGTGATGGTCGAACCGGATAGCTCGTCGCGCGTCGCCTTGCCGGTACGCGCGGCATCGGCCAGTCGGCCAATCTCGGCGGCGCACGACCACATGTCGCGCGCTTCGGCGTGGCGCACCACGGACACCATTAGGCCGCTGTCGGTCTGGGTTGCCACGCCCAGATGGACTGCGCCATATTGCGTGACGAAGCCGGCATCGTCGTCGAAGCGGGCGTTCATCTGTGGAAACTGGCGCAGTGCAATGACCAGGGCCCGCGCCAGCAACGGTAGCACCGTCAGCTTGCCGCGTTCCTTGCCCCATTGCTCGTTCAGGCGGGTACGCAGGATTTCAAGCTCCGTCACGTCGATCTCTTCGACGTAGGAGAAGTGCGGGATGCGGCGCTTGGATTCCTGCATTTTCTGCGCGATTTTGCGGCGCAGTCCGATCAGGGGGATGGTTTGCTCGGTGTGGCTCTCGCGGTAGCCCGCCGGGGCGGCAGACGTGCCACCTTGCACGCTGCGTGCGACGTAGGCATCCAGGTCTTCATGCAGGATGCGGCCGGCAGGGCCGCTGCCATGCACGTACTGTAGCTCGACGCCCATGTCCCAGGCGCGCTTGCGCACTGCCGGCGAGGCAAGCGGACGCTCGCCGGGGGCGCGCGCCACGCGGGCGGCAACCGGTGCCGGGGTGGCATGCGCCCCGTGGCCACCGTTCCCCGCATGGCCACCGTGCCCGCCATGCGCAGGCAGCGAGCCGTGCGCGGCTGCGACGCCGGCTGCAGGCGCGGACGCAGCGGGTGCCGAGGGTGCAGCTCCAGGGGCTGCGGAGCTGGTGGCTGAGGCTCCGCCGCCGGTGTGCGGCGCAGCCTTCGGCGAGCTGGCCAGCGCCGCGCCAGCCTTCAGGTTCCCCTCGCCCTCCACTTCGATATGAATCAGGTCCGCCCCGACAGCCATTACCTGGCCCGCCTCGCCGCCAAGCATGGCCACGGTACCGTGGACTGGAGAGGGAATCTCAATGGTGGCCTTATCGGTCATGACATCCGCCAGGATCATATCCTCTGAAACGGCATCGCCCACCTTCACATGCCACATGACCAGTTCAACTTCCGCGATGCCCTCGCCAATGTCAGGCATCTTGATGACGTGAATACCCATCGTTATGCCTCCACCGCACGTTTGAACGCCGCACCGACCCTCGCCGGTCCCGGGAAGTACGCCCACTCCTGCGCATGCGGGTAAGGCGTATCCCACCCCGTCACACGCTCAATCGGCGCCTCCAGATGGTAGAAGCAATGTTCCTGCACCAGCGAAACCAGTTCCGCACCGAACCCGCAGGTACGGGTGGCCTCATGCACCACCACACAGCGGCCGGTCTTCTTGACCGACTCCACGATGGTCTCCAGATCCAGCGGCCACAGGCTGCGCAAGTCAATGATCTCCGCATCGATGCCCGACTCCCGCGCGGCTGCCTCGCAAACCCACACCATGGTACCGTAAGCGAGCACGGTGAGCTGCTTGCCTGGCCGGAAAATCGCCGCCTTATCCAGCGGAACGGTGTAATAGCCCTCCGGCACTTCTCCCATCGGATTCTGCGACCACGGCACCACCGGCTTGTCATGGTGGCCGTCGAACGGGCCGTTGTACAAGCGCTTTGGCTCCAGGAAGATCACCGGATCGTCATTCTCGATGCAGGAAATCAGCAGCCCCTTGGCATCGTAAGGATTGGACGGCATCACCGTGCGCAAGCCGCACACGTGGGCGAACACCGCCTCCGGACTCTGGCTGTGGGTCTGGCCGCCATAAATGCCGCCGCCGCAAGGAGTGCGGATCGTAATGGGCGCAGTGAAGTCGCCCGCCGAACGGAAACGCAAGCGCGCCGCCTCCGACACGATCTGGTCATACGCCGGATAGATATAGTCCGCAAACTGGATCTCGATGCACGGCCGCAGGCCATACGCCCCCATCCCGATCGCCACGCCAACAATGCCGCCTTCGGAAATCGGCGTATCGAACACCCGCGATTTGCCATATTTCTTTTGCAGGCCCTCGGTACAGCGGAACACGCCGCCGAAGTAACCCACGTCCTGCCCGAAGACCACTACATTTTCATCCTTCTCCATCATCACATCCATCGCCGAACGCAGCGCCTGGATCATGGTCATGGATGTTTTCACGATGTTTTCCGCCATCTCAAATCCCCAGTTGCTGACGTTGCACGCGCAAGTGTTCCGGCATGTCCTTGTAGATGCCATCAAACATTTCTGCGGGACTGAAGGTATGGCCGCTGGCCATGGTGCCATACTGCTCGGCCTCTTTCTGCGCGGCCAGCACTTCCGCCTCCAGGCGCTTCTGCGTTTCCTCGTGCTCGGCTTCGGACCAGGCGCCGGCCTTGATCAGGTACTGCTTCAGGCGCGCGATCGGATCGCCCAGCGGGAAATGCGACCAGTCGTCGCCAGGGCGGTATTTGGAGGGATCGTCAGAGGTGGAGTGCGGCCCGGCGCGGTAAGTCACCCATTCGATCAGGCACGGCCCCAGGTTGCGGCGCGCCCGCTCGGCCGCCCAGCGCGACGCCGCATACACCGCCAGGAAGTCATTGCCATCGACACGCAGCGAAGCGATACCGCAGCCGACACCACGCGCGGCAAACGTGGTGTCCTCGCCACCGGCGATGGCCTGGAAAGTCGAAATCGCCCACTGGTTATTGACCACATTCAGGATGACGGGCGCGCGGTACACATGGGCAAAAGTGAGGGCCGTGTCGAAATCCGCCTCCGCCGTCGCGCCGTCGCCGATCCATGCCGAAGCGATCTTGGTATCGCCCTTGATCGCCGAAGCCATGCCCCAGCCCACCGCCTGGATATATTGCGTCGCCAGGTTGCCGGAGATGGAGAAAAAGCCCGCCTTCTTGACCGAATACATGACCGGCAGCTGACGGCCCTTAAGCGGATCGCGCTCGTTCGACATCAGCTGGCAGATCATATCGACCATCGGATAGTCGCGCACGACCAATATGCTTTGCTGGCGGTAGGTGGGGAAACACATATCGTCCACATTCAGCGCCAGCGCTTGGGCGGTGCCGATCGCCTCTTCGCCGAGGCTCTGCATATAGAACGACATTTTCTTCTGGCGCTGCGCCATCAGCATGCGGCTATCGAAGATGCGCGTCTTCATCATGGCGCGCAGGCCCTTGCGCACGACTTCGATATCGATCTGGGGCACCCAGGGACCGACGGCATTGCCTTCGGCATCGATCACGCTGACCAGGGAATACGCGAGATCACGCGTCTCCATCGGCGCCACGTCCACCTCGGGACGCCGCACCGCGCCTGCCGGCGACAGGCGCAAATAGGAAAAATCGGTTGCACAGCCTGGACGCCCCGTCGGTTCGGGAACGTGCAGGCGAAGCGGTTCGCCCTTGCTCATTTTTTGGATTCCTTCATGTGCGATGGTGACGCACGTGGCTAAACAATCCCGGCTGGCGTGCTGCGGGTAGCGGCGGCCAGCGTGAAAAACATTTCCTCAAAAGCAAGGATAGCGTATCACGCTTTCCGCCCATCGGGAGCATAATGATGAGGATACTTCTGACGATCCAATCTGATGCCCAGGTTCCGTGTTTTCCTCGCCAGCCTGCTGCTTGGCCTGTTTTCGACCATCGCATTTGCCGCGCCGCTCGAACTGCGCGTCGCGGTGGGCTCCGGCGGGCATTCCACCTACTACATCCGCCTGCTGGAAAAATCCTTGAAGCTGATTCACCAGCCCTATCGCATCCACTACGCGAAAGATATTCCGGCCCGCCGCATGTGGCGCCTGATTAATACCGGCGAGATCAATCTGTTCTACGGGATGCAAACCAGGGAAAAGGATGGCAATAAGCAGATCGTCCCGATACGTCACGCCCTGACAGATGGTTTGATCGGACAGCGGGTTCTGTTGATCCGCCGGGCCGACGCGGATGCTTTCGCTCGCATCCAGTCCGTGGATGATTTGCGGCGCACAGGCCTGGTCGCTGGTTTTGGGGCCGGCTGGGGAGATGTGAAGGTTTGGCGTGCGACGAATTTGCCGCTGTACGAGCACGCAGCACCTTGGACCACGATTTACGGCATGGTTGCTGCGGGAAACCGCAATATCGATTATCTGCCACGCGGTGTTATCGAAGTCATGCCCGAGGCACGCCAGCATCCCGAATTGATGGTCGAACAACACCTGTTGCTCGAGTACCGTGGCGACTTCCGCTTCTACCTCGCCGCATCCGCCGCCCACTATCGGCCCATTATCGAGCGCGCCTTACGCGAGGCCGAAACCAGCGGACTCAAAGCCCGCCTGATGGAAGAAGCATTCGGCGCCGACATCAAGGAATTGGCACTGGACCGCCGGACCCGCCTGCGCCTTTCAGCGACGCCAAACTAGGCCAATCGTGCGCCATGGAAATTTCTCCTTAGATAAACTTTCGCCTGTTTAACTTAGGAGAAATAAAATGAAAAAACTCTTCGTCCATTTCCTGCTTTCGGCATTTGTAGTAACTGGCTTCCAAACGACCGCTCACGCAGGCATGATCGGCACCGCCCAAGTGGCCGCTGCCGAAGTGGGCGCGCAAACCCGTGCGCGCCTGGCCAGCGAATTGCAGCGCGCAGATGTGCAGGCTGCGCTACAGCGCAATGGCATCGACCTTGAGATGGCACAGGCGCGCGTTGCCTCGCTGACTGACGAAGAGGCCGTCGCCCTGGCCAAGCAAGTCGACACGCTCCCAGCGGGCGGTGACGGCGTGGTGGGCGCGCTGATCTTCGTCTTCGTCCTGCTGCTGGTGACGGACATCCTTGGCCTGACCAAGGTGTATCCGTTCACGCGCTCCGTGCGTTAATGAAAATGCGTCTGCTGGCCACTGCGGTCGCGCTCCTGATTTTGTCAGGATGCGCGACCCAGACACGCGCGCTGCTCGCAGCTCCGCGCCCTGGCCCGCAGCAGCATGAACTCAGCGCCACGCCCTTCCACGCCCAGGAACGCTATCAGTGCGGCCCTGCCGCGCTGGCCATGCTTCTTGGCGCGGCGGGGATCGACGCCTCGCCGGATGCATTGGTACCGGAGGTCTACCTCCCCGGCCGTGAAGGCAGCCTGCAGATCGAGTTGCTGGCGGCCGGCCGCCGCCATGGCGCCCTGAGCACCACCATCGAGCCGAGCCTGAAAGGCTTGCTAGCGGAGCTCGACGCCGGCCATCCAGTACTTGTCCTGCAGAACCTGAGCCTGCCGATTATGCCGAAGTGGCATTACGCGGTCGCCATCGGTTATGACATCAACAGCCGCGAAATCATTTTGCGGTCCGGCACCACGCGCCGCATGACGATGCCGCTTTCCACCTTTGAGAACACCTGGGCGCGGAGTGGCTACTGGGGCATGGTGGCACTCACGCCTGGCCAGCTGCCGGCCAGCACCGCCCTGCCGGAACTGCAGGCCTCCCTCATCGCCTACGAAAAATCCGCCCCGCCAAAATCCACGCAATTGGCCTACCGCGCCGCCATTCAACGCTGGCCGAATGCCTTGCCACTGCAACTGGGTCTCGGCAACTCGGCCTACGCTTCTGGCGACCGGGCTGCGGCAGCCGAAGCATTCCGCAGCGCTGCCGCTGCGCATCCAAACAACGGTGCCGCCTTCAATAACCTTGCCGTGGTGCTGGGCGAAATGGGGCAGTTGGACGAAGCCCGCGCCGCAGCACAGAAAGCCGTTGACCTCGGCGGGCAATGGCGCGAAGAAGCGCAGGCCACACTGCGCACACTCCAGGGATCCGCAACCCCGCAATAATGCACAGCTGTGTGCCAATTTCGGCCAAATCATGCCGGAAAATGCACAAGACCGCGCCCGCCCCCGAAAGTATCCTTGCTCCGATATTTTAAGGAGCAAATTTAATGGATCAATTCAGGAAGCTGGGCCTGGCGGCGGCGGCTGCTCTACTGCTCTGCACAAGTGCGCAAGCCGACCCTTATCTCTGGCTCGAGGAAGTCAACTCCGACCGGGCCCTGGACTGGGTCCGGCAGTGGAACAGCCTCACGACCAGCCGGCTTGACGCGCTGCCCGGCATCCAGCAAACCACCGCCGCCATCCGCGAAGTCGTCGACTCGCGCGAGCGGATCCCGTTCGTCGAAAAACAAGGTAAGCACGTCTATAACTTCTGGAAGGACGCCGAGCACCCGCGCGGCATCCTGCGGCGCACCACACTGGAAAGCTACAAGACCTCCGCGCCGCAATGGGAAGTCGTGCTGGACGTCGACCGCCTGGCGCGCGATGAGAAGGAAAACTGGGTATGGCACGGCATGGAATGCCTCAAGCCGAAGGCTGAACGATGCCTGTTCTCGCTTACCCGCGGTGGCGGCGATGCGCATGTCGTGCGCGAGTTCGACACCCGGAGCCTGGATTTCGTCGCCGATGGGTTCTACCTTCCCGAAGCGAAGAGCGATGTCAATTGGGTGACCCGCGACCGCCTGCTGGTAGCCACCGACTTCGGTCCCGGCTCGCTCACCAGCTCGGGATATCCGCGCATCGTCAAGGAATGGAAGCGCGGTACGCCATTGCAATCCGCGAAGCTGGTATTCGAAGGCGAGCCGGCCGATATCAGCGCATCCGGGTATTCCGACCACTACCCGGGTTTCAACCGCGAGTTCATCCTGCGCTATACCTCGTTCTTCACAAACGAGCTGTATGTCCGCCATGGCGGGAAGCTCGTCAAGCTGGATAAGCCAAACAGCGCAACTGCCTTCACCTTCAAGGACCAGCTCCTGATCCGCCTGCGTGGCGACTGGAAGGTCGGTGGCAGCCAGTACGCCCAGGGCTCGCTCTTGTCGATCGATTATTCCAGCTTCATGGCGGGCAAACGCAATTTCAGCGTCCTGTACGAGCCCGACGCCACACGCTCGCTGCAATCGGTCACCACCACCAGGAGCGCAGTCCTGCTGAACGAGATGGTCAACGTGCGCAGCCAGGTGCATGAGTTACGCATGCAGAAAGGTAAATGGGAGCGCAGGACCGTTTCGACGCCGGCATACGCCAGCGTGTCGATCTCATCGCTCGACTACCTGGACTCGGACAAGTACTTCCTGGTGTTGAACGACTTCCTCACCCCGACCTCTCTGCACCTGGGCGAGGTCGGCAACGACAAACGGCAGCAACTGAAGTCTCAACCCGCGTTCTTCGACACCGCTGGCCTCAAAGTGGAGCAGCATTTCGCCAACGCCAAGGACGGCATGAAGATTCCGTATTTCGTCGTCATGCGCAAGGACATCAAATACGACGGCAACAATCCGACCCTGCTGTACGGCTATGGCGGATTTGAGATCTCCATGAAGCCTTCGTACAACGCCGCCGTCGGCCGCGCATGGCTGGAGAAAGGCGGCGTCTACGTGCTGTCCAACATTCGCGGCGGTGGCGAGTTCGGGCCGCGCTGGCACGAAGCGGCGCTGAAAGAAAAGCGCCAGGTCTCATACGACGACTTCATCTCGGTCGCCGAAGACCTGATCGCCCGCAAGCTCACCTCCCCGCAGCATCTCGGCATCATGGGCGGCAGCCTTGGCGGCATGCTGGTCTCCGTCGCCGCGCTGCAGCGCCCGGAGCTGTTCAATGCGGTCGTAAGCCAGGTTCCACTGGGGGATATGAAGCGCTACCACCGCATGCTGGCGGGCGCCTCGTGGATCGACGAGTATGGCGATCCGGATCGTCCCGACGAATGGGAATACATCTCGCGCTACTCGCCCTACCACCTGCTAGACAAGAACCGCTCCTACCCACCGGTGTTCTTCACCAGTTCCACCAGGGACGATCGCGTGCACCCAGCCCACGCGCGTAAGATGGTCGCCCGGATGAAGGAGCAGGGCCACCAGGTCCTGTACTGGGAAAATATGGATGGCGGCCATGGCGGTGCGGTGAACGGCGAACAGCAGGCCCGCCTTTACGGCATGGTCTACAGCTTCCTGTGGGACCGCTTAAAGTAAGCCAGGTAACGGCCGCGCAGCCTGGCGGCCGTATTCAGTTGGGCTCATGCCGACAACCGACTTGAACTGCCGGCTGAATGCGCTGTGGTCCGTATAGCCGCACTCGTAGGCGATATCGGCGATCCTGGCTTCCGGCGTCTTCTCGATGATGGCCTTGGCGGCAGAAAGCCGGCACTGCACCAGCATCTCACGTGGCGAGTGATGGAACACCTTCTGGAACAGGCGCTCCACTTGGGATAAGGATAAGCCCGACCGTTCGGCCAGATCTTTAAGACAGACGTGCTGGTGATAGTTTTCCCGGATGTATTCGGCGATGTGGGCGATTTGGCGGTACGCTGGGTTCACGTCGTCCGGCAAACCGAGATCGCGTGAAGTGCCGATCAGGCCGATGATCCTGCCATCCTTGTCCTGCAAGGGCATTTTCCTGGTGATGCACCAGCCCCGGCTGCGGCCGGGATAGATGTGCAATTCAAGGTGCTTGTCGATGGATGTGCCGCTATCGATCACCTTGCGGTCCTGCGCGATATAGGTTTCGGCCAGGGCAGCGGGGAACAGATCCAGCGCCGTCCTCCCAATCACCTCATCCTTGTCCCGCGCACCGCAACGGCGCACCATTGTGCGGTTGATCCCGAAATAACGCCCTTCCCTGTCCTTGACGAAAAAGGCGATATCGTTCAAAGCGTCGAACATGGTCAAGATAGCGCTGATATTGATCGCTTCCAGGCTGAGCATCCGTATTCCCCCGAGCACGAAAAATCTCACTGTGCATCGGGTCGGAAGAATCGGCAACGGCCTATGCCGATTTCACCGGGATCACACTGCGAATCGCACAGGTCAGTGCCACAGACCTGGCCCCGATCACACCCGCACTGCGCAGGCTTGTGCGCCTTCGCTCAGACCGAGCCGCTGGATTGCCGCGCGCCTCAATAGCAAAGTGTCTTCCAGAGATTCGCCATGCGCCAGCGTGGCGCGGAAGCCTGAGCGCTCCATGTTGGCGACCAGCCAGGCGTCGCCCTCCGAACCTGCATCGCCGCGCAGCTCCACATTGTGCGCGGACACAACGGAACGCAGCATGGCGATACGCGCTTCGGCAATTGGGCCGCCGTCGAAAATATCCACGTAAGAATCTACATCGAATCCTTCCGCTACCAGTATGCCGAACGGCAGTTCGGCATCGGGATGCAGCTGCCCCATGGCCCACTGGGCATCCTTGGACAGCAGCGACACGTAGATCGGCATACGCGGCATCAGCTCGGCGATATAACTCTTGGAGCGCCCACCGGTGCGCTGCTCGGCCTCCGGGAACGGCATCTTGAAGAAGCGATGGCCCAGAGCGTCCCACACCGGGCTATTGCCCTCGTCGTCGCACAGACCGGGATTCTCGGCGCCGATGCGCTCTGCAAACAGGTGCGGGTAATTCCGGATGAATAGCAGCCGCCCGCGCGATAGCAGTTGCGGCGCCAGCGTTTCGCTGTACTCGGGCTCTATGTAGAACGAACTAAGCAAAGTATGGTCGGATAGCTCCTCGCACAGGCGCAAGGTGTGCTCCCGATTGGTGATCCCCAGCTCCTCGCTGCCATGCACGAGAAACTCGTTGTGGTAGCAGTAGAAGCGGCCATTCGCGGCGGCACTGGCAACGATGCCGCTGGTGCCCACCACCCGCCCGGCCTGCAAATCCTCCAGCACGAAGTGGTAGATCTCATCGCCGTTCGCCGGCTCGCTACCGGCAAAAGCATTGAGCGAACGTTCGATGCGCGCCGCCAGCCGGGCACGATCGGGTTTCAGGGTGCGGATGCTGAATGTCGCGGCCCTGGAAAATTTTTCGATGACGTCGAGATCATCCAGGGTTGCCGGACGCAACAAGTAGTCCAGGTGGTTCATTCCATTTCCTCTTCGCCGTTATAGGACTCGACTAATGGCATGGTTTGCCGGGCACGTTCTTCCCGCGGAGTGCAACCAAAGTAATTGCGGTAGGTGGTGGAAAAATGCGAACCCGAAGTGAATCCGCAGGCCAGCCCCACCTGCTGGATCGAGTGGGTGGTCTGCTTCAGCTGGCGGCGGGCGTGCTTGAGCCGCAAATCAAGGTAGTAGCGCGATGGGAAAGTATCCAGGTGTTGGCGGAACAGCCGTTCGAGCTGGCGGCGCGATACGCCAACCAGTTGCGCGATGTCTTCGGCCGGTAAAGGCTCGGCCAGGTTGGCGGCCATCAGTTCCAGCGCGTCCTTGAGCCGCACCGATCCCACTGCTGGTTGCGCTGAAGCGGGCATGGGCTGGCGCTCATCGCCGCCACGCAGTCGTTCGTGTCCCAGCGCGACGGCCACTTCAGCCGCGAATATGCTGCCGTGACGCTTGCCCAGCCAATGCAGCAGCATATCGATAACCGCTGCGCCGGCGCCGGCAGTGATGCGGTTGCGGTCAAGTTCGTACAGCCCCTGGGTGAAGGTCGTGGCGGGATGGCGCTGCACCGCCTCCGCCCGCAATTGCCAGTCGATCGCGGCGCGGTAGCCATCGAGCAGCCCATGTTGCGCGAGCACTTCCGCACCGGCGCCGCATGCACCGAGTATCCAGGCACCGTCTTTCCCCAGGCGCTGCAACTGCCGTCCTAGTTGGCCGCTGGAGGCTTCGCCCAGGCGGTCGTCCGCGATCAGCAACAGCAGGCCGGGATGCTCGGGATTCAGGCTGGCCAGCGATTCCGCCTCCAGCGCCAGTCCACATTGGGAAATGGCAGCGTCGCCGTCCAGACCAAACTGGCGGAGCCGATACAGCTCGTCGCCTTCAACCTCATTGGCAACCGTGAACGCTGCGCGTATGGCGCCCAGCGTGAACAGCGAGAAGCCGGGCGACAAGATCAATGAAACGGAATACGGATTCCCCATACTTTATCGGTGCCTCAGGCCCATAACAACGATCCACTACGCAGCGCGTGCTTGCCGGCCACTTTGCTCAGGCGCGTACCCGGCGCAACATAGCGGCGGTTTTCGCGGGCAAAGCAGCACCCGTCTACTGGCGCCAGCAATTGTTGCACGCTGCCGCTGACAGGGTCAATCAGGTCGATCAGGGGCTCGCCCGCACGCACATTCTCGCCCAGCTCGCGCAGATAGACCACTAGCCCTGCCGACGGCGCCGCCACGGGAATGCAGCCAGCGAGCGGGGTCGGTTCGCAAGCGGCAGGTACCGGCTGCGACAGCGGGCCGGCCACTATGCCTTGCAAGCGCAGGTAGTCCAGGATCGCTGCTGCGTCGTGGGCTGCCGTGGCGTGGTCGACGTCGACAAAGCCGCGCAGCTCGATGGTGACGGCCAGGCAGGCTAGCGGGATGGGGAACCTGCCTTCTGCCAGCGCTGCAATATCCCACCAGATGCGGGAGCAGGCTTCGTCAAATGGATCATCGCCTGATTCCGTTTCAAGCAAGGCGACCTTGGCGCCCAGCAGACCGGCCAGGGGCGCTACCCGATCCCAGATCGGGGTGCCGGTGTACATGTGCAGCAGCGATTCACAGTCGCAATGCAGGTCCAACACCACATCCGCATCGGCGGCCAGGCGCATGAGCGCCAGACGCTGGGCCGACAACTCATCGCTGGCCGCCTGGTCACGCTGCCTGTCCGCGAGGCTGGCGCGGATGGCGGTGCGGATCAGCTGCTGGTTCGCCTGGGCGTCCTGCCCCAGTTGATGCTGAACGCGCTGCCACACATCGCCCGACAGGTCATGGAACATGCGGTTGAAGTTCTGCCCTGTGCGCAGATCGAACCGGCCCTGGCTGGTGCCCAGCAGCGTTTGCGCCAGGCCGACCGGATTTGCCGCCGGCACCAGTATCACTTCGCCCAGCATCTTGCCCTGCTGCTCCAGCTCGGCCAGCAGCGAACGCAAATGGTGGGCCACCAGCATGCCGGGCAGTTCGTCGGCGTGCAGCGAGGCCTGGATGTAGGCCTTGGGGCCCTGGCCCGGCTGGCCAAAGCGGAGGTGGTTCAGACTGCGGGTGGTGCCGGCGGCGGGAGAAGGTAATGCAATGCTGATCTGCTCCATGCTCACCACGCCTGATAGAACGGGGTTTTCAGACGCACCGGCCGCACATCGAGCCGCGCATCAAAGATGGAGTAGTCATTGTCGTCCAGTCCCTCGTTGTCCCAGCCCCGCGTTTGTTCGTCCCGCCGCAGCATGAACTCGAAGCCCAGTTCGGGGGCGGGATCGGCCACCGGGGCGTCCGGGAAGTTTTCGAGGTCGAAGGCGATGCCACGGACATAGTCGCGCGGGCCATCGACCAGTTGCGTCAGCGCCCGCAGGATGGCATTTTCGGCGAGGATATCGGTGTAGGCTGGACGCATGAATTCCAGCTCGGGCACAAAACCGGGCTGGCGGAACTTGATCTCGCCCCTGGCCTGTTTGGCGGCCAGCACCTGCCCCTTCAGTTTGACCAGGTCGTAACGGTCGCCGTTATCAAGGTAGGAAATCCGTACATTGCGTACGTTTACGGGCCCAGCCTCGCGTGTCGCCTGCCGCAAGTCGACCAGGAGCGCGCCGCTGGCGCCGACAATCTCGATTTCGCTCCCATGGATAATGGCGGCGGTATTCTCGTCCACCCCGAGCCCCACCTTGTAGCCTTTGGCCAGCATCAGCGCCAGCATGCGCCCCACCCTGCCGCGCTTGAGGAAATGCTGGTCGATGAACAGCTGCTCGCCCACAAAACCAAGCCCGCGGTCGATCTCCTTGCCTTCGCGCATGACACCCTTCATCACCTGCACGGAATTGAGCGCATCGCGGAACATGGTGCTGCTCATGATCGCGGCGCCGGCACTGCTGCCGGCAATGACGCCACCGCGTGCCTGCAACTCCCGCACAGCTTGCAGGACGGGCGATGCGAACCCGCCTGGATTGAGCACATCGGCCGTGCGCTCCTGCCAGCCGCCGGTAAAGAACACGGCTGTGGCGGCGCCAATCCGGGCCACGTTCGCGGGATCGGCGGCAGCCCGGCGCGCGGATTCCAGCGACTCGCCTGGCCACTGTGGTGCAATCTTGAGCAATTCCGCCTTCGCACCCCGGCGCTGCAATTGCTCCACCGCCTCCATGCCGGACTTGTGAGGATTCGACGAAGCAGTCGGGATCACCACAAAGCGCGCCTCAGGACCGCCAGCCAGTTGCACCAGCCGCTGGCGTACCGCCTCATTATCGTTGCGCACAGCGCCGCCCATCGCTATCACCGTGCCAGCCACAGGCCGGAAGGCCAGGCTCTCCACGGCATGGGCAGCAGGGCCCAGCATACATAACAGCAGCATCAACGCAGCTTTCACGAAGCAAGTCCCTTCACGACAATTGAATTGCCGCCATGTTGCCATTGTTCCGGTGGCTTTATCCACGTTCCGGCGCACATTGGCAATTGCATGTCGCACTGTGGAAAGTCCGCAACAGATGCTAGCTTCCATCATTGCAACAATGCGACACGGCTTTTACACAGAGCGACCCATGCGACCTCCGGTGCGCGCAAGCTGTGCAACGATGCATACACTGCAACTGTTCCATAAAGTACGAATGAATACCTACTTACGAGGACTGATCGCATGAAAATACCTGGCACGCACAAGGCTTCTTCATTCCGCCGCTCCCGCTGCACCCATGCCGTACTGCTCGCGCTTGGCACCATGGGTTTGAATGCATATGCGCAAACCATGCCGCGCGTGGAGATCACGGGCTCCAGTATCAAGCGCATCGAAGGTGAGGCAGCGCTGCCAGTCGAAGTCATCAAACGTGAGGATATTGAGAAGACCGGCGTGACCACCGCCGCCGAACTGCTGCAAAAGATCGCGTCCAATGTGGGTGGCCTGACCGATGGCGCCAGCGTCAGCGACGTCATGGGCGGCCAACGCGGCTTCAACGGCGCCAACCTGCGTGGCCTGGGTGTCTCAAGCACCCTGGTGCTGCTGAATGGCCGCCGCATGGCTAACTTCGCCAGCCCTGGCGACAATTCCGGCGTCGACCTGAATAACATCCCTGCGGGCGCGATCCAGCGCGTGGAAGTACTGAAAGATGGCGCCTCGGCGATCTACGGTACCGACGCCATGGGCGGCGTGATCAACTTCATCACCCGCAAGGACTACCAGGGCGGCGATGCCAGCCTGTACGCGCTGCGTACCGACGAAGGTGGCGGCGGCAAGAAATCTGCCTCGCTGTCCGGCGGCTTTGGCGCCTTGAGCACGGACGGCTTCAACGTCTTCGGCGCGCTGGATTTGCAGGAAACCGACCGCCTGGCCAGCTCACAGCGCAAGTTCATGCAGGAGTACAGCCTGCCCGACCGCCTGTCGCCCCAGCTTTCGAGCTACTCCTTCCCGGCCAACGTGGACCTGACTGCGGCCCAGCTGGCGACCCTGAACCAATCCGGTTACCTGAAGGGTTCCGGCCCTGGCGGCACCTGGGTGCCGTCGCCGGGCCGGCGCGTCAACCTGGGCAAGGACTCCTGCGTGAACGGCAGCCCGAACGTGGTGCGCCCGCTCGGTCCCGGCGGCACGGAAGGCTGTAACTTCAACTACATGGCCGATTCGGAAGTCTATCCGGAGTCCAAAAAGCAGAGCTTTATCGGCCGCGCCACCGCGCTGGTGGCTGGCGACCATCAGGTATTTGCGGAAGTCTTGCTAAGCAAGGCCGAGACCAGCTATGCGGCCTCGCCCGCCACCTCGGGCGCTATCAACGGCACCAGCACCGGCATCCGCCTGCCAGCCGACCTGCAGGCCAAGACCGGCATCACCACCCCGGTCAACTTCCGTTTCCGCCTGTCGGATGCGGGCCGCCGCACTTCGGAAGTCACCAGCAAGGCGTCGCGCTTCGTCTTGGGTGCGGCCGGCAAGGTCGGCGACTGGGAATACGATACCGCCTACAACCACAGCGTGAACAAGGCCACCGATCTCGATATCGATGGCTGGGTCTCGCGCACCAAGCTGCTGGCGGGCATCGCCGCCGGCAAGTACAACCCGTTTGCCGTGGCCACGGACGATTCGGGCCGCAAGTTCATGGACTCGATCAAGATCCATGATGCAGCGCGCATGTCGAAGGGCACCAGCGACAGCGTCGATGGCAAGCTGACCCGCCCATTGATGGCGCTGGAAGGCGGCAATGCCATGCTCGCAGTGGGTGCCGAACTGCGCCGTGAGAAGACTTCGTTCACCTCCACCGAGGCACTGCGCTCCAACGACGTGCAGGGCGACCGCGCCAGCTCCGACGAACTGCTGGCCGATTCCTCCAACTCGCGCGACATCGCCGGCTTCTACGCGGAGATCAATGCGCCGTTCACCAAGGAATGGGAAGGCCAGTTCGCCATCCGTCATGACCGCTATAAGGGCGTGCATGATCCGCTGACCAAGGTTACCACGCCGAAACTGACGACCACCAACCCGAAAGTCGCAGTCAGCTACCGTCCGAGCCGGGAGGTGCTGGGCCGCGCTTCGTATGGCACCGGCTTCCGTGCACCGTCGATTTCCGAATTGTTCCTGCCGGTGCGTTCCGGCACCACGGCCAGTTTCGTGAACGACCCGGTCTCCGGCGAGATCGCCCAGTTCGACGTCGACCGTTACGGCAATCCTCTGCTGAAACCGGAAAAGTCCAAGCAGTTCTCGCTCGGCGTGGTGCTGGAACCTAACCGGAACTGGAACGCGAGCCTCGACTACTGGATCATCCGCAAGACCGACATCATTTCGGAAATCGGCGAGCAGACCGTGTTCGACAACCCGGTCTACTACAACGATCCGGAGATCGTGGTGCGCGATGAGGATGGTTTCGTGTCCTTCCTGCAGTTCAAGAAGGAGAACCGTGGCAAGCTGAATACGTCCGGCCTGGATATTGCGCTGAACTGGCGCGGCGATGCGACTTCGGTGGGCCGCTTCAGCGCCGGTTTGAACGGCACGCTGATCACCAAGTACGAGTTCCAGTCCGACCCGCATTCGCCGATGGCGGACGGCCTGGGCGTATTCCGCGACGACAAGGCCGTGCAGCGCTGGCGCCATAAGCTCAATTTCGACTGGACCCAGGGCGCCGCCAATGTGAGCCTGGGCCACACCTTCTTCTCCAGCTATCGCGACCAGAACATCCAAGGCCTGGCTGATCCGGGCTGGAACGACCGCGACGTGAAGGCCTATTCGCTGTGGGACCTGACCGGCAGCTATTCGTTCAACAAGAACCTCAAGCTGCGCGCCGGCGTCATCAATATCGCCGACACGCCGCCGCCATTCACCAACCAGTCGCGCTATTTCGAGGTGACCTGGGACCCGACCTACGGCGACCCGCGCGGCCGCTCGTTCTTCGCCAACCTGCAGTACAAGTTCTGATCCTCTCCATCCACGCCCTGGCTGCCAACTGGCGGCCCAGGGCGGATACTCGGTGAGGAGGAGACGCTTTTGCTAGACTCTGGCGCGAAGCCTGTCGATGGCGTGGCATTCGCGTTGGTGGAAACGGTCAACCGCCTGATTGGCGGACGCAAGCTTGGTTTGCTCGTCGCGCATACCCACGGGCACCGCGACCATTCCGCCTTCGATAACGCGTTCCGCGTCCGCGCCAATACGACTGCGGTAGGGCTCACGCCCGTTGCAGTCAAAGCGCATTTCAAATTCAACCAATGGCCGGGAGGTGAAACTGAGCTTGACCTTGGCGGGCGATAAATCAAAGTCGTGCTCCCCCCTTATTGAAATTTGCGGAAACCCACCCCGTCACAGCCTTCGCTGGCGCGCACATCGAGATAAAAGGACACGCCCAGTGCGATGTATCCGTTGGGCACGGATTACCAGCCACAGGAACATAAGTTGCTCCTTGGGCTGGGACACCTGCGTCAATTGAATGAAGCACTGAGCGAAAAAGGGCGAAGACCCGGCGCCTATCGAGCGCGCCGAATTCATCGTCGAGCCTTTGAAATCGTTGCCTGTCGCGTGGGTACTCGGTCCCTTGGTTTTGTTGCAGCTTATCGCCATGGCCGCACTGCGGAGAAGACTGGTGTTCTAGAGACTCACGCCGTATTTGGCGTAGATTCTTGCGATGGCACCCGAACGTTTCATCGCCAGGATGGCTTCGTCCAATAGTGGCAACAAGGTTCGCTTGCTGGGGTGGACGCGTATCGAGACATCAAACGAACCCAGAACATCGCCGACGACAAACTCGCGATACTTGGGCACTGTGAGAATATTGTATTGCGCAACTGCCTTGTTGATCAGAATTTGGTCCATTCGCCCGGCAGCCAGCATCACCAGGAGCTGGGCCTCGCTGACAGCGTCGGCGCGATGCACGACGCCACTATCAAACAACTCGCGCAAGTCCGGATAGGCATACCCCCTTACCAATCCAAGCGTTCTGCCACTCAAATCTCTTGGCGTGCTTATCGGGAAGTATTTGCCCGGCGCAAATACAAGTACGTCAACCACCCTGCCAAACGGCACTGAAAACTTGCCGGGCACCCTTTGATTCCTCACCCAGCCGGGGAACACGCCAGGTTCGATGTCAATCCGCCCTAAATTAAACTCATGGGCAAGGCGCGCATAGGGAAAGTACTGGATCTGGAAGCGATGGCCCGTAATTTTGCTCAACTCATCCAATAGTTCCTGATAGATGCCCGTCCGGCCGCTCTCGATCATCATAGGCGGGTAATCGTAAAAGCCAACCTTCAACGTTTCGGACTTCGCTTGCGTGCTCCAAGCGGTGAGGACCAGGCATATCACATAAAGAAGGCGTCTCATGACAGTTCCAGGTAGCCCGGACATCGAGCGAACGGCGCTCGGTCGCAGCCAGCCAGATCGAGGTGAATCCGAGCTAAAAAATCCTTAATCTTGGACAATTACCATGACAGGTGATGTATTTACCTTAGCACGCTGATGTTCGCCATGCGAATCGAGTTTGCCATCATCGTTCGCATTGTTGGCGATAGGCTACAAGTTCGTCCACGGTACGGCACAAGCTCGTCAGGCGGAAGCGCGCTGCCCTGCAATACCACTATTCCGGACCTGATACATGAAAGTTATCCTTGCGTTTGAAGAATGCACTGACCACGACCCGCCATGCGAACGAGCCCCAGCCCTTTCCTGGTACCCGACTTTGTGGCTTGCGAAAACGGTTTGAAAAGCTGCTCCTGAGTTTCCGGGGCAATCGCCACCCCCGAGTTGGTAACCGAAAGTTCGAAAGTGGCGAGCAATGAGCATCACACGTCATTTGCCAATGACATCCCCAGTAACCCGCGCCCCATCCTCGCGGCCGCCCCCCCAGGCGCCCGGTACATGAGAAGATCGCGCACCGCCAGGTTCAATGCAAGCGGCTTCGCTTTTGCGCGTACATCTGTTCATCTGCCAGGAGAACGTAATAGGACAGCGCCTGGTCCGCACTGGCATCGACCAGCACTACGCCGGCACTGATCGAAACCCGATACGGCCGCTCCTGCATCAAGTTGAATGCGCGCAGATTTGCCTCAATACGCGCCAGGATGACCTCTGGCTGCTCGTCGTCAACGGTATACGCGACAAACTCGTCGCCGCCAAGGCGCGCCACGACATCGGCATGACGGAACGACTGGCGGAACACCAGCGCGGCATCGCGGATCATGGCGTCTCCGGCTTCATGCCCCAGTTCATCGTTCACCCGCTTCAGGCCATCGATGTCCGCAAATATCACGGCGCTCTTGGTGCGCTTGCGCCGCGCCAGCTTATAGATCTGCTCGGCCTGCAGGAAAAAGCCGCGCCGGTTGTACAGCCCCGTCAGCACATCGGTCAGCGACAGCATCCGCATCTCGCTCACCGCCTCGTCCCTTTGCTTCAGTTCTTCGGCATGGCTCGCTGAGGTGTCTGCGATTTCCTGGCGCTGTTCGCGCAGCAGCCGTTCGAGTGAGGTATGCGACTCGATCTTGCCCAGCGCTGCCCCGGCCAGCTGCAGGATGTATGAGAGCGTACGTTTATAGGCGTCCTGCGTCGCTGGATCGACGTCATGATTCCAGCTGACTGCGAGCACTACCGCTGCGGCGTGCGCCGGTACGGCCAACACCAGCCTGCGCGGCCCGCCGTACTCAAGCTGCTCTTCGCCGTTGGACTGGCGGTCCGCGGTGTTGACCGCTTCGGCGGTCATACGTACTGCGGCGCGGTAAAGCGGATGCTCCGTTGCTGCCGCATGCGGAATACCATGGCTGTCAAACTCGACGAGTTCCATCCGAGCGCTGCGCAGCAGCAGCAAGGCCGAGTCGAACCGTACCATTTCCACCAACGCACGACCGATCAGCGCCAACGAACCTGGCGCCTCGTCGGTCTGGAGCAGGTCGCGCGCCAGTGTCAGCAATATGCGCAACTGGGCCGGTCCGAGCTGCCGCGTTTCCACCCGATGCTTTCTCATAGCGCGTCGCACTCCATACTAGTCCTCGGCCGTGTCCGGCGTCGGCGGCGCAGAGGACGGGGTGATCGCCTCCGAAACCAGCTGATCGGTACTGGGCGGTCGGCGCAACAGTGGCCGGTCGAGCACCCGCGCTATCACACTCGAGGGAACGCGCCGGTATTCCATGTACTTCTGCGCCAGCGCCCGGTTGCGCACAGATTGGATATTGACACCGCGCGCCACAGCCTTCGCGGTACCAACGTCAGAGCGTTTTTGGCGTTCGTTCATCACCGTCCCAATACGCTAAAGGAAGTTCCAGCCCAGCATTTCCACGGCACTTCTCCTGACTTGAGCCATGAACTGAGTGTATGCCTATTCCCGCGCACGCGTCGGCCTTCTCGTCCAGCTGTGCGACCGGGCTGGTGCTACCACCAAGGTCCGACAAGCGTTCTGTAGAAATCGCTAGGTGTTGACCGGAAAGGCCTGTATATTGGGTCTACCGCGTATCAAGCACCGCTAAAGAATTGCCGGTCTCTCTCCCGTTTCGCCACGCTGGCGACTCCCGTCTGATTCCCTCACTTGTTGACCCTGCTCGTTGCCGCGTATCGCCGGAAACGGCATGTCTCTACATTTTTTAAGGTTTATCATGACTACCCAAACCGGAATCGTTAAATGGTTCAACGAAGCTAAAGGCTTCGGCTTCATCACCCCGGACTCAGGCGGACCAGACCTGTTCGTCCATTTCCAGGACATTCAGGCGAATGGTTTCCGATCACTCGCCGAAAACCAGCGCGTCTCGTTCGAGCGCAGCCCTAGTCCCAAAGGCGAAAAAGCCACCAACGTCAGCCCGACCTGACAATCCGCGTTCGCGGCACCCCGGAAGGCGACTGGGAAGTCGCCCCGATCTGCTTGCGGTCGCGCGTGTGCTGGACCTTCAGCCGTTTTTCCCACCAACCATAGTCTGACAAGGTTTCCTTGGCCACCTCCACGCAGTGCAGGTAATCCGGTGAATCTTTGGCGCATGGCGGGACCGGCGGCTCAATGCCCTGGCAGATGCAATAGCGTACCGCATCCTCCAGGCCGCCCTCGTCAAGCAAGTCCCGGCAGGCCGTCGAATGAAGCAGGGCAAGGTTCATGTTTCCCTATCCATAGCTCGCCAAATGCCTGGCAAAGCGCCGCAGGGGACGCGGGCCGGAACGCTCCGCATCCACGCACCAGGCCTGCAGGCCTGCCAGCAATTCCGCTTGCGTAGCCGGCGAACGCTCCCATAACTTTTCCAGCGACTGCCGTGCTACATGCATGGCATTAAGTCCCGCGCTTCGCACCGCCACCAGGTCCAGGTCCTCCTTTTGCGCGTGCGTGAGCCGCCAGGGCGCATGGCGCAACAGACGCTTGGTCTGGACTAAGGTTGCATGCGGGACCAGCTTCGCCAAGGCAGCCCGTTCAGCCTGGAACACATCCAGCGTCAGAACGGTCAGCTCGCGCGTCAGAACTGCGCGGTTGCCCAATACCAGCCTCAAAGTCGCCAAGGTTGGCACGAACTGTCCTGCGCATCGTAGCAAACGCTGCGGCGGGCGTCGCAGCGACGCCAGCCCCAACCAGCGCAACATGCTGATATAGGTCCAGCCGATATCGAGCTCGAACCAGCGCACCGAAAACTTGGCCGAAGTCGGAAAAGTGTGATGATTGTTGTGCAGTTCCTCGCCGCCGATCAGCAGGCCGAACGGCACGATATTGGTGGCAGCTTCCTTGCAATCGTAGTTACGGTAGCCGGCATAGTGACCCACCCCGTTGACCACACCAGCGGCCAGGAATGGAATCCACATCATCTGGCAGGCCCACAGTGTCAGGCCTGGCGCCCCAAACAATCCCAGTTCGATCACCAGCAGCAAACCGACGCCTTGCCACGTATACCGGCTGTAAATCCGCCGCTCCAGCCAGTCTGCCGGTACACCACCGCCGTAGCGGTCGAGCATGGCAAGGTCGCCTGCCGCATCGCGGTAGAGTTCAGCCCCTCGCCACAAGACCTGATTGATTCCGCGCATAACCGGGCTGTGCGGGTCCTTCTCCGTTTCGCAATGGGCGTGGTGGCAGCGATGCACTGCCACCCATTCCCGTGTCACCATGCCCGTCGTCAGCCATAGCCAGAAGCGGAAGCAATGTGCCGCGAGCGGCTGCAGTTTCAGGGAGCGGTGGGTCTGGCACCGATGCAAATAGATCGTCACCGTGATGATCGTCAGGTGCGTCGTCACCTGTCCGATCAGCAATAGCTGCCACCAGTTAAAGGCCAGAAGGCCTTCACCCACCCACTGCAGAGACCTCTCCATACTGACGCTCCTTCACGATCCTGCGCTACAAGTTCGGGTGGTCGGCGGCAAAAGCGATCGCGTCACACAATTGGCCATACCGATAGCCGCCATACAGAAAGTGGCCCTCGATATAGGCGATGCCATGCATTCTCATCATGCCTTCGTCCTCGTCGGTTGGGTGATAGGCAGCCACCCAACTCGGCTGGAACGCATCATCGCGCAGGAAGCCGGCTTTGGCATGCTCTGCGACGGCGTAATGCAAGGCATCTCGGAATACATCGTAATGGTGCTGGCGGAAGGCGTAGCGCCTGCCGTCGAACGATATCTCATACTGTGCGGCCAAGGCTTCATCCGACTCCTGGCGCGCTCGCGTGTCGCGTGTACTTTCCATGATTTTCTCCGGCCAGTGAAGGCTCGTGCAATCCGACGGTGGCAGATTGGCCTGATGAATTCGGCGTGAACCCTTCCTTACGGCGTTGAGTGCTTCATAGCTTCCGCCTCGCGGGCGGCAGTGCGCTCTTCGTGCGCGGAGGTTGGATCGCCGCCGCTGTCGACCAGCCCAGCGGCGCGTTCCGCATCGCCGCATGCACCTTCGGCTTCCGCCCACCCGCCAGGACTTTCGGTGGCTGGCGGCTCCAACATGTCGCGCAGCATCGCGCGTAGTTCTTCAACGTCGGGCGGCAAACCGCGCCTTTTCCTCAGATGAATATAGTGTTGGATTTCCGATTCCTGTTCGGCACTCAAAGGCAGGCCGCGGAAGGAGAATTCCGGTCCATTATCTTGCATGACGGTTTCTCCTGCTTGTTAACACACAAACAGTGTACGCCTATTCCTGCGCACGCACCGGGTTGCTTGAACTGTCAGGCGGCACGATGCCCCACCAGCGCGAGCGCATCGGTGCCAGCCGCAAAGCGCAAGCGTTCGGATGTGTCATTGGCAGCCGTCCAGACGATTTCGGCTACGTCAGTCTCTCTCGTCACTGCCGCCAGATTGGAAAAGCCGGCAAACACCCGCTGTGCGAATGCTTCGTATGCGGCTGGAATCAGTCCGTGCATGCGCTGCTGGCCGTTGGCTGTGAAGCCGGTTGAAGGACCATAACCGGGCTGGACCAGTTTGGCGCGGATGCCGAATTCCCTGAGCTCCAGTGCCAGCGATTCGGTGAAGCCCTCAATGGCGGTCTTGCTGGCCGTGTAAGCTGCCACCAGGGGGAACGGCGCCAACGTTGCGCTGGACGTCACATTGACGATGACACCTTCGCGGCGCTGCCGGAATTGCGGGATGACCGCCCGGCACATGGCCATGGCGCCAAAGGTATTGGTCTCAAAAATTTCACGGACCGTGGACATGGGTGTCGCTTCCAGCGCGCCGAACAGCCCCAGACCAGCGTTGTTCACGAGCACGTCGATTGGCCCAGCTTCATGCAGCGCCCGGGCGATGCTGTCGGCATCGGTGACGTCCAGCTGCAAAACCCGCAGATTGCTCGACGCTGGGAAGAGGTCGTGACGCGGCGTGCGCATGGTAGCAATGACCTGCCAGCCCTGCGACAGAAAATGGCGGGCAGTTTCAAGGCCATAACCGGATGAGCAGCCGGTGATCAGTACAGTTTTCATTTGAATCTCCAAGTGTGGGTTGACCTGGAGAGAACAATATAGGAAGCTGACAGGACTTACGATAACGCCAAGTCCAAATATGTTTAGCCAAAGTCCGGCAGCATCCGACCCGCTCTCCGAAGTGGTCAGGCTTTTGCGGCCCCATGCAGCATTTGCCAGCATCATCAGCGGCAAGGGGAACTGGGCTGTCCGATACTCCGCATATGGCTTTCCAAGCTTCTGCATCATGTTGGACGGCAGCTGCCTGCTGTCGGTCGATGGCCATGAACCGGTTGCGATTGGCGCCGGTGACTTCATCCTCTTGCCGGCCACCCCTGCCTTTACCATCTCGAGCTTTGCACCGGCCCCTCCAGTTTTCCTGGATCCTGACAAAGTAGCGAACGACCGCCGGGAATTGCGGTATGGCGAGCAGGATGGCGCGCCGGACATGCGCTCGCTGGGTGGAGCTTTCCTGTTCGATTGCCCCGATGCGTCGTTGCTCGTATCGCTTTTGCCCAGCATCGTGCATGTGCGCGACTCAGCCCGCCTGCGGTTGCTGGTGGATATGGTGGGACAAGAGTCCTCCGGCGATAAGCCAGGCAGCGAATATGTGCTTTCGCGCCTGGCCGAGCTGTTGCTGGTGGAAGCAATGAGGTCGTGCACGACTGGCAATGCGCCTCCTGGACTACTGCGCGGCCTTGGCGATGCGCGCCTCGCCCCCGCGCTGGCCTCAATGCACGCGCAGGTCGGCCACCCGTGGACAATCGAGCAGCTGGCCAGGATTGCGGCGCTGTCCCGCTCGTCCTTCTTTGAGCGATTCAACCGCCTGGTTGGGACAGCACCGATGGACTACCTGCTGGTGTGGCGAATGCAGATCGCCAGGGACCTTCTGCGCGCCAACGAATTATCCGTGTCCGAAATCGCTGAGCGGATTGGCTACGGCTCCTCAAGCGCATTCAGCGTCGCGTTCAGCCGGCATGTGGGACAGCCGCCAAGCGCGTATGCCAATGCTCAGTCTTCCCTGCGGATCGGCCTATACTGAATGTGCAGGAATCACTTTGGGAGGATGTATGGAACTGCTCGAAGCGGAAGACATTGCCGAGTTTCAGAGGATATTGCGCACAAATCGCTTGATCCGTGCGGATTTTTCCCTCAGCGCTACGGACACAACGGACCCCAAGACCGATGAGGTGCCAGCATTACAGGGGGAATTGACGGTGCGCCGCAAATCAACGGGCCAGACCAGGCAATATCTGATCAGTGACAGCACTTCGTGGCTCGACTTGTTCCGCAATGACATCAAGGGTGGCGCTTTTGTAGGCCAGAATTCCCTGCAAGTGCGCAGCCCGGCAAGCCGGTTGCGCAAGACCAGGCACTAATGTGCGTGTTCAACACGGGCACGCATCTGATGCGATAGGTGCGCGCTATGATAGCGCCCTTATAGTTCGTCAGCCCGAACATGCCGGGCTGGCGCTTCAAGCTCTTCACGGCGGGCCAGCAGCACATACATCACACACAACACCGGGAGCATCAGCAAGGTGACCAGGGTGGGCCACTGAACCAGGAAGCCGAACATCATCATGATGAAGGCCACATACTGCGGATGCCGCATGCGCGCATACCAGCCCGTAGTGGCCAGGCGCTGCTGACGCTGCGCCTCGAACAGGGTGCGCTACGCCGATGCCAACAGCAGGAAGCCGCCGAAAATCAACACATTGCTCAGCAAATGGAACGGCCCCCAATGCGGGTTGACCTTCCAGCCCATCGGCAGCCCCAACCTGCAGCAGGTGTTCGCGCGCCAATAGCGTTCCGATTGCCAACGATACTTCCTTCGGTGCTGGCTACGCGCCGCTATCGTCCCTGGAGCTGGCGGTGCTGGTGTTGGCCGGCGCATTGCGCGCGCCTGCCTTCTGCGCAGCGTTCCCGGAGGCCGGCGACGGTTTCAAGGTGATGGGGCTCCGCGTCGGCAACCGGATCGGGATGACGGCCGCACTAGCCTTTATCGGCCGTCACGTTGCCAATGGCGAAGCCTACCGCCAGCGGTCGCGGGCCAATTGCGCGCGCTATTGGGCAAGGACTGCGTACTCGAACTCAATACCCTGGACCTCGCGCCCATGCTGGATGTGGCGGACGGCTTCCTGACCGTGACCGGTACCAGCGCCGAACATGGCGACGACGGCCAAGTGAGCCGCGGCAACCGCGTCAACGGTTTGATCACCCCCAACCGCAGCATGTCGCTGGAAGCGGCCGCCGGCAAGCACCCGGTGGCCCATGTCGGCAAGCTCTACAACGTGGTGGCGCAGCGCATGGCGGCAGCCGTGCAGGCTCAGCTCGGCACAGCGTCGGAAGTCGTGGTGCAGTTGCTGTCGGACATAGGCGCGCCGGTCAACCAGCCGCGCCTGGTCCATGTCGAAATCGGGCAAGGCTTTCCCCTCACGCCCGGCACGCGGGCGCTGGTGCGCCAGGTCGTGGCGACACCTCTGGACAGTCTGCCGGCTCTGACTGCGGAAATCGTGGCCGGCAAGGTACGCCTGTTCTAGCGGGCAAGGCCCTGCCCCGGCAGCTCCGCCCTATTGCTTGGGAGCGGGCTTCTGGCCCTCACGCTCGACCATCTGCTCCATCATCATCTGCATCATGTCCATCCGCTTTTCCATCGCGTCCAGCCGCTCGCCCTGTGGCTTGGGGCGCGCGTCGCCCATCATCGGGCACGGTTTGGCATCGTCCTTGTCCCCGGCCGCCGGCTCCTTCATCATCGAGCAGCCCATCATCTGCATTGCACCGCCGCCGGCCGGACGCAGCGCCTGCATTCCCTCACGCATCGTCTCCATATGTTCCTGCATCAGCCGATGACGCTCATGCGGATCCTTGGCCGCCTTAATTTTGTCCATCTGTCCGATCATCTTCTTCAGCTGGTCGTAGGCAGCATTGAAACGCTTGTCCGCCGCAGTGGCGGCGGCCGGCTTACCCTGCGCCGGCTTGGCAGCGGCCTCGGGTGGGTGGTGCTTGTCGTCGGCATGGGCATGTCCAACCAACAGGGTTGCCAGCATCAGCGGTAATAGGTTGCGCATGACGGTCTCCATCCAGGGTTAGATACGGAGATCGTGCGGCGGCACCAGCATAACTTCCATGATCCAAGTCAAATCAGCCGCGTCGAATAGTTGTCGTTGATGCAATAGCGCACACCGCCGCGTTCTTTGCCCGCTTAATGCAGGGATAATCTTCCTTGCATAAAGTCATCCCATCAGACACTTGTTGAGGGATACCATGTTGAGCACCAACGCAGAACTGCCAACTGGCCCCGCTCGCCTTCCGAAAGCGGTTAGCAGGATTGAACATTTCCCGCGCGGCGCGGCTAACCGTCCGGAACTGGAAGCTTTCATCGCCGATTCGTTTCGTGCCAGTTACGGCGCCGAGGTCAACCACTTCAGTGAAGTACTTCTCGGCGCACGCGACAAGGACGGGCACTGGATCGCAGCACTTGGTTACACGCCGGCCAAGCTTGCCCCGCTCTTCCTCGAACATTACCTGGACGCCCCGGTAGAAGCCGCCATCAGCGCGCATGCGCGCAGTCCAGTCGATCGCGCCAGCATTGTCGAAGTAGGCAATCTGGCAGCGCATCACCCCGGTGCGGCGCGCTCGCTGATTGTCAGCACTACCCAGCTTTTAAACAGCCTCGGCCTTCGCTGGGTGGTGTTTACAGCTACCGTCAGTCTGCTCAATTCCTTCAGCCGGCTACACCTTCAGCCCCATGTTCTGGCGCCCGCCGATCCAGCCCGGCTACCTGATGGCGGACAGCGCTGGGGCAGTTACTACGACACCCAACCCAAAGTCATGTTTGGCGACATCCACTATGGTTACACACAACTTGCTTGAATCTTTTCCGCCCGGGCGCCCAGTCCTTTGCGACGGCAGCAATGAGTTCGATGCCACGGCCCTCGCGCAGCGCGTTTCCGGCCTGTGCGCTGCCTTCCAGGCGCGCCGGGCCCCACTGGCGCCGGTGGCCATCCTTGCCGACAACAGCCCGGAATGGCTGGCCGCCGACCTGGCCACCCAGGAGCTGGGCCTGACCCTGGTGCCGCTCCCGCTCTTCTTCACGCCGGCCCAATGGGCTCACGTTCTGCGCGAAAGCGGCGCCAGCGCCGTGCTGGCGCCGGCCGGTGCATCGCTGGGCGCCCTCGGTTTCGGCGAGCCAATCCAAAGCGGCGGTCCGCTGCTGCTGTATCAGGCCGCGGACAGCCCGCATCAGCGGGGCTTGGCGGATACGCAGAAGATCACCTTCACGTCGGGCACCACGGCCGCCCCGAAAGGCGTCTGCTTAAGCACTGCCCAGCAATGGGAGCTGGCGCGCGCCCTGAAACAAGGGGTGGCGCAGCTTCACCTGGAACGCCATCTGTGCCTGCTGCCCTTCGCGGTCCTGCTCGAGAACATATCCGGTCCCTACACTGCCATGCTGAGCGGAGCGACCACGATCTGTCCGCCGCTGGCAGAAGTCGGCATGGCCGGCGCCAGCCAGTTCGACCCGCAGCGCTGCCTGGATGCCATCGCGCGCTACCAGGCGCAAAGCATCATCGTCTTGCCGCAGATGTTGCAGGCCATCCTCGGCGCATTGGCGCCCGACGACAGCCGCACCGCCAGCCTGCGCTTTATTGCGGTGGGCGGCGCCAAGGTGCCGGCGCGCCTGCTGGCAGCCGCGCACGCACGGGGATTGCCGGTATTCGAAGGTTACGGCTTGTCGGAATGCTGCTCGGTGGTCGCGCTCAATCTGCCGGGAAGCGAGCGCAACGGCAGCGTCGGCAAACCCTTGCCGCATCGCCCCGTGCGCATCGCCGCCGATGGCGAGATCGAAGTCGGCGGCGCGTTAGCACATTACCTCGGCATGGCGCCGAACCACGCTGGATGGCTCGCCACCGGCGACCTGGGCCACCTCGACCCGGACGGCTACCTGTACATCGACGGGCGCAAGAAGGACATCCTGATCACCAGCTTTGGCCGCAATGTCTCGCCCGAGTGGCCCGAAGCGGCCTTGCTGGGTACCGGCTTGCTGGCCCAGGCACTCGTTATCGGCGACGGCCGGCCCTGGCTGTCGGCCCTGCTGGTACCGGCAAGGCCGGAGCTAACGTCAGCCCAGATCCAGCAGGCTGTGGACCTGGCCAACCAGGAGCTGCCTGACTACGCACAAATTCGGCGCTGGACCAGCGTACCGCCCTTCACCCCGCAAAACGGCCAGGCGACGCCGAACGGCCGCCCGCGCCGCGCCGCGATCCAGCAACAGCTTGCTGGGCTGATCAATTCAATGTATGACCACCAGGAGCAAACCGCATGAGCTTTTTCGAAGCACTCAAGGCTGGCAGCGAAAGCGAGCGCCAGCAAATGTTCGCCATTCCCATCATCCAGGACGCGCTGCGCGGGCAGGCCACGACCGCGCAGTACATCGCCTTCCTGACCCAGGCGTACCACCACGTGCGCCACACCGTGCCACTGCTGATGGCATGCGGCAGCCGACTTGGCGCCGACTATGAATGGCTGCGCGAAGCCATCGCCAAGTATATCGAGGAAGAAGTCGGGCATCAGGAATGGATCCTGTCCGACATCGCTGCTTGCGGCGGCGACCCGGAAGCAGTAAGGCACAGCCAACCGCATCGCAGCACTGAACTGATGGTGGCCTATGCCTATCATCAGATTGACCGCGGAAATCCGGTGGGCTTCTTCGGCATGGTGCATGTGCTCGAAGGCACCAGTACTGCCCTGGCAACGCATGCCGCCGACACCTTGCGCGGCGCGCTTGGTCTTCCAGCGCAGGCGTTCAGCTACCTGAACTCACACGGCAGCCTGGATATCAGCCACGTGGCCTTCTTCGAAGGGCTGGTCAACCGCCTTGAGCGGCCGGACGACCAGGCTTCGGTGTTGCACGTGGCGCGCATGATGTACCAGCTGTACGGCGACGTGTTCCGCAGCCTGCCGCATGGCGGTGCTCTGTTCGACCAGGCGGCATGATATGGGAACGCGCATCGCACAACGCTATCGCGCCGTCCTGACCGGGGCGGGCGGCGGCATCGGTTCGGCCATCGCGCGCCGGCTCGCACCGCAAGCCGATGCCCTGATCCTGGTCGGGCGCCAGCCCGCGCCGCTGGCCGCCCTGCGCGCTGAGCTTGGCGACCATGTACAGGTAGTGTGCGGCGACCTGACCACGCCGACCACCTTGTCCGCAGTCCAGCACGCAGCGCAGGAAGCCGGCCCGATCAACCTGCTGGTTAACAACGCCGGCATCAGCCATTTCCACAGTTTTGAAACGCAATCGGCGGAAACCATCCGCGCCATGCTGGAAACCAACCTGGTGGCGCCGATGCTACTGACCAGGCAGTTGCTGCCTCTGCTGCACCAGGCGCCGTCGGCGCAGGTGGTGAACATCGGTTCCGTATTCGGCCTGCTCGGCTTTCCCGGTTTTGTCGCCTATGGCGCCAGCAAGGCCGGCCTGAAGGGCTTCTCGCAGGCCTTGCGCCGCGAACTGTCCGACAGTTCGGTCGAAGTGCGCTATTTCGCCCCGCGCGCCACACGCACAGCGATCAACAGCTGCGCGGTGAACGCCATGAACAGCGCACTTGGCACGGCCGAAGATACTCCCGAAACCGTGGCACTGGCCTTTACCGAGTTCTTGGCGGGTAACGCCTGGCAAGCCACCATGGGTCGGAAGGAACGCTTCTTCGTCATGCTGAACCGACTACTGCCGTCACTCCCTGACGATGCCATCCGCAAACAACTCGCCATTATCCGCCAGTACCTGCCCAAATAATTCCTACAGGAGCCACTGAAATGAAATACATCGCCAAATTCGCCGCAGCGCTGCTGCTTCCCTTCGCTATGGCCGTTGCCGGCGTACCCGATGAGGTCAGCAACCTGCAGCAAAAGTGGGAGCAGATCCGTTATAAAACGCCAACCGCGGCCCAGGAAGCACAATACGAGCAACTGGTGAACGAAGCGCAGAAACTGCTTGCCGCTAACCCCGGCAGTGCCGACCTACTGATCTGGTACGGTATTATTGAGTCGACTTATGCTGGGGCCAAGGGCGGGCTGGGCGCGTTGTCCCATGTGAAGAGCGCGAAGAAGGCACTGGAACAAGCGATCGCCATCAGCCCCGATGCCCTGGCTGGTTCAGCCTATACCAGCCTGGGTTCATTGTACTATCAGGTGCCAGGCTGGCCGATCGGCTTTGGCGACGACAAGAAGGCACTGGAATTCCTGAAGAAAGGCCTGGCAATCAATCCCGATGGCATCGATCCGAACTATTTCTACGGCGACTACCTGTTCCGCAAAGGCGACTACACTGAAGCGGAGCGTGCCCTCAACAAGGCACTTCAGGCTGCACCGCGCCCAGGCCGCAAAGTGGCGGACGAAGGCCGTCGCGGGGAAATCGAGCAGTTGCTGGCGAAGATCGCCGCCAAACGCAAGTAACAAGGAGGTTGCCCGTTGAGAATCCTGTTAGTCGAAGATGATCCACTGCTGGCAAGCGGCCTGCTGACAGCGTTGCGCCGCGCCAGCTACACGGTGGAACACGTCAACGATGGGCCAGCGGCCCTGCACGCCCTGAGCCACTCGCCGTTCGATCTGATGGTGCTGGACCTGGGGCTGCCGACCCTGGACGGCACCGAGGTACTCAAGGCGGTGCGCCACCGCGACAACCCGATTCCAGTGCTGGTCCTCTCCGCGCGGGACTCGACGCGCGACCGGGTTCAGGGGCTCGACCTGGGGGCGGACGACTATCTCGTCAAGCCGTTCGACCTGGATGAGCTGCTGGCGCGCCTGCGCGTTCTCCTGCGCCGCCGCAGCGGACGCCAGGTCAACCAGCTTACCGTGGGCGACCTCTCGCTTAATCCGGAAAGCCTGAGCGCTACCTGGCGCGGCCATCCCGTCGAACTGCAGCGGCTGGAGTTTATGCTGCTGCTTCAACTGGCGGAGCAGCCGCAACGCGTTTTCAACCGGGCGCAACTCGAAGAGTCGTTGTACGGGTGGGGCGAAGGGACGGAGAGCAACACCATCGACGTGCACGTGCACCACCTGCGGCGGAAGATCGTGCCGTCGGTAATCAAGACCATCCGCGGCGTCGGCTATCGCATGGGCGACCTGGCGGCATGATTACAAGTTTCTATTCCGCCCGCCAACGCCTGGTTGCCGCCACCCTGCTCTGCATGCTGCTGATTTTCCTTGGCATCGGCATCGGCGCACGCAATGTCGCGCGGCACGAATCCGATGAGCTGTTCAGCGCGCGCCTGGCCACGTCGGCGCGCGTTTTGGAGGCACTGGTGGCGCGCCAGCTGGAGAATGCGACGATCGCCCAGCCGATCATCATCGCGCTGCCGCACGAACTGGAAACCACCACCAGCGACGCGCCGGAAATTTTCGGGCACCGTTATGAAACCAAGATCGCATTCCAGGTTTGGAGCAGTGACGGCGTGTTGCTGGCCAAGTCCGCATCCGCGCCGACCTCGGCACTGGCGCCGCTACGTGCCGGTTATTCCGAAAACCATACGGATGGCGCCGACTGGCAAGTGTTTACTCTGCAGTCCGGCAAGGTCTGGGTTTTGACTGCCGAGAAAGACGAAGTGCGGCAGGAAATGTCGAATGATATCGGCAAATCCATCCTGGTGCCGCTGGCCGTGGGCGGCGTGTTGATGCTAGCTGCCGTCAACTTCCTGATCCTGCACAACATGCGCCCGCTGTCCGAACTGGCGGCGCGCATCGCGGCACGCGAGCCGGAATCGCTGGAACCCGTGATCCTGCCGGAGACTCCGCTGGAGATGGCGCCTATCGTCATCGAGTTGAACCACCTGCTCGACCGGATACGAGCAGCGTTCGAGCGCGAGCAACGCTTCCTCAATGCGGCGGCCCACGAAATTCGAACCCCGATCGCAGCCGTGCAGCTGCACCTGGAAAATGCCCAGCGCGCCGCCACGCCCGAGCAGCGTGCGTCATCGCTGGCGCAGGCTATGGCCGGTGCCCGCCGCACCAGCAAGCTGGCCGAACAACTGCTTACCCTGAGCCGGATCGCGGCCCGCGGCGACCAGATGGAAATGCAAAGCCAGTCCCTGCAAGCGCTCTGCTGCGACGTCATCGGCATCATGGAGCCGCTGCTGGACCAGCGCGGCCAAAACATCGGCCTGGAAGTGGTGGAGGATTGCCAGGTCTGGGGCGATCCCACCCAGTTGCGGCGCTTGCTGCAGAACCTTGTCGATAACGCCTCCCAGCACGGCGCCCCCCACGGGGAGATCACGGTGACCTTGTCGCGCTGGGAGGATTGCGCCCTGCTCGACGTGGCAAACGATGGCATGCCGATTCCGGAGAACGAAATCGGCAAACTGTTCACCCCTTATTACCGTCTGCCTGGCGCCGCTCCGGGCGGCCACGGCCTGGGCCTGGCAATTGTGCAGGAAATCGTTGCCATGCACCATGGAAAGGTCGAGATCCGGCGCAAAGCGGACGGCCAGGGCACCGTCGTGCGCCTGCGCCTGCCCCTGGCGAAGACTTGACCACGTACCGGCGCATCCATCGGTTTTGATCCAGATCATGGCCTGCTTTCAATGCTTTGGCTAACGTCCTGCCATACGAATTGAAATCATGAGCCTCGACCTATGCCTTTCGGTAAGATCGCCTCAATCATGGTGTTCGGCGGCTGCCTCCTGCTCAGGCCCGCTGCTTCCCAGGCTGGCGACAGCCATCCCGCCCCCACGATAAGCAGCCTGCTCAGCACCTATGCGCTCGAAACGCAAACAGCGGACGATCGCGCCAGCCGCAACCGGGCGATGGTCCGGCGCTTTTATGCGGGCAATGGCGATCGTCCGGCCTGGGCCGATAAGCGTTTTGTGGCGGCGGAACTACTGCATCAGCTGGCCGACGCCGAACGCTATGGGCTGCGGGCGGATGGCTACCTGGTGCCGCCGCCACCCGCCGGCGAGGCAGCCCAGTCGCCCGACTGGCCGGCCGGTTTCGACCTCGCGCTGACTGCTGCCGCATTGCGTTTCCTGTCGGACCTGCACTTTGGCCGTTCTGCCCCAGACTTCAAATGGTATGGCGGCAGCCGCGAGCCAGACGATTTCGACCCGGTCGAGCACCTCAGGCAAGCCCTGGCGCAAGGGACTTTTGCTCCGGCAATCACGGCCGCCGAGCCCAGGCTGGCGCTCTACGCGCGCGTGAAACAGACTCTGGCAAACTACCGTGAACTGGCACGGAGGCACGGGCAATGGGCGCCATTGCCGCCGCAACCGGCCCCGCCAGCGTCCAGCAAGCTCCTGCTGTATAGCGGTGTTGCCGCGCTATGGCAGCGCCTGGCACTGCTGGGCGACCTGGAGGAAAGTGCTGCCGCCGCCGATGCAGGAATGTCCAGTGCGGCGCTGGAGGCCGGACTTAAGCATTTCCAGGCCCGGCACGGGCTGACGCCTGACGGCATCCTGGGCCCAGCGACCATGTCGGCGCTTGCCATTCCGCTTGCCGATCGCGTCCGGCAGCTCGAACTGACGCTGGAGCGCCTGCGGTGGATGCCTGGATTGCCGCCTGGCCAACTGATCGTCGTCAACGTGCCATCGTACCGGCTATGGGCCTTCGACACCAAGTCGCCGCCAGGCAGCGTGGAAGCCGACATGCGTGTGATCGTCGGGAATGCCGCCCGCACACCTACCCCCCTCCTGATCGCGCAGCTGCGCTACCTGGAGTTCAATCCGGCCTGGAACGTCCCACGCAGCATTGAAGTCGAGGAGTTGATCCCGAAGCTGGCGCGCGATCCTGCGCTGCTTTACAAAGAGGATTTCGAGCTCGTCCCGCGCGAGCGCGCCGCCAGCAATGCTGCCGGGTCGCCACTGGCCTTGCTGCGGTCGGGCGCGATGCGGCTCCGGCAGCGGCCGGGCCCGCGCAATCCTTTGGGTCCGGTGAAGTTTGGAATGCCAAACCCGCAGAATATCTATCTCCACGGCACGTCCGCGAAGGAACTATTTGCCCGGACGCGGCGCGACCTCAGCCACGGCTGCATCCGGCTCGAACACCCAGAGGAGCTGGCGACATTTGTGCTTCGCAACGAGGGGCAGTGGGACCGGGCCAGCGTGCTGGCGGCCATGGAACCCGGGCCCAGCAGAACCGTCACGCTCAGAACGCCGATCCCGGTGGTCCTTCTGTATGCGACCGCCCTCACCGACCGGCAAGGACGCGCAATATTCCTGCTCGACACTTACGGACTCGATAAAAAGCTCGCCCGCGCATTAGTAGCCGAGGCGGTTGACACAGGTCATGGATTTCCCCAGGGGGCAGCCATAGGATGGCCCCATCAACCAACACCGCGTGCGGTGAAAGCTGCACCTCACTCCTGAGGGAGGCCCTATGCAAACGATAAAGGCAACGCCTGGGCATAGCCAGGCCGAGATCGACGTCTGGGATGCTCCGACCCGCGTCCTGCATTGGCTCATGGTGCTATGCTTCGCTGGCGCCTACCTGACGTCCGAAGGGCGAATCTGGCGCGCGCTACACGTCACATTCGGCTATACCATGGCAGGTCTGCTTGTGTTTCGCGTCATCTGGGGCATCATCGGAACGCGCTACGCGCGGTTTACCAACTTCGTCCGCGCACCCGCTGCCGCCTGGGCTTACCTGCGCTCCCTGTTGACGCGGCATCCACAGCACTTTGCCGGTCATAACCCGGCCGGCGGCCTGGCTATCATTGCATTGCTCGCCACTGGTGCCGCTGTCACGTTGAGCGGCTGGGTTGCGCTCCAGGAATCCAGCAAGGACCTCTGGGAGGATGTCCACGAAACTTTCGCCAACCTGATGCTTGCCCTCGTCCTGCTCCACGTCGCTGCGGTCGTCTTCAGCAGTTGGCTGCACCACGAAAACCTGGTCGCATCGATGATCCACGGCCGAAAAGCCGGCCCCGCCGGCACCGGCATACGGCATCTTTACCGTAGTATCGGCGTGCTGTTGCTGCTCGCGGTTGCTGGCTTCTGGTACTTGCGCTGGCGATGATTCGCGGCGCAGCCCTTGCGCGTGCGGTGGCATCAGCGCGCCATCCGGCGCACCGGCAGGCCGACTGCCTGTGCCAGCAAGGGGCGCTGGCTGTCGCGCAACGCCATCACATTCCGCAGCGCGCCGGGGTCGGCAATCACCCGGAGGTCCGTCACCAACCCTTCCGCGGCGCACATCAACGTAACATTCTGGCTGCAGCTGCCGGCGCACATCGCCGCCGTCAGCTCTTGCTGTTTCCTTTCCAGCTCTGTCCCTCCGTCGATGTCGGCAACATACAGCAAGCTGATGGGGGCGGAGCATGCGCTACCGGCCCCGGCCAGGAACTTGCGCACATCGCGGCGCACCACATGCCGCAGGAAGCCGGTGTCGGCGTCAAAGCGATACAGCCCGTCAAGGGCCGCGACATACACCGCAATGCTGAGTGGTATGGCCCACCACCCGTGGCTCGCCCATAACAGCCGGGACAACTGGTATTGCGAGAGGGGTTGCGCGGACACGCCCTCGCCATTCCGCTGGCCCAGAAGGCCCAACAGAACTTTCACTGGCTCGCCCAGGCCGGCCTCGGTGCCAAGCGCACGCCAATCTATCAATCTGCAGTTGGTGGTGCTATCCACGGTGATCGCCATCATCTATCTCCCCGACACGACAACTGCCCTCCCAGCGCAGCCGGTATTGCGCCATGGTGCGCCCGGAACGCCGTGGCAGTATTTGATCTGGGTCATGGTTTTACCTCGGTGCAGCGCCCACACTCTCCTGTATCTCGTGCCCAACCTGCGGAGGCAATGATGTTCAAGACGATTATCGTACATGTCAGCCCGGCCTCCGGCATGCCTGCAACGTTTGGCACAGCCGCCAGTCTGGCCATAAGCCATGGCGCCCATCTGGTTGGCACCGCCGTCAGCGGCGTGGCCGAAATGAACTACCTGTTGGCGGCAGGTGCCCCGGTGGCCATCATGCCCACCTTCGATCTCGATGCCCTGCGCAAGGATGCGCAGCAGCAGCTGGACACGTTCGCGCACCAGTGCGAAGCGGCCGGCGTGCCATCCTGGGAAACACGCCTGCTGGAAACGACGGCAGCCGACGCACTGCTTCTGCAATCACGCTATTGCGACCTGGTGGTGGCGGGCAATCAGGACGTCGCGCAGTACGGGCTGCTGGCGCCGACGCGATTACCGGGCCACCTCGTCACCCAATGCGTGCGGCCCGTGCTGCTGGTGCCACCCAAGCACCATGCCAAGGACAATTTCAGCAAGATCATGATTGCATGGAATGGCAGCGCCGGCGCCAGCCGCGCGCTCGCATTCGCCATGCCGTTGCTGCTGAGGGCTGCGCAACTGACTATTGTTCTCTGCAACCCGGCCGATGAACGGATCGACATGGGCGCGGAACCCGGGGCCGACCTGGCCACCTACCTGGCGCGCCACCACCGCAACGTCAACGTAGTCAATCTCGATACCGTCCAGCAAACCAGTACTGCCTTATGTGAAATGGCAGAGCGGCGGCACTTTGACCTGGTGGTGGCCGGCGCCTACGGCCATAGCCGCCTGCATGACTGGGTGGTCGGCAGCACCACTGGCGGCCTGATCGAGAAGTGTCCGGTTCCACTGCTGATGACGCAGTAAGGCGCAATGAACGCACGCGATGACGATGCCGGCACTGGCAGCCTGGTGCTGGTCGCGAACGAAATCCAGCTTTTGCTGGCTGAGGAGCGCACGGCGCTCTCGCTGCTGCGTACCGGCATCACAGTCTTTGCCCTGCCGCTGTCGGCGCTGGGGCTGCTGATCGCCACTTCCGGCAGCTACCAGTTCCGTGACGTGGCCCTGCTGCTTTTGCCCTTGCTGATCCTGAGCGCGGCGCTGGTCGCGTTGGGCGTCTATCTGGTCGTGCGCGGCCTAGTCGTGGTGCACCGATGCGAGCGCCGGATCGACGCGATCAAAGGCCGGCACAAAGACCTGGCCCACCTCATGGATTGACGTTCTTCGCAGGCTGGGCGCCGGCTGCTGCCGGGCCACGGTAGATGAAGCGATAGACCAGGCCGACCAGCAAGGCGCCCCCCACCAGGTTGCCCGCCAGTACCGGCAGCAGGTTGCCCATCACCGCGGACCAGCCCAGCGCTCCGCCCGGTGCCTGAAGCAGCAAGGCCATGGGCAACAGGTACAGGTTGGCCACGCTGTGTTCAAAGCCCGCCGCCACGAAGGCGGAGACCGGGAACACGACGGCCACCGCCTTGTCCGCCACGCTGCGGCCGGCCATCGCCATCCATACGGCAAGGCACACCAGCGCGTTGCACAACACCCCCAGCAGGAACGCACGCAGCGGGCCCAGCGCGACTTTTGCTTGCGCGACCCGCAGGTACTCCGCCGCGATGGCGCCGCCCTGCATGTCCGGATGCCCGGACCAGTACACCAGCAGCGCCAGGCCACCGGCTCCGGCGGCATTGCCCGCCAAAACGACGCCCCAGTTACGCAGCAATTCAGCGCCGCTGATACGACGCTCGGCCCATGCCATCACCAGCAGATTATTGCCGGTGAAGAGCTCCGCGCCGGCCACCACGACCAGCAGCAGACCGAGCGAGAAAGACAGCCCGGCCATGACCAGCCGGATCGCTATGCTGAGGCCATGATCGGCCCGCACCAGGACACTGTACAGGGCGCCCAAGCCTATAAAAGCGCCGCCCAGCACAGCCAGCATGAACAATGCGCGCACCGGCAGCCTGGCTTTCGCCACACCGGTCTGTTCGATCCGCTGTGCGATCTCGCCCGGCGTATAGGCATCCATGCCAAAGATTTCCGCCATCTCTGCCTCCCGCTCTCAGGGCGTATCGCTTGGCTGCCAGCCGCCACCCAGCGCCTTGTACAAGCGCACGTGGGCGGTGCTGTGCGCCACCTCCGCCAGCACCAGCGCATCCTCGCTTTGCAGCAGCGTGGCATGGCTGCCCAGTACCGCATCCACCACCACCTTGCCATCGACATAGGCCAGCAGCGCCAGGTTCGCGGCATTGCCGGCAATCTCGGCCGCCGCCCTTAGCGCCTTCCTGCGTTCGCGCGCCGCCGCGAGATCGACCAGCGCATCCTCCACATCACGCAGGGCAGCCAGCACCGCCGTGTGATAAGCCGCATAGCTTTCCTGAACCGCAGCCTGCCCGGCGGCGACACGCGCCCGTCCGGCCCCGCCGTCGAACGCGATGCCGCTGATCGCACCGAATAGTCCCCGCAGCATGCTGCCGCTGCCGCCAAAACCGATGCCGTGCAAGCCGATGCTGCCCTCCAGCCGCACTACCGGCTTGCGTGCGGCGTCGGCCTGCCCCAAGCGGGCCAACGCCACGTCGACCTGCGCCGCCGCGGCGCGCACGTCGGGACGCTGGCGCAGCGTATCGGCCGGCAGGCTCATAGCCAGCCCTTCCGGCGCCTGGGGTACCGCTGCGCCAGCCGTGAGCGGTGTTGCCAATGCGCCGGGCGCGCCGCCGCAAAGCAGGGCCAGGCTGTGTTCCAGCTGCGCGCGGCTGGCCCGCCAGCGTGGCAACTCAGCCATGGACAGGGCCAGCGCGGCACGCGCGCGGTCGCGGTCCAACCCGGCGTCCTCATTGGTTCGCTGAGCAGCCAGCAAGGTCAGGATCAACTGACGCTTGACATGTATATCGGCCAACGCCTCGCGCTGCTGGACGCCGCGCAACTCGATATAGGTCAACGCGACTTCGGCTGCCACACTCACCTGCCCATCGGCGAGCGTCAAGGCCTCCGCGTGCAGCGCCGCGGCGCTTGCGGCGAGGCCCGCTTTCCGGTAGCCGTAGAGATCAGGCTCCCAGCTGGCATCGAGCCCGGCACTATAGCTGCTCTGACTGGCAAAGCCCCGCTGCCGTAGGTTTTCGGCCGAGGCGCTGGCACTGACCTGGGTCGACAGCCCGGCGCCGGCCAGGTCGCGCAGCGCCCGCGCCTGCTGCAAACGGGCTGAGGCTAGCGCGAGCGAGGTATTGCGCGCCAACGCCTGGTCGACCAGCGCCGTCAATTGCGGGTCATCAAAACGCTGCCACCAACTGCCCAGCCCTGGCGTGCCGCTGGCAGGCATCTCCCGGTACCAGCTGGCCGGAATCTCCAGCGGCGCAGGCGCCGGCGCCAGTGCCGCCACGTCCGGCTTTTGCCCTGCCGTGACGCATCCTGCCAACGCCAGCAGGCACGCCAGCGCGCAGCCACATCTAGTCCGCGCGGCCATGCTGTTCTCCTATGCCTTCGTGCAGCACCAGGCGCAGCGCGACCGTACCATGCGGCGGCGCCGGCTCGAGCGCGAAGCCCAGCCTGCGTGCCAGCTGCAACATCCGTTCGTTGTCCGGCAGCGCCTCGCCCACCACCTGCCGCGTACCGCGGGCCCGGCAGTAGCCCAGCAGTTTATTCATCAGCATGGTCCCCAGTCCGCGTCCCTTCAGATCCGAACGCACGACCACCGCGAACTCCGCGCGCTCGTTATCGGGATCGGCCACGGCGCGCGCCACCCCCAGCGTCTCGGGACCGGTCGGCCCTTGCCGCGTGGCGATGAACGCCATCTCGCGGTCATAATCGATCTGCGTCCAGCGCGCCAATTGCGCGGGGGAGACGCCATGCATCGCTGAAAACATCCGGAAGCGCACGTCCTCGGCGCTCAACGCGGCGAAGAAGGCGGCGTGCTGCGGCGCATCCTCCGGGCGCACCGGGCGCAATACCATCGGCGCACCTTGCCACTGCAGCGCTTCTTCCAGCTCCTCGGGATAGGGACGGATGGCAAAGCGTTGTGCACCGCGCGTAGTAGCCGGCGCCACACGCATGCGTGCGTCAAGCGCCAGCACACCATGTTCATCGGCCAGCAGCGGGTTGATGTCGAGTTCCAGCACTTCCGGCAGGTCGGCCAGCAGCGCAGAGAGCCGCACCAGCACCATGGCCACGCCATCCACGTCGACTGCAGGGCGGCCGCGGTAGCCGGCCAGCAGACGCGCCACCCGGGTCCGTCCGATCAGGTCCCGCGCCAACGTCAGATTCAGCGGCGGCAGCGCCAGCGCCCGGTCGCCGATCGTTTCCACGGCAATGCCGCCCTGCCCAAACAGGATGACGGGACCGAACACGGGATCGGTACTCGCACCGGCGATCAGTTCAACCGCGCCCGGACGGCGCGCCATGGCCTGGACCGTAAATCCGCGCACATGCGCATCCGGCAGCAGCGCATGCAGCCGCGCGCGCATCGCGAGCGCCGCCGCACGCACCTCGGCCGCCGTCCCAAGGTCGAGCACCACGCCGCCGACGTCGCTCTTATGGCTGATGTCGGGCGACAGGATCTTCAACGCCACCGGATAGCCCATGCGATCAGCCAGCATGACCGCCGCCTCCACCCGGTCGGCGATCGCCGTTTCCACCACCGGCACGCCATAGCAGGCCAACACCTCTTTGGCTTCCGGCTCGCTGAGCATGCTGGCGCCGCGCAGCAGTGCATCCTCGATCACCGTCCGGGCCCGACGCCGGTCCGTGCGGCACTCGCGGCTGCAGGCGGCCGGCACCTCCAGCAGCGCTTGCTGCGCCCGGCGGTGATTGACCATCTGCATGAACCCGTCCACGGCATCCTCGGGGGTTGCGTAAGTCGCAATGCCAGCCTGGTCAAGCACCTTCCGTGCCGCGACCATCGCATCGCCGCCCAGCCAGCAGGCCAGGATATTCCGCTCGGCGCCGCGCGCTGCCTCAGCCACCGCCTGCGCCACTTCCAGCGCAGGCACGATGGCCGTCGGCGCATGCATCACCAGGACCGCGTCCACGCCATCGTCCTGCAGCAGCGCCGACAGGGCTTCGCTGTATCGTCCCACCGGCGCATCGCCGATGATGTCGACCGGATTCGCGCGCGCCCAGCTCGCGGGCAGCACGGCGTCGAGGCGGCTCAAGGTGGCGGGCGACAGTGTCGCCAGCGCGCCGCCGCTGCCGATCAGGGCGTCGGTGGCAAGCACGCCCGGTCCGCCGCCGTTGGTCAGAATCGCCAGCCGCTCGCCCGTCAAAGGGCGGGCGCTGGACAAGGTCTCCACCGCGTCGAACAACTCCTCGGTGGTCAGCACGCGCAACATCCCGGCGCGGCGGAAGGCCGCGTCGTACACCGCGTCGCTCCCCGCCAGCGCACCGGTGTGCGAATTGGCGGCCTTCGCTCCTTCGGCGAACCGGCCTGCCTTCACCACCAGCACCGGCTTGCTGCGCGAGGCGGCGCGCGCCGCCGACATGAATTTCCGCGCAGCGCGCACATCTTCCATGTACATCAGGATGGCCTGGGTGGCGCGGTCGGCCGCCAGGTAGTCCAGCACATCGCCAAAATCCACGTCGCTGCTGTCGCCCAGCGAGATGAACCGCGAAAAGCCGATGCCGCGCGAGTGCGCCCAATCCAGCACGCCTGTCACCAGGGCGCCCGACTGTGATACGAATGCCAGCTTGCCGGGCAGCGCGGGCACATGGGCGAAACTGGCGTTGAGGCCAATCCCCGGCACCAGCAAGCCAACCCCGTTCGGACCAAGAATGCGCAGCAGGTGGGGCTTCGCCGCGTCCAGCATCGCGGCCTTGTGCGCCGCGCTCATGCCGCCGGTGATCACCACTGCGGCGCGGCAGCCCAAATGCCCCAGTTCGCTCACCAGTTGCGCCACCGTGTGCGGCGGCGTGCAAATGACCGCCAGGTCCGGCACGACCGGCAATTGGCGGACACGGTGCACGACCTGGCACCCCGACAGTTCGGTGTATTTCGGATTGACCGCCATGACCCGGCCGGTGAACCCGGCCTGCAAGACATTGGCCAGCACCGTTGCACCAACGCTGTGGGGCCGTGCCGATGCGCCGACCACCACCACCGAGCGCGGCTGCATCAGGTATTCCAGGTTGCGTACGCTCATACGACCTCCTCAATCAATTGCCGGCCTGCGCGGCATGAGCCTGCCGGCAGCAAGATTCACCAGATAGCAGGCCAGGCCGCACGCCATCACCAGCAGCAAGGCGGAAGTTGGTAGCGCACTGAACTGGAAGACGCGTTTCACCATGGGCAGGTACAGCGCCAACAGCAGCATGACGCCGGTCACCGCGGCCACGACCAGCGGGACCCGGTTGGAACCGGCCAGCCGGGCCTGCAGGCTGCGGCGCTGCGGCAGGCTGGAGAAGATGAGCGACAGGTTGACCAGCACCAGGACGGCATAGCCCGCCGCCCGCGCGGCCGGTTCCGGCAGTTGCGGCAAGGCCCATGCATAGGCCAGCACGACGGCCGCCAGGCCCACCACGCCCTGGATCGCGGCCAGTGTCAGCGTCGGGCGGTCCAGCAAGGGGCTGTTCACCGGCCGTGGCGGGCGCTCCATCGCCCCGGCGTCGGAGGCCTCGTTTTCGAAAGCGAGCGAACATGTCGGGTCGATGATCAACTCAAGGAATGCGATGTGCATTGGAAACAGCAACACCGGCCAGCCAAGGAACGCCGGCAGCAAGGCCATGCCGGCGATCGGGACATGGATCGCCACCACATACGACATCGCACTGCGCATATTGGTGAAGATCCGGCGTCCCAGCCGGATGCCGCGCACGATCGAGGCAAAGTTGTCGTCCAACAACACCAGCGCTGCCGCCTCGCGCGCCACGTCGGAGCCGCGCTGTCCCATGGCGATGCCGACGTGGGCCGATTTCAGCGCCGGCGCATCATTAACGCCATCGCCGGTCATCGCCACCACCTCACCATTGGCCTTCAAGGCTTCCACGATCCGTAATTTTTGCAGCGGCGTGATGCGGGCACAGACCGTCGCCTGGGCCAAACGCTCACGCAATCGGGTGTCATCCATCTGGCTAATCTCGTCCCCACTTAGCACCCCACTGTCCGGCAAGCCGGCACGTCGCGCGATATAGACCGCCGTGGCCGGATAGTCCCCCGTGATCATGATGACGCGGATGCCGGCGGCATGGCATTGGTCGATGGCAGCCGGAACTTCGGCGCGCAACGGATCGGCCAATCCCAATAGCCCGAGGAACACATAGCTGAAGCCAGCTTGCTCCGGCGGCAACGAAGCGGCGGCGTGTACGGCGCGCGCCACGCCCAATACACGCAACCCCTGGCCTGCCATAAAGTCAGCTGCACTGCGCAAGTCGGCCAGGTCGGCGTCGTTCAAATGGCACAGTGCGCCGATCGCTTCAGGGGCCCCTTTGGCGGCGATGGTCACCAATTCGCCATCGCCGTCGTCCCACACCTGGGACATGGCCCGCAGCGAGGGTGACAAAGGATATTCGCGCAAAGGGCGATCCGCTCGACCGACGTCTGCCAGGGTGTGTAGTGCCTGCTCCATCGGATCGCTTGCGCGCGGCTTGCTGGCCAGCGAAGAAAAGCGCACCAGATCGCTGAACGCCAGCGGCAAGCCGTCCGGTCCGGCCGGCAGCCGCAGGAATTCGCCGCCCGCATACAACTGCTCGACGTGCATGCGGTTCTCAGTCAGGGTGCCGGTCTTGTCGGTACACAGCACCGTAATCGAGCCGAGCGCTTCGATTGAAGCCAGACGCCGCGTCAGCACCTGCGCCCGCGCCATGCGCCAGGCGCCGAGCGCCGGGAAGACGGTCATGATCACGGCAAACTCCTCCGGCAGCAGCCCCATGGTCAGTGCGATCCCGGCCAGGATGGCAGGCATCCAGTCCCCGCCGCGCAATCCGTACAGGAAGGTGGCGAGCACGCTGACGGCCACCGCGGCCATCACCATCAGCCTCACCATGCGGGCAACGCCGCGCTGCAGAGGCGAGAGCTCGACGCCGACATCCTGCAGGCTGCGGCCAATCTGGCCCAGCGCGGTACGCGCCCCGGTCGCGGTGACGCGAGCGATGCCGTCGCCCTGCACCACCAGGCTTCCCGACCACAAAAACGGGGTATCGTCTCCCCCTGGGGGCGGGGGGGGCCCCAAACCCCCCCGCCGAACCCTGGGCCCCCCCCCCCCCCCCCGCCGGATAAAGCCCTAAAAAAAGGGGCCGGCCCCCCCCCCCCAACAGATAGAGGCGGCGGGCCCCCCCGCGGCCCCCCCCC